>JAMFRU010000045.1 GCA_026224875.1 Acidocella sp.
GGTTAACCGCACGTGGAAAAAGCCACAAATGCGCCCTCACCGCATGCGCACGAAAACTCCTCATCTTCGCAAATACAGTCGTCGAAAGAGGAAGGCCATGGCAAAAAATGACCCCTTAAAGCAAGGCTTCAATCTAATGGTTGCTACGCTTGCTAATTTGTCGGGTTTACGACGCGGCCCATAAAGAGGATCTGGCCGGTGGCGTTATCGCGGATGAGGTAAAGGAAGGGGTGATCCGCGATGAACGGAATCGGCACGGGAGGTGGACCAAGTTGGGGCATCGGCGCGGCGGCAGACACGGCAACGCCAATTGCAGTCACGGCGGCCGCCTCGGTGCCGACTTCGTCTACATCCAGATGAGCCTTGTGGATGACGAAATTCACGTAAAGTGGGCCAGACGGGTCGGTCGCAATACCGGTGAGATTGCATCTGGTAAAATCGAACAGCTGTTTCAAGCCGAGGGCTTGCAGAGCCGGAATCAGGTTAAAGCTGTTGTCAGCTGAAAATTTCGGTAGCGTGACGTGCACGAGCGGATACTGCTTACCGTCCAGGAGCGTGCTGAGTTCGGACAAGGTCAGGCCAGCCTCGACCGCCGGCAAACCGTCTTTCGCCTTGGGAAGCACGATGACCATTGAGGTATCGTTGTAGCGGTAATCGAGGACAAGTATTTGTACGTGATCATCCTCGGCGTACCCGAGCTCATTTGTCATTGTCATGGTGTCGGCTTGCACGTCGTCGCCCGCGGCTACGTGAAACGGCGCTTTTTGCGTCGAATCAACATAGAATGGCTGTTGCCAGCCTGCCTTAAAATAGACGGCGTTGGTGAGAACCAGCCGTGTCGACCCGCTCAGCATCATAGGGGAAATGATCGAGGGGATTTTGCCGTGTGTTTGCACGCTAACCCAGCTGTTGATTTTATCACTCGCAGCATCGGGATTGGCAAAATCAACACGCCGCAAATCGCCCCCAAAATCGGATTTAATGGAGGTGATATAGCTGGCGTTGAATTTGTAATGACGGGCGCCCCAGAGGGCATTCGCCGTTTCGAATTTGGAGCCGTCGGGCTCAGAGTCGCCCAGCGGCGGTTGCGCCGCGAAATCCTTTAAATAGGTGGCAGTCAGGTCGCCGCCATCGGCGGGCGCCAAATTGTCCAGATGTAGAGTTTTTGCTATTTCTGTAGCCGTACCGGCCTTGGCGCCAGCGTAAACCATGCCCAGAGCGGTCGAAACGCTGTAGGGAGCGAAAAAGAAGTTTCCCGGTTGACGGCTGATCTGGCCATACAGATCAATGGCGAATTCGTTCTGAGCGATCGCGAGCGCAGGGGTGACATAGGTCAAGCGCGGCGGTGGTGCGGGTGCTGTGCAGGACGCTAGACAAAGCCCAAGCAAAATCTGCAATTTCAGAGGGTTTTTCATAGACGGCACCTAACAGACGAGCAGGGAATCGTGTCCAGGACAGTCATAGCTGGATTGTTGTGGCCTTAAAATGGCACGTCCGTGATTTGATCACTTATTCCGCTCTGTGCCCTCACGCCATGGGCGGAACGTCCGCTGCTGTTGCCAAGGGCGCGGCAATACCCCGGCGGCTTTCTACCCCATACGGACATCCGAGGTTTAGATCGTTCCAAATTCCCGCCAGATTTTTACGCGGGCTTTGCCGTGGATGCGCTCGGCCAGGAGGTTGGGGATTTCCATTTCGTCGCCGGGGCCGAATTCGGCGATGATGAGGGCGTTGGGGGCGAGCCAGTTGCGGTTGCGCAATGTGGATAGGGCTTGGGGGATGAGGTTTTTTCCGTAGGGCGGGTCTAGGAAGATCAGGTTGTGGGGTTCCCCGGGCGGGGCGAGTAGGACGTCGCCTGCCACTACGCGCGATGTTACCCCGCATGCCGCGATGTTCTGCTTTAGCGCTGCCAAAGCCGGGCGGGATTGTTCAAAGAAGATGGCGGAGGCTGCGCCGCGGGAGAGGGCTTCCAGGCCGTAAGCGCCGGTGCCGGCGAATACGTCCAGCACTTTTGCGCCGCGCAACTCGCACCAGGGGGCGTGGGCTAGGATGTCGAATACGGCTTGGCGGGCGCGGGTGTTGGTGGGCCGCGTTTCTAGCCCCTCTGGGGCGGCGAGGCGGCGGCCTTTCCATGTGCCGGCGATGATGCGCGGGCCTGGGGGGATGGTCATGGGGTGGTGGAAAGAGGCTGGGTTTTGGCTTGGATTTGCTGGGGCTGGCGGCCTCGGGCTCCCAACACTTCGGCATTGGAGAGAGGGAGGGCAAAGGCGTGGATGCCCACATGCGCGGGCATGACGGGGTGGTGGGACCACGCCTTTGCCCTCCCTCTCTCCAATGCCGGGCGGGATCCAAGGGCCTGAGGCCCTTGGCGGGTCCCACGCCAGAGGCGTGCTTCGCACGACGGCAGAGCCCTGGCCTTTTTCCCACACCCCATGATTATTACCCCAGGCCCGGCACCTGTTCGCGCAGGATTTTGCCGTTGACTTCCTCGGCGCAGCTGCGGGGGAGGGTGCCTAGTTGGAAGGGGCCGTAGGCGACGCGGATGAGGCGGGTGACGGGCAGGGCCAGGGCTTCCATGACGCGGCGGAGTTCGCGGTTTTTGCCTTCGCGCAGGGACATGGACATCCAGGTGTTGGAGCGCTGGACGGAGTCTATCGCGGCTTCGATGGGGCCGTATTTTATGCCGTCCACGGCAAGGCCTTCGGCTAGGCGTTTGATTTTTTCGGGGGCGACGCCGCCGTGGACGCGCACGCGGTAGCGGCGCAGCCAGCCGGTGGCGGGGAGTTCCAGCTTGCGGGCCAGTGTGCCGTCGTTGGTGAGCAGCAGCAGGCCCTCGGAGGTGAGGTCTAGCCGGCCGATGGAGATGACGCGGGGCAGGCCGGGGGGGAGTTTGTCGAAGACGGTGGGGCGGCCTTCGGGGTCTTTATGGGTGGTGACCAGGCCTTCGGGCTTGTGGTAGCGCCAGAGGCGGGTGCGGTCGGGCTCGGAGACAAGTTTGCCGTCCACCAGCACCATGTCCCCGGGTTTTACGAACACGGCGGGGTGGGTGACGGGCTCATTGTTCATCCGCACACGGCCGGCCTCGATCATGGCTTCGGCATCACGCCTGCTGGAGATGCCGGCGCGGGAGAGGAATTTGGCGATGCGTTCGCCGCGTTCGCCGGTTTCAGTCTCTTCGGTGGTGTCGTTGTCTTCAGTCATGGCATGCCCCTATGAAGGCGGCGTATAGGGCATGATCGCCGGGATCGACAAAATATTCCGGGTGCCATTGCACACCGATGCAGAATTTTTGGCCGGGGTCTTCCACGCCTTCGATCACGCCATCGGGCGCCAGCGCGTTAACCACGCTGCGGCCAGGCGCGCGCACGGCCTGGTGGTGCGAGGTGTTGGCGCGCATTTTTGCCCCCACGATATCGTACAGCCTGGTGCCCGGCAAAATATTTACGTCGTGCCCCGGCTCGTAATGCCAATGCTTCTGCTCATGCGCCAGGGCGTTTGGAATCGCATCCGGTATATGCTGGTGGAGCGCGCCGCCGAGGGCCACGGCAAGCAATTGCTGGCCGCCGCAAATGCCGAGCAGCGGCATGTTGCGGGCCATCGCGCCGCGCAGCAACGCCAGCTCCGCGGTGGTACGGCCGGCCTTTAACTCAACGGTTTGGTGCGTTTCCGTCTCGCCGTACAAAGCCGGGTCAACATCGAAAGCGCCGCCGGTGACGATCAGCCCGTCGAGCTGGCTCAGGTAGTCTTCCGCCAGGGCGGCATCATGCGGCACGGCGACGGCCAGGCCGCCATGCGCGTTCACCGCATCCATGTAATTCTGCCGCAGCGCGTACCAGGGGTATTGCGACCAGCCGCCAGCCGGTTCGGCATCCAGTGTCAGGCCGATCAGGGGGCGTTTTTTCATGGCTAGCACCTAGACCCGGCGCGGCGGCTAATGCAAATCTAACTCCCATGATCCCCCCCATGGCAACCGCCCTCAAACTAGCCTGCGAAGCTGCCGAAGCTGGCGAGGTTCCCGTGGGCGCGGTGCTGAGCAATGACGACGGCGTGGTGTTTGCAACCGCCCGCAATTACGTGGAGCAGGAACAGAACCCGGCCGCCCATGCCGAGATGCTGGTGCTGGCCCAGGCCTGGGCCGTGCGCGGCGGTAAGTATTTTACCGATTGTACACTGACGGTGACGATGGAGCCCTGCGTGCTGTGCGCCGGGGCGATCGCCGCCTTCCGCGTCGGCAAGCTGGTATTTGGTGCGTATGACCCCAAGAGTGGTGCGGTGGAGCATGGGCCGCGCGTGTTCACCCATGCCGGCACGCATCATAAGCCCGAGATTATCGGCGGGGTGCGCGAGGCGGAATGTTCCGCGTTGCTGAAGGCGTTTTTCGCGAACAAACGCTGATGCCGGACTTGACCCACGAGCTGCGGCTGCAATGCGTGGTGGCGGGGGTGGATGAGGTTGGCCGCGGGCCGCTGGCTGGGCCGGTGTTTGCCGCCGCGGTGATATTGCCGGCGCAAATGCCGCGCGGGCTGGCGGGGCTGATCGATGACTCTAAAAAACTATCAGCGCCCCGCCGGGCCATTGCTTTGGCGGCGTTGCGGGAGAGCGGCGCGCATATCGCGCTTGGGGCGGCCTCGGTTGCCGATATTTTTCGCCTGAATATTCTGCATGCCTCGATGCTGGCGATGCGCCGCGCCATTGCCCGGCTGCCGGTGCGGCCTGACCATGTGCTGGTGGACGGCAACCGCAAACCTGGCTGCGAGATGCCCTGCACGGCGCTGGTCGGTGGTGATGGGCTATCGCTGTCCATCGCGGCTGCTTCCATTGTGGCGAAAGAGGCGCGCGATGCGCTGATGGCACGGCTGGCGCAGCGCTACCCGGAATATGGCTGGGAGAAAAATGCGGGCTATGCGGCGGCGGTGCATCGCGCGGCGATTATCCGCTGCGGGGCGACGCGGCATCACCGCATGGGATTCGGGGCATTGCTGCGCGGGTTGTAGGGTTTTTCCAGCGGCGATAATCATGCCGGAAACGGATTGGTTTTTTCGTTTTTATCTGAATTGATTTGGCCGCGGCAGTTGCTCGGTGACTGCGAAAACGGGCGGAAGAACAAAGAGCAATCCAGGATCCGTGCCGCGAATGGCGGATGGCGCTTCGCTTATCCGCCATTCGTTTCATTTAACAGACGCTGTTTTTCCAACGATGCAGTGTATCGTTGGAAAAACAGCAATTGATCACAATGTTATGGCGTGCTGCTTTGCGTGTTCGTTGTGGTGGTCGAAACCGGCGGCGGCGGCGGCACGGCCGGCGCTGTCGTGGTTTCCGAAGTGGTCGTGGTGGTTGGCGGCGGCGGGGCGCCGCAGGACGTCAGCACAGTCATGCCGCCGATGAGGGCAGCACTTGCCAATAACCGGATACCGAATTTGTAGTTTTTCATTTCGATATCCTTTTACGGGCTGGTGGTCGTGGTGGATTGGGTGGTTGTCGCCGGCGGCGGCGGGGCAGCGGTCGTGCTGGTCGTGCTGCTCTCGCTGGCGGCGCCATAGGCATTGCCGTAGGTGGTTTTCTTCGACGACGACGTATCGCCCATGCCGTCATTCGAGTTCTTGCTCTCGGTCGAGCTCATCGTGCCCGGGGCGGGTGCCACAACGGCGGGCGCGGTTGTGGTCGTGGTGCTGTCGGACGAGCTGGTCTGGGCCATGGCCGCGCCTGAGATCAGGAACAAAGCGCAGGTGGCCGCTGTAAGATATTTCTTCATCGTAATCCTCCATAATTCCGGTTAAACAACTTAAATGCCGTGGCGCATGCGCACCGCAGTCCCTGTTGCTTGGAGTTCCGATATGGGGCGAAGGTGGTTTATATCAACTTCGAAATTTGTTCATGATTGCGACATGTGTCCGCGATATGGCGGGAGCATGGAGGGCTTATGACACCACCCAGGGATTCACCACGGCAACACCCGTGCCGGCAAAATCGCTCACATTGCATGTTACCACCGCCATGCCGTGTACGGCGGCCGTCGCGGCGATATAGGCGTCTCGCTCCGGCCTCATCTTGGGTACGTGCAATTGGGCGCAACGCAATGCCACGGCGCTGTCAACGGGCAGGATACGCCCGGCAAATTGCGGCAGCACGTGGCGTTCCAGCCAGTTGCGCAGCGGTATTGCCTGTGCTGGGCGGCGAAGCTCCAGCCGCAGCACGCCCAGCTCCAGCTCCATCACCGTGATGGCCGAAATATAAAATGTATCCGCATCTGCCGCCGCAGCCCATGCGGCAACATCGGGGCTTATTCGTCCAGCCGGTTTACGCAATTCGGAGATGACATTGGTGTCGAGCAGATACACGCCTAATCAAACTCAGCCGGGCGCGGCAAGGCGACCCGTGGCGGGATATCCAGTTCGATATCGTCGAAATCCGGCATGGCCAGCGCCTCGACAATATTGCGTTTTTGCCCGGTCAGGCGGCGGTATTCCTCGATGCTCAGCAGCACATGGGCCGGCTGGCCGCGGTCGGTGATGATCACCGGGCCCGAGGCTGCCGCTTTTTTGGCGCGGCCGGTGTCCTGGTTGAATTCCCGGCTGGTGAGGATGGTGCTGGTGCTCATGGTGGCGTGCTCCGCGCAATGTAGAAACGTTACTACAAAATCAGCGCAAAATCAAGCTTTACCTACCCCAGGCTTTACCAACTCATCGCAAACCCCGCCCGCCGGGCGGGGCGCAAAACCTACTGGCCGTTCTGCGAGGCCGCCTGCAAATCGGCGGCGCGGGACAGGATCCGGTCTTCCAGCCCGCTGGCCAGCGACGGGTCCGCCGGCGCATCGGCCCAGCCGGTGCCGGTTTGCACCTGGTGGAACACGCTGATCTGGATGGCGTTGGCCGTGAGCTGCTTGCTCAGGATATAGGCGTTGACCTTGAAGCGCTCTCCCGGCGTGCTGGCCGGGCTGTACCAATCGGTGATCACGACGCCGCCGAACGGGTCCGCCGAGACCAAGGGCATGAAGGACAGCGTGTCCAGCGTGGCGCGCCACAGATAGGCGTTCACCTGGATCTGGGTGGCCTGGCTGTTGGTGCTGCTGCTGCCTTTGCCGAAGGTCCAGCCGAGGCCGCTGGAATCAGCCCCGGCCTGACCTTGAGGCAAACCGGAGTTCTGATAGTTGTTGACGTCGGCGTTCGAGGTTTTCACGCCGCTGCACGCACCAAGGCTTAGCAGCGCCGTTACCAGCGCGACAGGGACGGCAATGTTTCCAAGACTCCGCAAATTCGCTCTCCAAGACCCTAAACTGCACGCTGTTTAGCCGCGCGCGCCCCATCCGCCAAGGGCAAGCAGGCTAGGGACATAAAATGGCACAAAAAAGGGTGGCGGTTGCCCGCCACCCTTTTTTGCAAACGTAGGCTGATTAGAGGCTTACCACTTAAACGTGGCGCCGGCGGCGATTGCCTGCACGTGGTCATTGCCGCTCTTCGTGGCCGCAAAGGCGGTCGGCGCAGCGCCATGCACGTTGCCGTACATGTACTGCACGAACAGGCTCAGCGGCTTGGCGACGATGTAGTTGCCACCGACGGCCACGCCGTATTCGCTCAGCGTATGGCCCTCAACGCCCTTGCCGGCGGCGCCGACGACGCCGTTGGATTCCTGCTGGTCCCAGAAGGACGCGCCAAGCACATAGGGCCCAACGGTATAAGCAGCGCCCGCAATATAGCCCAGCGCGTCGCGCGTGCCGACCTTCTTGAAAGCATACTTGTCGACGAGCGAACCGCCCTTGACGTTAGCGCCCACAGTCAGGCTGTCCGTGTCCGTCAGCAGACCGCCATAGGTCGTCTGCGCACCGAACTGCCAGACGTTCATGCCCGAATAGCCCTGGGTGGAGCCGATGTTGCCGAGCGGCGAGCTGCCGAGCCAACCACCGGAAATCTTGGTGGCGAGGCCGAATTCCTTGATCTGGTAATCGACCATGGCATCGACCGTGTTGCGGCGGCGGTTGGAGCTGCCACCGACGATGCTGGAAGCACTGTTGCCGTAAATGCTGGAGGTCGACGCGTCGCCCTCTTTGATGCCGTTGGAGTTCGGCTCGTAGCTGATGCCGGCGGAAAGCTTGCCGCCGATCGGGTCCACGAAGGCCGGGGTCAGGTACACGATCTTGTTGGTCGTGTAGAGCGCGCCCTGGTCAGCATAGATGAACTGGGTGGGTGCGCCGACGGGGAGCATGGTCACCATGGTGCCTTCGCCGGTCCACTGGTTGCCGTCACCGAAGGTCTCGATCACGCCGTGCTGCAGCAGGTCGAAAGCATTGTCGCCTTGGCCGAGGCGGACATAACCGGCCTGTTCCGTGCCGATATAGCCATAGGCGCGGCGAACGTAGAGGCTGTTCACGCCGTTGGTGGAAGTGCCGTTGTTGTTCACGCCCGCGCCGTTGGCATTGGAAACGGCGGTACGCAGTTCGATCTGCACACCGTAGCTGATGCCGTTGATCGTCTTCCCGTCAAAGCCGGGATACAGGCGGACATCGCCGGTCTCAGCAATAGGGCCAAGCTTATAAGCCGTGCCGGCGGCGACCGTGCCGCCGGACATGCCGCTGCCAGCGATGTCACCAAAGGAGAACTGCAAAAAGCCGTTCAGATGAACCTGGACGGTGCCGGCGGCAACGGGCTTGAGAGCCTGGGCATGGGCCGCGCCGCCTGCGAGCAAGGTGCTCAGCGAAGCCGCAGTGGCCAGAAGAAGTTTACGCATGAATTCATCTCCTAGATCGCCGGATTGTACCGGCATTCGTGTATTGAGAGCCTCGATGAAGACCGCTGCCGGCCCAACCGTACGGCCGTGAGGCCGAACGCTCGCCGCCCTTAAAACCGCATCCTTAAACTGTGGCAATGTTTTGGAGAGCCATCTCCGGCGTTTCGTGCCCACTGTGGCTTGGCGGCAACATGTATATGACGTTAGTATGAATTTTTCTGATAAAAAATGCTGCAAAATTCATAAAGTGTCAGTTTTATGACAATTCACGGCATTATCTAAATACTAAAACCATAGATTTATTTATTGGCTTTCACGCATGGCTGGCGGCGCACCGGGATGATTAAAAACCGTGCTACAATGCAGGAAAAAACGCCTCCATGGCGCCCGCCGCGGCACAATCCGGGCCCAGAGCGCGCATGCCGCGCCCGCTAATTCCCCCTAAGGCCGCGGAACTTGTCTGCCCGGCCGTTTGTGCAGCCAGGCGCGCCAGGCGCCGCCAGCCCGCAGCCCCCAGCACCGGGGCACCGCCATGGCTTTTTGTGACATAGACAGGCGAGATGAAGAGCAGTTTCGCGCCCGCCCGGCGGCCCCGCAGCAGCTCCGCCGGGTTATGCGCCGAGGAAGTAACCAGCGGGGGCAGCTTTTGCACACCCCGGCGCCCGGCCCGCAGATGCAGCCCGGCATGCAGGCATGCTGCCAGCCGCGCATCGCCCGCCACCACCAGGGCCAGCCGCCGTACACGGCACAAGGAGGCTATCTGCCGCCCCAAGGCTTTACGGTTGGGTGCGGCATCGTGCCGGAACACCACGCCGCACAAGCCGCGCGGCAAGGCTGCTATTACCGGCAGCGGGTCCGGCAGGCGGGCGGCATCGGTAAAGAACCATAGAGGCGGAATTTTGCCCCGCCCCCGCTGCTTTACCCTGCGCCCCCAGGCCAGTAACCCTGCATCCATGCCCGCTCCCATAGCCGACCCTAGCGCGATCGCCGCAAACCTTAAATCCATTTTGGACCGCATTGCGCGTGCCGCTCTGGGCGCCGGGCGCGACCCCGCCGCTGTTACCTTGGTTGCCGTGAGCAAAACCCATGGGCAGGCGGCGGTGCTGGCTGCCCTTGCCGCCGGGCAGCATGTGTTCGGCGAGAACCGGGTGCAGGAGGCGGCCGAAAAATTCCCCCTGCAGGGTACCCAGCTGCACATCATCGGCGGGCTACAGACCAACAAGGCCGCGCAGGCCGTGCTGCTGGCCGATGCCATCGACAGTCTGGACCGCGCCTCCCTGGCGGATGCCATTGCAACCGCGGCGCAAAAAGCCGGGCGGCTGCCGCAATTGCTGGTGCAGGTGAATATAGGCGATGAGGCGCAAAAATCCGGCGTGGCCCTGGCCGAGGCGGATTCTTTCATCCGCGCCATGCGCGCTCGTTTCGGCGCAAACCTCGCCGGGCTTATGTGCATCCCGCCCGAGAGCGCGGACCCATCACCCTATTTCCAGCGGCTCGCCGCCATGGCGGATGAGCATGGTCTGGCCGTGCGCTCCATGGGCATGTCCGGCGATTTCGAGGCCGCCATCGCCGCTGGGGCCACCCATGTGCGGGCCGGCAGCGCGATTTTCGGGGCGCGTATGGTCGCGAAATGAAAGATTCAAGATATCTTTCGGCATATTTATGGAATCTTGGTAATTTCTAATGTTAAATCACGGCCGTACATCTGTGCGCAGCCGCGTTTTGGCTGTAAGGCAAAGTCGTTTATTTGTTGTTGTGTTCGTTTTTTGCCCGACTCGAATATCAGGTCAGGTCTCTTAGGGAGTTAACGCCCGGTGCTCAGGCTATCGGTCCCGTTCCGCCAGGCACTATCCCGGCTCAGCCCCGTACTGATGCTGATGCTTTCGCTCGGCTGCATTTTGATCGGCCGCGCCGACCAGAATTTCGACAACGACCTGCGCACCGGGCTCAATGATATTCTCGCCCCCGCCTATATGGTGTTCTCCGCCCCCATCGAGGCGGCCGAGCACGGCACCGGGGTCATTGGCCATCTGTTCTCGCTGAGTGAAGAGAATGCGCAGTTGCGCGAGCAGAATACCGAGCTGCTGCAATGGCAGGAGGTGGCCATGGCTCTTCAAGCACAAAATGACGCGCTGAAAGCCTCGCTGCATTACGTGCCATCGCCCATGCCGCAATATTCCACCGGCGAGGTGGTGGCCGATACCGGCGGAATTTACGACCGCTCGGTGCTGGTGCTGGTGCCGCCGGCCAATGGCGACCCGCAGAATCTTGTCGGCGCCGTGGCCATGGATGGCCGGGGCGTGGCCGGGCGCGTGGTCGAGGCCGGGGCGCGGTCCGCACGCGTGCTGCTGATCACCGACCTCAACAGCCGCATTCCCGTGGCTTTGGGTGCCAATGGCGCCCCGGCGCTGATGGCCGGGCGCAACGGGCCCGATCCCTCGCTCATCTATTGGTCCCCGGGCCAGCCGCCGGCTGAAGGGGCGATGGTGCTGACCTCGGCGCAAGGCGGCGCGTTCCCGCCTGGCCTGCCCATCGGCGTGGTGCATTACGATGCGCAGAACGACCCGGTGGTGCTGCCGCTGGCCTCACTGGATTCCCTGCGCCTGCTGCGGCTGTTCAGCTATCCGGATAATCTGCCGGTGCTGACCCAGATCCCCCATACCAAGCCAGCAGCCACGGCGCATCACGGCAAGCATTAGATGAGCCGCCTGCCTACCTCGCGCCGGCGCCAGAGCATCTGGCGCCTGCTGGATGCCGCCGCACGCTGGGTGGTGCCGAGTGCGATGCTGGCGTTCGGCCTGTTCCTGCTTGGCCTGCCCTTCCATATTCCTGGCCAGGCCCTGCTGCGCCCGGCCTATGCCATGGGCTGCGTGTATTTTTGGTCACTATTCCGCCCAGGCTCGATGCCCGTGCCGCTCACCGGGCTGATCGGGCTGCTGCTCGACCTTATGGGCGTAACGCCGCCCGGGCTCTGGGCCGTGCTGCTGATCGTACTGCAATCGGCCACCTTCATCTCCCGCCGCCGCCTGGCCCCGGCGCGCTTTCTGGTCACCTGGGGGGTGTTTACCGGTTTTGCCGCCGTGGCCTCGCTGCTGGCCTGGGCACTGCAATCGGGCCTGGCGCTGCGCCTGCTGCCGGCCTGGCCCGTGGGGCTGGAAATCCTCATCTCGGCGGCACTTTACCCGAGCCTGGCGGCGGTGCTCGTGCATGTGCATCGCGGCCCCGCGGCAGTGGAGTTAGCGTGAGCGAAAACGTGAGCGAAAACGTGATCGAAGCGGGGGAGCTGACATGAGCAGGGCGGGCCGGGTCGCCAAGGACCGCTCCGCCTTCACCCGGCGGGCGGTGCTCATCGGCGCGGCCGAGGCGGCGGTGTTCGGCGGCATCGCCGTGCGGCTGTATCATCTGCAGATCACCCAGCACGGCACTTACGCACTGCTGGCGCGGCAGAATTCTATTTCGGAGCGGCTCGTCGCCCCTGAACGCGGGTTGATCACGGACCGCTTCGGCACGATTCTGGCGGGCAATGAGCAGCATTGGCGGGCCTTGTTCATGCAGGCCATGGCGCCGGAGCCCGAGGCCGTGCTGCAGAATTTTTTCACGCTGGTGAATGTGAGCCCCGATGAGCAGGCCCGCATCGCCCAGGATCTGGCCAGCCGGCCGGGCTATATTCCGGTTATGCTCAAGGATTTTCTTAACTGGCAGGATATGGCCGCCATCGAGGTGAACACGCCCAATCTGCCGGGCGTGGTGGTGGAGGTGGGCGCCAGCCGCGTGTACCCGCTGGGGCCGCAGGCAGCGCACATGGTGGGCTACGTCGCCCGGCCCAACCGCAAGGAGGTGGCGGTGAACCAGGTGCTCTCGCTGCCCGGCATGCGCGTGGGCCGCACCGGTGTGGAGGATTCCCAGGACCAGGCCCTGCGCGGCCAGCCGGGCTTTGTGCAGACGGAGACCAATGTGCATGGCGCGCTGGTGCGCGAGGTAGCACACGACGCCGGTACGCCGGGCCAGACCGTGGCACTCAGCATCGATGCCGGGTTGCAGCAGCTGGCGATCCAGAGCCTGGCCGGTAACACCGGTGCCGTGGTGATGCTGGATGCGACCAATGGCGAGATTCTGGCGATGGCCAGCACGCCGGGGTTCGATCCCGGGCTGTTCGACAAGGGTGTGCCCTCCTCCGTGTGGAACGGGTGGATGGCCGATGCCAAGGACCCGCTGCAGAACAAGGCCACCGCCGGACTGTTCGCGCCGGGTTCCACCTTCAAACCCACCGTCGCCCTCTCCGCCATGAAGGCCGGGCTGCTCAATGGCGACACCATCCTCACCTGCACCGGCTCCTTCACCCTTGGCGACCATGTGTTCTGGTGCGACAACCATGTGGCGCACGGCTCCATCAACATGGTCACGGCGCTGCAGGTGAGCTGCGACGTGTTTTTCTACCAGGTGGCGCTGATGTCGGGCATCGACCGCATGGCGGCGATGGCAAGCCAGCTCGGCCTCGGCGTCGATCTCGGCGCGGACCTGCCCAATGTGTCGCCCGGGCTGGTGCCGACGCTGGCATGGGCGCGGGCGAGGGGCATCCATTGGGCCCAGGGCAGCACCGTGGTGCAGGGCATCGGCCAGGGCTACACCCAGCTTACCCCGCTGGCGCTTGCCACCATGATCGCGCGCGTGGCGACCGGTACGGCGGTGGGGCCGCATATAACCCGGCGGATCGGCGGCGAGCTGCAGAACGGCGCGGACCAGGATGATTGGCCGGATCTGGATGTGGATGACCGCTATCTCGCGGTTTTGCGCCAGGGGCTGTTCGAGGTGGTGAACACGCCCCAGGGGACGGCCTATTCCTCAAGGCTGGATTTGGACGGTGTGCAGATGGCGGGCAAGACCGGCACGGCGCAGGTGCATAACAACTCCGCGGCCGAGAAGCAGAAGAATTTTAATGATATGACGATGGCCTGGGAGAACCGGCCTAACGCGCTGTTCGTGGGCTACGCCCCGGCCGCCAACCCGCGCTATGCCATTGCCGTGGTGGTGGAGCATGGTAATTTTGGCGCGCAATCGGCCGCCCCGATTGCCAAGGCGATGATGACCTATGCCATACAGAACGACCCCGCCGGGCGGGATTTGCCGCTCAGCGTGCCGCTGCAATCCACCACCCAAACTTTGCCGGTGACTGGAACATGAGAGTGACCGGGACATGATACTGGAATCCTCGCTCTCGCTGCGCCGGCCGTTCCGCGAGCGCTCCTTCGGCATCGCGGGCAAATTGCTGCGCATCAACTGGCTGTTCATGCTCTGCATCTGCCTGCTGGCGGGGGTGGGCTACGCGGCATTATATTCCGCCGCCGGGGGCAGTCCGCAGCCTTACGCGCAGGGGCAGATCATCCGTTTTGCCGGCATGATGGCCGCGGTGCTGTGCATCGCCATGGTGGATATCCGCATCATCGCGAAAATCTCATGGCCCTCCTACGTGCTTGGTATTTTGCTGCTGCTGGTGGTGATGAAGTTCGGCCATACCGGGCTGGGTGCTAAACGCTGGATCTCGGTCGGCGGGATTGAATTGCAGCCCAGCGAGCTGATGAAGCTCTTCCTCGCCATGGCGCTGGCGGCGTATTTCAAACGTGCCTCGCCGGAGATGACCGGCAACATCTTGTTCGTGCTGCCGGCGGTGCTGGCGATTATGATTCCGTTTGGGCTGATCCTGAAGGAACCAAATCTCGGCACGGCGGTGATCACCGCTGCCATCGGCGGTGTGGTGATGCTGGCGGCGGGGGTGCGCTGGTGGTGGTTTGCCATTATCGTGGCCATTATCGCGGTCTCGGCACCGGTGCTGTTCGACCATCTGCATGCCTATCAGAAGGCGCGGATTACGACCTTTCTCAACCCGGGGTCTGATCCTTTGGGCGCTGGGTACAACATCATCCAATCCAAAATCGCTTTGGGTTCGGGCGGGTTTTTCGGCCAGGGGTATCTGCACGGCACGCAGAACCAGTTGAATTTTCTGCCCGAGAAACAGACGGATTTCGTGTTCACCATCATCGCCGAGGAGTTCGGGTATTTCGGCAGCATGGTGGTGCTGGCACTGCTGTTCGCCATCGTCACTTTGGCCTTCTACACCGCGATGACCTGCAACCATGTGTATGGGCGGCTGGTGGCACTCGGCATCGGCACGAATTTCTTCCTGTACTGCTTCGTCAATCTGTCGATGGTGATGGGGCTTATCCCGGTGGGCGGCGTGCCGTTGCCGCTGATCTCCTATGGCGGTTCAGCGCTTACGGCGGTGATGCTCGGCTTTGGTGTGCTGCAATCGATCCATGTGCATCGCGACGTGGAATTCGGCGATGGCGACGATTTCTGAACTCATGCTTTCTAGTACGGTTAAATGTCCTTCCTGATTTTTGACTCCGGCATCGGCGGATTGGGCGTCGTCGCGCAATTACGCGCGCTGGCGTCAACACGCCCCCTCACCTATCTCGCGGATAACGGCTTCTTCCCTTATGGCGAGAAAACCGATGCGGTGCTGGTCCCGCGCATTGTGGATTTGCTTGGCCGGGCCATCGAATTTTTCAAACCGCAGGCGCTGGTGGTGGCGTGCAATACCGCCAGCACCATAGCACTGCCCAGCCTGCGCGCGGCGTATAGCCTGCCGATCATCGGCTGCGTGCCGCCGATCAAGCCCGCCGCCGCCGCGAGTGTGAGCAAAACCATCGGCGTGCTCGCTACCGCCGCTACGGTGCGCCGGCCGTATTTGAACGATCTCATAGACCGTTTCGCACCCGATTGTAGCGTACACTCGCTTGGCACACCAACTCTGGCGGAGCTGGCCGAGCAAAAATTCCGGGGTGCGACAGTGGATGTCGGCCCCGCCATAGCACCTTTGTTCGCGCAGCCCGGCGGCGATGCCATCGATGCCATTGCCCTGGGCTGCACCCATTACAGTTTTCTGGTGCCGGAATTTTTGGGCCTGTATCCAGGCATTTCCTGGTTCGACCCGGCATTGCCCGTGGCGAAGCAGACGCTGAAAATAACGGCGGGCCTGCCCGAAGATGAAAACACCCAGGCGCAGACAGCATATTTTACGGGCGAGACGCTATCACCCGCTTTGCTCGCCCCTTACGGTTTTAACTGCGCAGAAACATTCCAATGGTAAGTGCAATACCAATGCAGGCAACCGCGATGCGCAGCACGTTGACCGGTGCCCGGCGTAATATGGTGACGCCGATATAGCCGCCGATAATGGCGGTGATGCATTGATCCGCCGCCAACCCCCAGGCGACATGGCCGCGCACGACAAAAATCAGCACCGCCGCGACATTCATGATGCCCGCCAGCACATTCTTGGTCGCCCCCGCATGGCGCACCGCCATGCCTGCGGCGGTAAGGGCCGCCAGCATGAGAATGCCGATGCCGCCGCCGAAATAACCGCCATAAACCGCGATGATGAATTGCACCGCCATCGCCACCTTGGGCGGCAGCAGCGGCGCTTCATCCTCAGCCCGCTTCCTGGCGAAAAAATTGCCCCAGATGAACACCAATGTGGCAAATAAAATGAGCCAGGGCACCAGATGGGTGAAGACCGAAACTGGCGTTGCCAGCAGCAGCACCGCACCTATGGCGCCGCCGATGATGCTGATGACGACAAGTGTGCGGAGCGACAGCCCAGATGCGCCTTGCGCCAGGCTGCGCCCGGCCCAGCCCATGGTGAGCTGTGCCGGGAACAGCGCGATGGTGGAGTTTATATTGGCCGCCCGTGGATCGAGCCCGGCGAACAGCAGCGCCGGGAACGTTAAAAACGACCCGCCGCCCGCAATGGCATTCTGCGCCCCGGCGAGAAACCCCGCCAGGCCGACCAGAATATACGCCAGCGTTAAATGAGTTTCCATAAATCCGCTTCTGGGGGGCGCGCGCCAATGCGGCTAATGGCCAAAGCCGCCGCCTTGGCACCCAGTATGCCCGCTGCTTCCAGCCCCGCGCCACGCGTATATGCGGCCAGGAACCCGGCGGCATAGGCATCGCCGGCACCGGTTGTGTCCACCACCTCAGCCGGCACCGCCGCAATCTCGACCATTTTGCCGCCCTGGAGAATAACCGCACCCTTTTCGCTCTGCGTCAGCACGGCGAGCGGGATGTCTTTCGCGGCCCGTTCGGCAGCATCGGCAAAATCATTGCACTGGTACAGGCTGCACACCTCCGCCTCGTTGGCGAAGAGAATGTCCACGCCCTCGGCGATCAGCCGGCGGAACCCGTCGCGGTGGCGGTCCACGCAGAACGCATCCGAGAGCGAAAGTGCGGTCTTCTGCCCGGCGGCGCGGGCCATGCGCGCGGCCTCGGCAAAGGCGGCCTGGGCCGCCGGCGGGTCGAACAGATACCCCTCAAGGTACGTAACAGCGGAGGCGGCGATAATCGTCTCGTCCAGATCCGCCAGCGAAAACTCACCGCCGGCGCCCAGATACGTGTTCATCGTGCGCTGGCCGTCCGGCGTTACCAAAATCAGGCAGCGGCCCGTGGGAATCGGCGCCAGCAGCGGTTTGGTCGCATAATGCACCCCGGCCGACGCAATCTCCTCGCGGAACACCTCGCCCAAATCGTCGTGGCCGACCTTGCCGAGAAACGCCACCCTGGCGCCCAAAGCCGCCGCCACCGCGCAACTATTGGCAACCGACCCGCCCGAAGCGGTTATCCCGCCCGCCATCGCCGCCGTCAGCCGGGTCGCCGTATCGGCGTCAATCAGCGACATCGCGCCCTTCGGCATGTCATGCCGGCTTAAAAAACCGTCATCGGTCTGTAATAGGTAATCGACAATGGCATTGCCGATGCCAGTAATATCAAAACGGGTGACGGCCATGCCTGCAAACTCTCCTTGTACCTGCGCAACCAGCGCAGGAGCGGTTAGCATCCCGAACCCAAAGCGGCAAACCGGCTTTGAGTTGTCGCGGCGCACACCCCCGTGCTAGGCGGAGGGATACCACGGGAAACGCCACGGAGGATTTGTGTTCGGCAAACGTAAGCTCGAAGACGCCGCAACGGCCAAGCCGCAACCGCCAGCCGCGGGGGTGAGTACGCAAGCCGATCCGCCGGCCGCGCCTGCCGAACCGCACGCTGACGCCGGTCCGGACGCTTCAGTAGAGAATACAAATCCGGCCGATGCTGCCCCCTTCCCCCAAAGCCTTAAGGAGTTCCCCATGGCACGTTCGCCCTTCGCCCCGCCCCCCATTCCCTCGGCCCCGGCCAGCGTGCCCGCCCGCGCCACCGTTACCAGCACCCCCGCGCGCGACGCCTCGCTGGAACGCCGCACCCTCGTCGTCGGCCGCGGCATTAGCGTGCAGGGCACCGTGCAGGACGCCGAACGCCTGGTGGTTGAAGGCACCGTGGAAGCCACCAGCATCAATGGGCTGATCGAACTCTCCATCGCCCACGGCGGCGTGTTCAAAGGCGAAGTCGAAGTCGAGGAAGCCGAAATCGCCGGCACCATCGATGGCACCCTCGTCGCCCGCCAAACCCTCGTCGTCCGCGCCACCGGCCGCATCCTCGGCGTGGCCCGCTGCCGCCGCCTGCAAGTAGAAGACGGCGGCCAAATCACCGGCCGCATCGAGATGCTGACCGATGCTTCGGTGCTGTCTGAGGTATAGACCTCGGTTTGGGGTTAAAAAAAGGCGAGGGCTCTGCCCCTCGACCCCGCTGGGGCCTGAGGCCCCAGCCCCCCGCTACCTGAGAACTAAAAAAGAGGCCTGCTTCCACGCTGTTTCAACAGCTAGGCGGCAGGCCTCTTTTTTAGTTCTTAAGCTAATGGGGTCTGGGCCTCAGGCCCAGTGGGGGTCGAGGGGGCAAAGCCCCTCGCCTTTTTAACCCCAAACCGAGGTCTATACCTCAGGCCGCACGGATGGCTTCGATCTTCGTCCAGATTTGGGCGGAGAGGTTTAGGTTGTTGAAGCGGGCTATTTGTTGGAGGCCGGTGGGGCTGGTTACGTTGATTTCGGTTAGGTAGTTGCCGATGACGTCTATGCCGGTGAAGAGCAGGCCTTGGGCTTTTAGGGTGGGGCCTATGGCGGCGCAGATTTCGTGTTCGCGTTCTGTGAGTGTTGTGGCTTCGGGTGTGCCGCCGGCGTGCATGTTGGAGCGCGAGTCGCCTTCCGCTGGCACGCGGTTTATGGCGCCTGCGGGTTCGCCGTCTATGAGGATGATGCGTTTGTCGCCTTTGCGCACGGCGGCTTCGTAGCGTTGCACCATGAGGGGCTCGCGGGTGGCGGCGAAGAACATATCGAGCAGCGAGCCGAGGTTTTCGTCATCGGGTTTGATGCGGAACACGCCGATGCCGCCGTTGCCGAACAGCGGCTTGACGATGATGTCCTTATGCAAAGCGCGGAAATCGCGAATGGATTGCCGGTCCCAGGTGACGATGGTGGGCGGCATGAGATGCGGGAAATGCGTGACGAGGAGTTTTTCGGGCGCGTTGCGCACCGCGGCCGGGTTGTTCACCACCAGGGTTTGCGGGTGGATATGCTCCAGCATATGGGTGGCGGTGATATAGGCCATGTCGAAGGGCGGGTCCTGGCGCATCAGCACCACGTCCATTTCGGCGAGGTTGATCAGCGTTTCGGGGCCGAATTCGTAATGCGCGCCGTGGATGTTCTGCACGGTTACCGGCTGCACGCGGGCGAACAGGCGGTTGCCGTCCAGCCACATGTGCCGCACCTCGTAATGCCAGAGCTTGTGGCCGCGGGTTTGGGCTTCCAGCATCAGCGCAAAGGTGGAGTCGCCGGTGATGTCGATGCTGTGCAGCGGGTCCATCTGCACGGCTATTTTCAGTGGTTTCATGCCGTCCTCTAAATCTGCGCTTTGGCCGCTTTCGCAGCGGGCCGCTTGCACGCTATCAGGAGGCGGGCGGGCGCTCCAGTGCCGCAGCCGTTACGGTGCGCGCGAAGCTTTGCATGCAGCTGGCCTGGTCACCACCATCGGGCACGGCGGCGGCCACGCGGGGGGTGCCGCCGGCATCGGGATATAGGAACACCTGGAGGCCGCAGACGGCGTTTTCATACACCCAGACCTGGGCCTGGCCATCGGTCCGGCGTATCATCGGCGGCCCGAAATCGGCGTTCAGAATTTGTGGTGTGGAGCCCACGAGGGCCTGCGTGCTGGCTGGTGTAAGCCCGGCGCTGGCAGAGACCGCGGACGGCGCCGCGGCGCAACCAGCCAGACCGGCAAGCCCAAACCCAAACGCCAAAAGTCTGAAAACGACGTGGCCGGCCATGCAAACTCTGAATACGGGGTAATCTCTTATCCACTATATCAAGGCACCAATTAATTGCCATGGGATGAACGGCATTTTAGTTCATTTTTATGGTGCAGCGCGAGATATAATGTCATAATCTATTCAGTAGATCGCCTTATTCGTGCCTTGGTTAAGAGTGATCTTCAGCACTATGGAAAGCCAATCCAGAGTTTCTAACAACGGAGTGTCCCCAATGCCCGTAAACATGCTGAAGACCGAAGCCGAGCTACGTCACGCGGTCATTGATCGCCTGATTGCCGCCAGTTTGAGCGAAGGCAAACCCGCACGTGAAGCCACGCTGGAGCGCTGGCGCTCGCTGGGCGCCAAGACCGGGCAGCCCGGCGCTTAATTTTTGTTTTGGGCGCGTTTTGAATATAGTACAGGTTGCGCCGCATAAAATTGCGGATACTGCGCCTGCAACGCCTGCACCTTCGGCAGATCATTATAGGCGATATAAGGATTGTCCGGGTGCAGGGTTAAAAAATCCTGATGATATGCTTCGGCCGGGTAGAAAGGCTGCACCGGGTCCAGCCTGGTAACGATTGGCGCGGGGTAGGTTTTTGCCGCCGTCAGCTGGGCCAGATAGGCTTTGGCAATCGCCTGCTGCTGGTCGTCCGTGCCGTACCAGATTTCCGAACGATATTGTGTGCCTTGGTCGGGGCCCTGGTAGTTCAGCTCGGTCGGGTCGGTCGCCACGCTCACATAAATCCGCAGAATTTGCCCGTAGCTGACCACGCGCGGATCGAATGTGATCTGCACCGATTCCGCATGGCCGGTGGTGCCGGTCGAGACGGTTTCATACTGCGCGGTATCCGCCGCACCCCCGGTATAGCCCGCCACCACCTGGCGCACGCCCTTCACATGTTCGAACACGCCTTGCACGCCCCAGAAGCAGCCGCCGGAGAGGGTTGCCACCTCCTGTGGTGCGCCGATATGCGGATCGAACGCCGGCGCGGGTGCTGCCATGGCAACCCCAGCCTTTGCCCCCGCGAGTGCAAGTGACGCCAGGACGAAGCCGGCTGCGTAAAGCGTTCTCATTGAATTCCCCGTTTGCGCGTTTGAAGTGTAGCTCGAAGCGGCTTTGAAGCGGCGCGGCCGCGCGCCTATATACAGACTATCTGGCGCGGGCATGCCCGCAGACAAGGGAGAGATAAATGAGTTCCGATGCCCCGACGGTATTTCCCGTAAGCCATTCTGAAGAAGAGTGGCGCCTTATTCTCACGCCGGAGCAATATTCCGTGCTGCGCGGGCATGGCACCGAGCAGCCTGGCAGCTGCGCTCTGAATTACGAGAAGCGCGCGGGGCATTTTTCCTGCGCCGGCTGCGGCCAGATCCTGTTCATCGGCGGCACGAAATTCGAGAGCGGCACCGGCTGGCCTAGTTTCAACGACCCGGTGGAAGGTGCCGTCGGCACCACGCTCGACCGCAGCCACGGCATGATCCGCATGGAGGCGCATTGCAGCAACTGCGGCGGGCATCTCGGCCACGTGTTCCAGGACGGCCCGCCCCCAACCGGGTTGCGCTATTGCATCAACGGCGTGGCGATGAATTTTGTGCCGGCTTAGGGGAAGGAAAAAGGCCAGGCTCTGCCCTGGCCTTTTCACGGCCCCAAACCCGGCAAAATTGACACAACAAAAAGCCTGCCCTGGTTACCCAGGGCAGGCTTTTTAGAACAATCGCCCGGTGGAAGCGATTAGCCCGTGAGGCCGATGATACCACCGGCGCTGTCGGTGATCGTGTGAACAGCCTGCTCCTGGCTCGAGGTCAGGCCCTTGAATTCGACACTGGTACCATCGCTCAGGGTCAGGTCGAGCTGCGTCGGGTCGAACTGATCGACGGCCAAGTGCGTGAGGGTTGCGGAAGTACCGTCTTCATTGGCGAAGTAGATGGAGGAGCTGTTGTTGATGAAGTTATAGATGCTATAGTTGCCGCCGCCCACGGTGCCCGTATACACGCCATTGGCGCTGATGCTGCCGCTATAGAGGAAGTAGTTGTTGGTCGCGCCGGCCGTCGTGGAGCCGTAGACGGTTTCGCCGCTGGCCACGTTACCGAAGAAGAAGGTCTGCGCGCCGCTGCCGTCCGTGCTGATAACGCCGGTTGCCTGCGGGTTGCCGAGGCCGGGGTAGTTCAGGCCGGCGCCGAAGGAATTGGAACCGGTGGAGGAAGTGGCCACCAGCGTCTCGTTGCCGTTGCCCTGGGCAAGCACGTTGGCGCCTGCGGATTGAGCCTCGAGGAAGTCGCCCGAACCGGCGCCAACCAGGGTGACGGCACCCGCGCCGCCGACCAGTGAATTGCTGCCGGCCGCGCCGCCGACGAAGAAGCCGCCGCCCGCGCCGCCGAAAGCGGTCACATGGGTCGCATCGGTTGCCCCACCAGCGAACACGCCGATGTGAATGGTCGCCGCGGCGGTGGAGTTGTTAACGAAGTTCAGCGTACCGCCAGAGTTGGCACTGTCCCAGAAGAAGTTCGTGGTGGCGTTGCCTTCGGCCGTCACATTGGCGTTGGCGCCCGTATCCAACACGGTGGCGTTGCCGTTGACGGTCACAAAATCCGTGCCCTGGCCAACGAGATTGATGCTGTCGCTGCCGGCGGAGTAGATGGTTTCCGCATTGGTGCCGGCCGTGGTGAACAGCGTGACGGAGTTGGCACCACCGGCCAGGTATATCGTGCCGGCATCCGGGTCGGTTACGGTGTAGTCAACGTTGCTGTCCGCGCCGATGGTCAGTGTCGTGGTGCTGGCCACACCCGTGAGGGTGACGTTGCCAGGGGTCTGAACGAGGACATCGGTCACGCTAGCGGCGACGGTGGCCGCCGGATAATTGCCCGAGCCTGCGACGGTGCCGCCGACGGTATCCGTATTGGTGAATTCTTCGAACGTGGGGCTACCAGTGCCGGCGACGCTACCCGCAGCGACATACTGCGTGCCGGCAGCAAGGTCGGTGTTGATGAAATTAGTCGACCCGGAAACCAGCCCGCTGCCGATGCCCGTGAGGTAATCCTGGATCACATTATTGAGCGAGCCTGCCGCGCTGGGCTGGCCAAAGAGCAACGATGACGGAATCGTCACAACGCCTGTATGGCCGTTAAACGCGCCACCAACTGTTAAAGATGCTACGCCGCTCATTGGAAACCCCTATTTAAATTCCACCGTTAAAACTATCTTTACCGTTGCACTGCGGTAGAATCAAGAAAAAAGAGATTAGTAGAAATCTAAAATCTTCTTCAGAAACCCCGCTCACATGGCTGGTATTCGATACTATAGATCGACTGCCGTAAAAAGTCTATTTTTATAGAAAAACCATTGTCGTGATCACGCCTAAAACACAAACAAGTGATCGGTTTTCTGTGGGTATTTGCCGAATAAGGCACTAGTACTGACCTTTTTAGAGGCTCGATTCGAGGCTCCACATCATTTAACGCAGATTTGACTCCCGACCCCGCCGGATGATCAAGGTTACGTTACTTTCATGTCCACAACAAATCTTACAACTGTAATATTTACGCTATCGAGTTATTCGCCTGACATTTCCTTACGCCTCTGGTCCAATGCCTCATTATAGCGCCTGAGCGCATATTGCTCCGTCAGTAACCCAAGCACCGCGCGTGACTCTGCCCCATCGAGCACCGCCAAAGCATCGGCCTGGGCGGATTCGAACGCCGCCAGCGCCTCCTTCACGCTCATCCCCGGCAACAGGAAGCGGTCCCGCAGGTGTAAAATCGACTCCACCATGCCGTCATCCGGCATGGCGGCTGCCTCGGCCGGGTAGGCGATGCCGGCGTAGCGGCACGACTCGCCGGTTACCACCACGCTCTGCGCGGCGCCCAAAGGCACATCCTGGCGAAAGGCGGCCAGGCTGGATTTCTCCCGCACCGTCAGCGCCACCGGGTGCATCATCCGGCCCACGGTAAGCGATTTGATCCAGCCGACATCGACGGGAGAGCGGATCTGCTCGCCACGCAAATGGAAGCGCCAGGTGGCGAAGGAATAGCCGAACAGCCGGCGCACGGTGATGGTGGCGGCAATGGCGGCGGCCAGCACGGCCATGGTGACGGAAAAATTCTCGGTGCTCTCAAGCGCTAAGAAGGTCATGGTCATGGGCCCGCCGACGATGGCGGCCGCCAGCCCGCTCATGCCCACCACGGCGTACAGGCCGGAGGGCATGGGGGTAATGAAAGGCATGATACCGACGATGCCGGCGAACACCTTGCCGAATATCGCCCCCAGAAACAGCGAGGCGAAGAACAGCCCGCCGCGGAAACCCGAGCCGATGGAAAAGGCCGAGGCCACCGCCTTGGCGATGAGGATGCCGAGCACCACGAAAAATGGGAAAGACACATTAATATAGGCGTGCAGCGCCGTATGGCCCGAGGACATGGCTTTGGGCGTGAGGCAGCCGAGCAGCCCGACCACCACCCCGCCCAGCAACGGCCGCGCCCAGAGCGGGATGTTGCTCCGGCGGAAAGCGGCCTCGATGGCCGTTACCCCGCGCATGATGACGATACCGGCCAGGCCGCAGGCGATGCCCTCTATTATAATGAGCGCGTAGGCATCATGCGGCACGGAACTGGGGAGGGTTACGATAAGCGGCGGCGAGGCAATGCCGGCGATTTGCACCGTGAGCGTGCCGGCGAGTGCGGCCATGACGACGAAGGGCAAAGTGGATATGGAGTACACGCCGATAACCAGCTCAATACCGTAAAACGCGCCGCACAGCGGGGCGTTGAACGCCCCGCCGATGGCAGCCGCCGCACCGCAGCCGACCAGCACCCGCAGATCGTTGCGCCGCAGCCGCAATTTTTGCCCCACCCAGGAAGCAACGCCCGAACCGAACTGGGCATAGCCCGCTTCCATGCCCACCGAAGCGCCCACCCCGTTGGACCAGGCCGTCTGCGCCGCGACGATGAGCGAGTCTTTCAGCGACATGCGGCCGCCGTACAGCGCATTGGCCTCGATCGGGTCCACCAGATTACGCGGGCGCAGTTTTGCCAGCGCCCACATGGAGAGGCCGAGCGCCAGCCCGCCCAGGCTAGGCACGAGGATGACGAGTTCCGGGTTGAGCGTGGGCGATTCGGAGAGCCCCTGCCCTGGCGGCAAAGCAAACAGAAACATGTGCATCCAGGTGGTAACGCCGTTGATGAGCACCACGCCGAGACCGCCGGCCACGCCCACGGCGGTGGCGAGCACGGCCAGCCACACTTCATCGACCCGCACCAAGGCACGCAGCGCCGGCAAAATCGTGGGATGAGGTTTTTTCTCGCTCACGCGCTCACTGTTGCCATGGCTGGCGTTACGCTAACAAGCGTGAATGTCCGCTTTTACGCCTGCTTTTACCACCACCCCGCCGCCGTTGCGCGACGTTATCGCCCAATTCAACCTGCGGGCGGATAAGTCGCTCGGCCAGCATTTTCTGCTGGAGCCGGGCCTGCTGGGGCGCATTGCCGCCGCGGCCGGGGATTTAACCGGGCTGAACGTGGTGGAAATAGGGCCAGGCCCCGGCGGGCTGACGCGCGCGTTGCTGGAAACCGGGGCCGCGCATGTAACCGCCATAGAATACGACCCGCGCGCCGCGGCGGCAATTGCAGCACTTGCGGCATTAAGCCCCCGGCTGACGATTTTGCAGGGCGATGCAATGCAATCGGATATTCCCGCACTTGTGCCCGCGCCCCGGGCGATCGTGGCGAACCTGCCCTATAATATAGGGACACCGCTTCTCATCCGTTGGCTGCATGAGGCGGCGGCATATTCGTCTCTTACGCTCATGTTCCAGCTGGAAGTGGCCGAGCGCATTGCCGCCGCACCCGACACCAGCGCCTACGGGCGGATTTCCGTGCTGAGCCAGTGGCTGTGCGAGGTCTCCATGCAGATGCACATCCCGGCCAGCGCCTTTGCCCCGCCGCCGAAGGTGGATTCGGCGCTGGTACGGCTGGTGCCGCACGCGGTGCAGCCGTCTGGGGTGGAAATACGGGCGATGGAGCGGCTGACGGCGGCGGCGTTCGGGCAAAGGCGGAAAATGCTGCGCGGGTCGTTGAAGGGGCTGGGCGGCGAGGCTTTGCTGGAGGCCGCGGGAATTGAGCCGACGCGGCGGGCCGAGACGTTAAGTGTGGCGGAGTTCGAGACGCTGATGCGGCTGCTGCTCAAGCGGGAAGCCAATCAAGGATAGCCCCAGCCGCACTTGACTGTACTCGATTTAGTAAGTTTATGTTAAATAGATAAATTTTGTAAATCAGGTACACCCATGGATCCGATCCGCAATCCTTTCGCGCCAGGCGCCGGCAGTCCACCTCCGGAACTCGCCGGCCGCGACAGCGTGCGTCAAAAAATCCATCTGTGCCTGGAGCGCCTCCGCATCGAGCGTCCCGCAAAAAGCCTTATGCTTGTTGGCCTGCGCGGCGCCGGAAAAACAGTGCTGCTCGACCAGATGATGAAAGACGCCGAGGCCGCAGGCATCATTCCCATACGCATCGAGGCCCCGGAGGGACGCTCCCTGCCCGCCATGCTGGCCCCGCGACTGCGTTTGGCACTGCTCCGCCTGAACCGCGTTGCCAAGGCGGCGGATTACGCTGTTCGCGGGCTGAGGGCATTGGCCGGTTTCGCCACCAAACTGAAGTTAACCTACAACGACATTGAAGTTGGGTTTGACTATGAGCCCGAGCCTGGCCTGGCCGATAATGGTGACCTTGAAGGCGATCTGAGCGCGCTGCTGGAGCAGGTCGGGCTGGCTGCAAAAGCTGCCGGCACTGTTGCCGCGATGTTTATCGATGAACTGCAATATGTCGAGGAGGCTCAACTCGCCGCTCTTATCTCCGCGCTGCATCGTTGTGCGCAGAAACAGCTGCCCGTTACCCTCATCGGTGCTGGACTACCTCAGTTGCGCGGCAAAATGGGGGATGCCAAATCATACGCCGAGCGCCTGTTTGATTTTCTTGAAATCGGCCCGTTGAGCCCGGAAGACGCAGCAGCGGCGATTGTGAAACCAATTCTCGATGAAAGCGCCGGAATAGAGCCCACGGCCGTTGAGCTCATTATCCACCAAACAAAGGGATATCCTTATTTTCTGCAGGAATGGGGGAAGCATGCCTGGGATATCGCGTTACAGAGCCCGATCACCGCAAATGACGTCACCCGCGCTTCCAATGAAGTCATCGCAGCGCTTGACGAAAGCTTCTTCAGGGTGCGGTTTGACCGCCTGACCCCTACGGAAAAACAATATCTGCGCGCCATGGCCGAACGAGGGCCAGGCCCGCACAGGTCTGGCGATATTGCCGCCGAACTCGTCCGGGAAACCTCGTCATTGGGACCAATCCGCAGCAGTTTGATCCGGAAAGGGATGATCTGGAGCCCCACCCATGGGGACACGGCTTTTACCGTGCCTTTGTTTGATGAGTTTATGAAACGCATTGTCCCGGGAACAGACTGGCGGCGCATGCCCGCCGTATAAATGCGCGGCGCCTACTCCCCCACCAGCGCCTTGCCGAACTCCACCGGATCGAACGCGCGCAAATCGGCGATCTGTTCGCCGGTTCCCACCGCATGGATCGGCAGGCCGTATTTCTCGGCCAGGGCCACCACGATGCCGCCGCGCGCCGAGCCGTCCAGCTTGGTTACGATCAGCCCGGTCAGCTCCACCATCTCCTTGAAAACCCCGACCTGCGTTACCGCATTCTGCCCGGTGGTTGCATCCAGCGTGAGCAGCGTGGCGTGCGGCGCGGTGGGGTCGAGCTTTTGCAGTACGCGGATGATTTTTCGCAGCTCTTCCATCAGCGCCGTCTTGTTATGCAGGCGCCCGGCGGTGTCGATCATCAGCACATCGGCACCCGTCTGCATCGCGCGGGATAACGCATCATGCGCCAGCGAGGCGGGGTCCGTGTTGGCAGGTGCGGTGACAACCTCAACGCCCGAGCGCGTGCCCCAGACCTGCAATTGCTCCACCGCCGCGGCGCGGAACGTATCGCCCGCCGCCAGCACGGAAGTCAGCCCCGCCGCTTTGTAAACTGCGGCCAGTTTGCCGATGGTTGTGGTCTTGCCCGCGCCATTCACCCCGGTCATCAAAATCACAAACGGTTTTTTGCGCCGGTCGATCTCCAAGGGCAGCGCCACCGGCGCCAGAATTTTGCCGATCTCCTCGCCCAAAGTGTCGCGAATTTCTTCCGAGGTTACTTCCTTACCAAAGCGGGTAGAGCGAAACCCTTTGATGATGCGCGCCGCGACCACAGCCCCTAAATCCGCCGCGATCAGCTGTTCCTCCAGTTCCTCCAGCGCCTCGTCATCCAGCTTGCGCTTGGTGAAGGTGGCGGTGATGCTCTCGGTGAGTTTGGTGGCAGAGCGGGACAGCCCGGATTTTAGCCGGGCGAAAAAATCGGAAACGGCCATGTTACGCCAGCTCCGGCAGAGTGCCGGCGAAGGCGGTTTCGGCTGGGCCGCGCATCAGCACGCGGCCGTCCTCGCTCCAGGTAATCAGCAACTCGCCGCCGTCCATCACCACCGTCGCCTGGCGCGAGGTTAAGCCGCGCCGGTGCGCGTTCACCAGCGCGGCGCATGCGCCGGAGCCGCAGGCCAGGGTGAGCCCCGCGCCGCGCTCCCATACTCGCAGTTTTATGCGCGACGGACCGTCGATGCGCGCAAAGCCGATGTTGGCGCGTTCGGGGAACATCCGGTGCGTCTCCAGCCTTGGCCCGATCAGCTCGATGGGCAGATGCGAGAAATCATCGACGAAGAAGGTCGCGTGCGGGTTGCCCATGGAGCAGGCGGCGGGGTCCGACACCGGGCCCAGGGCCAGGGACAGATGCAGCGTGTCGGCGGCACCGGCGAGCGGAATATCGCCCCATTCCAGAAGTGGTAAGCCCATATCCACCTCGACCAGGCCTGGCCCGAGGATTTCGCCGCGCAGTACGCCGGAGATGGTGCGAATGGTGACCATGCGCGCGCCCGTTTCCTCGGCCAGCAGGGCCGCCACACAGCGCGTGGCATTGCCGCAGGCCCCCGCTTCCGTGCCGTCGGCATTGAGGATGCGCATGAACGCATCCGCCCCGGCCGCATCGGGCTCGATGATGACCAGCTGGTCGCAGCCCACGCCTAGCCTGCGGTCCGCGATGTGGCGCACCATGGCGGCGGAGAGCTGCACCGGGTTGGTGCGGCCGTCGAGCACCACGAAGTCATTACCGGCGCCGTGCATTTTGAGGAAGGGAAGCGACATGGGGGCAAAATAGCCTGCCGGTGGCGGCGCGGCAAACGGGTTGCTTGCAGAGCTGATAAGGGCCAAAATTTCGCATGGAAGCTATTGCACTCATCACCGGCGGCGGCAGCGGTATTGGCCGGGCCTCGGGGCTAAGACTGGCGGAGGCGGGCTGGCGCGTGGTGCTGGCCGGGCGGCGGCTGGATGTGCTGGAGGAGGCCGCCGCTGCGCATGAAAATCTCAGCGCAATTGCGGCGGATGTGACCGATGAGGCCTCGGTGCGCGCGTTGTTCGGCGAGATTATGCAGCGCCATGGCAGGCTGGACCTGCTGTTCAACAATGCCGGCGTGTTCACCCCCGCCACGCCATTCGGCCAGACCAGCCTGGAGGCGTTCACCACCTCGCTCAACGTCAATGTCGTGGGCTCGTTCCTCTGCGCCCGTGCCGCCTTCCGCATCATGGCGGGGCAGACGCCGCGCGGCGGGCGGATCATCAATAACGGCTCCATCTCGGCGCATGTGCCGCGCCCGCAGGCGGTCTCCTACACTGTTTCCAAACACGCCATCACCGGACTTACCCGCAGCATCTCGCTGGAGGGCCGCGTGTTCGGCATCGCCTGCGGGCAGATCGACATCGGCAATGCGGTGACGGAACTTTCCGCCGGCATCGCCAAAGGCTCCATGCAGGCGGATGAAAGCACCGCGCCGGAGCCGATGATGGATGTGGAACAGGCCGCCGCCTCGGTGCTGCACATGGCCAGCCTTCCGCTTTCCGCCAATGTGCAGTTCATGACCGTGATGGCGACCAGCATGCCGTTCATCGGGCGCGGCTAAAATGCGCTTCTCCGCCAATATTTCCACGCTTTTTACCGCGCTGCCGGTGCTGGAGCGGTTTGCCGCTGCGTCTCAGGCGGGATTCACAGCGGTTGAAATGCAATTCCCCTACGCGCACCGGCCGGCTGAACTCATTGCCGCCGCGAACGCCGCCGGCGTGGCGTTTGTGTCGATCAATGCCCCCGCCGGGGATTTCGCGGCCGGGGAGCGCGGCATCGCCTGCCTGCCGGGGCGGGAGGTGGAATTTCAAACCGGCATCGCCCAGGCCGTGAACTATGCCAATGCGTTGGGCTGCCCGCGCATCAACTGCCTGGCCGGCAACATCCCCGAGGGCGCGAATGCAGATGAATGCTGGGATGTGCTGGTCGCCAATTTGCGCGACGCCGCGGATGTTTTTGCCACCCACAATATCGAGATGCTGATCGAACCGCTCAACCGTGCTGATAACCCGCGTTTCGCGCTCAACGGCGCCAAACATACGCTCGATCTCATAACCGCCGTGGGGCGGCGTAATGTGTCGCTGCAATTCGACAGCTACCACAGCACCGCCGCGGGCGAGGATGCCCACGCCCAATTGGCGCGCCACATTACCAACATCGGCCATATCCAGATTTCCGACGCCCCTGGCCGTGGCGCACCGGGTACGGGTGATTTCGATTTTACGCGGTTCTTCCAGGCACTTTCGCATCTGCCCTACGAAGGCTGGATCGGCTGCGAGTATTTTGACCCCGCACCCGGCTTCGCCTGGATGCGGAATTACGCGCTGAGCTGATAGCCGAATTTCTGCATCACTTCGCCATGCGTGGCCTCGATGCGCTTCACCTGGGCGGAGGTCAGGCCCTCGCGCCACTGCCCGGATTTGCCCGCGCGGAAAAAAGTCTCCGCACCACCGGCAGCACGATAACCCGCAGCCGCTTCCTGCCCCGCCAGCACATCAAAACCACTGAACGAAATGGCCCGCTGCAACCGCGCCGCCTCCACCTCGCCCGTGCCCAGAAACCGGATGATGCGGGCGAAATAACGTTCAGGTTCCGCCAGCAAATCCTCATAGCGCACCAGCAACCGTTTAGGCGCGGCCACCCAGGAGAGCGCATGTTCCGACCATGAGCCGAGCAGCTCGAACACCTGTGCCGCATCGGTCGCATTCGCCGCCCCGGTATCGCCCATGAAATCGATCATCTCATCGATGCTTTTGCGCGCGAAAGCCGCATAGGAAACCGCAACATCGCGCGGATCGCGCACAATGAACACCGAACCCGCCGTTACCCCCGGCGTACACAATGGAATGCCGTGCAACGAGCGATTGGCGTTATGCGTTTTCACAAATACCAGATCCGGATGCAGCTTGGTCAGCTGCTCATGTACCGCGGGGCGCAACCGCTGTACCTGCTTCGCGCTCAAGGCCGCATGGCCGGCCCCGTAAAAAATCCCGGCGCATTCCGCCACCGAGAAATCCACCAAATTATTGATGCTATGCGGCTCTTCCGCATTCACGATGTAATTATGCAGAAACGCCCGCACCCAGGTGTTCCCGGATTTAGGGTAGGAGGCCAGCCAAACGATACCGCCCAATTAAGCCGCCTCCGCCTCCGCATCTCGCTCGCCGCTGCCGCCGCCGAACAGATAATCGATATCGTCGGCATTGAACGCCAGCCCGCCGCCTTCCTGGAAGGCGATGGAAGCCAGCTCTGCCTTACGCTGTTGCAGCTCCAGAATCCGCTCCTCAACCGTATCGGTCGCGATCAGCTTGTACACGAACACCGATTTGGTTTGCCCAATGCGATGCGCGCGGTCGGACGCCTGGGCCTCCACGGCCGGATTCCACCAGGGATCGTAATGGATCACGGTATCGGCCGAGGTCAGGTTCAACCCGCGCCCGCCGGCTTTCAGCGAGATCAGGAACAGCGGCACCTTGCCCGCCTCAAACGTCTCCACCGGCGTGGCGCGGTCGCGCGTATCGCCGCGCAATTCCACGAACGGTATGCCGATCTCATTCAAACGCGGCTTGATGAGATCAAGCATCGAGGTGAATTGCGAGAACACGAGAATGCGCCGGCCTTCGGGGATCAGCTCGGCGACCATCTCCATCAGATCATCGAGTTTCGCGGAGCTTTCGGTGCCGCGCGCATTGCCCAGACGCACCAGCCGCGGATCGCAGCAGGCCTGGCGCAGTTTCAGCAGCGCATCAAGCACGATGACGCGGCTTTGCGCCAGAGTGCGCTCGGCCATCTGCTCGCGCACGGTCTCGTACAACGTGCCGCGAATGGTCTCGTATAATTCGCGCTGGTCGGGCGCCAAGGTGATGCGGCGCAAAATCGTATGTTTCGGCGGCAGTTCGGTTGCCACCTCGGATTTGGTCCGGCGCAGAATGAAAGGGGCGATGCGCTGCACCAGCTGGGCGCGGCATTCGGGGTCGCCGTTCTTCTCAATCGGCGTGCGGAAGCGCTTGGTGAAACCGCGCCTATCACCCAGCAGTCCCGGCATCAAAAACGCAAATTGCGACCACAACTCATCCAGATTATTCTCGATCGGCGTGCCCGAGAGGCAGATTTTATTGGTGGTCTTCAGCTGGCACACCGCGCGCGTCGCCCGCGCCTCTGGGCTCTTGATGGCCTGCGCCTCATCCAGCACCACGATATGCCAGGGCAGATGCTTCATAATCTCGATATCGCGGGTCAGCACCGTATAGGTGGTGATGACGACCTGCACGTCTTCCAGCCGGTCGCGTTTTTCGTGCCGCTCCAGCCCGTGCAGCACCACCACGCTTAAATGCGGGGCGAATTTAATCAACTCGGCGGTCCAGTTGGCAACGAGCGAGGTTGGCACCACGATCAGCGCGGGTGCTGTCAGCCGGCCTTCGGCATGTTCCACGCAAATATTCGCGATGGTCTGCGCGGTTTTGCCCAGGCCCATGTCGTCGGCCAGGAACCCGCCGAGACCGTGGCTTGCGAGATGCTGCAGCCAGTCCACGCCCTGCTGCTGATAAGGACGTAAGCTACCCTTGAATTCTTCCGGCACTTCCACCGGGATAATATCCGGCTCGCCACGAAACCGCTCGACATAGGCTTCGATATCCGCCGCATTGGCCCAGGAGGTGGTAAGCACATCCTCCAGCTCCAGCACCGTGGCGGCCGCACCCATGGGGAGAATCAGCGCTTTTTCGGCGGTACGCCCGGCGGCTTCGATGAGGTCGCCCATCACCGCCAGCAGGCGTTTTATGCGTTCGGCTGGGAGTTTGATGACGCGGCCGTCTTCGAGCGAGGTGATGATCTCGCCTTCAACAATCTGCGCCGCCTCAATCCCGCCGCGCGCCAGCAAATGTTCCAGAATGGGCAGCAGCGGGTGGCGCTCGCCGTCGATCTCGATGCCGAATTCCAGGCTGAACGTGCCCTTGTCGCCATCCTCGACCGTAACGTCGATATTGCCGACATTCTCGGCCAGCTGCGGGCCGAAATTCGCGTCGATATGGTTCTGCCAGCCGAGCGCGGTCAGCTCCGGGATACGCACGGCAACGAAATGATGCCACCTTGCGGCGGCTTCCTGGCCGCGGAAGGTGAGCACACGCTGGCCACGCGCGGATTTGCCGTCGGCCACGCGCATCTGCACGAAACCATCCGGGCGCAGCAGGTCCAAAGCCAGGACCTCGGCCGCAACGTCGCGGCGGATATAGGCGATCTGCCCGGCCGAGCGCACGCGCACAAATGGGTTCTCATCGGCGCCATCAACGCGTACGCCGCCGTAATCGTAATCCAAAGTCAGCACGTCGATCATGCGCTGGCGGTTGTGCTCATCGGGCCCATGCACGCGGCGCAAATGCAGCACCGGAATCATCGTGCGTTCCAGCACCGTGGCGCCGGCCTCCGGCGCATCCTCCGGCGCGGGGGAAAGTATGGCAGCCGGGCGCGGGCGGCGGCCGGTGGCGCGAATGCGCTGCGGCGGCGGCGGGCCTGGCGGGCGGTCGCGCGCCGGGATGATCGTATCGATCATGCTTTTCGGCTCGGGCTTGCGCAGTTCCGGGAATTTGGCGAGGGCGGCCAGAGCGGTTGCCGCCAGATGCCGGCAGCCACGCTCGCCGCAGCTGCATTCGCGCTCGGCAAAGGAGATACGGCTGCCCTTCTGCTCAGGGGTGATCGAGCAGGAACGGCGGGTGCCGTCCATATCCTCAATCGCGCCTTCGATGGTATCGCCCTGCAGCGACACATCTTTCACGAAGCCCAATGCCATGACGCTCTGCGCGCGGCGCATTACCGTCGCGTCAAAAATCCGGTCAAAATCCTCGGCGGAAAACGGCACCGGCATAGGCTATACTTCGCTCCAACAATTTTAACCCGGGCCGGGCCCGCAAAAACGCCCCGGAAGACGGGGCCAACGGGTGTAATACCCTATTCGCCACAAAAGGCGAGAGGGAATCCATGATTTTTCGCCTACGTTATGGCTGCTATGGCGGCGCGCCGAGGGCAACGACTTTCATCACAACGCCCTGGAGGCGGCCGGGCCGCGAATCACTTGGCCCTAGGCCCATCCATTCAGCTTCCACATATGTCAGGTATGCTATCAATTCGCTCTGAAGCTTCTTCTCGGGCGACTTCATCAAAACCACTATACCATTGACATAGCTATCGTATTCATCATCAACGCCGCTCGGATCCGCTACGCCAAGAGGGTCCCATTCTGAGTTCAAGAGCTCGCGCAGCTCCCAATGCCATTGCGTCCAGCCGCTCCTGTCGTGGTTAGAAAGAGGATACATGGCAGCTATTTCAACAGCGCCGTGAACCCGTTGGTCAGCGGGTAGCGCCGGTCGCGTCCAAAGGCACGGGAGGTGATTTTTACCCCCGGCGGGGCCTGGCGGCGTTTATATTCCGCGCGGTCCAGCAGTTTTTGCACGCGCACTACCGTGGCGCGATCAAACCCCTCGGCCACGATCTCGTCGGGGGATTTCTCGCCCTCGATGAGATGGGCCAGGATGGCGTCCAGTATCTCATACGGGGGGAGACTGTCCTGGTCCGTCTGATTGGGGCGCAGTTCCGCGCTGGGCGGCTTGGTGATGACGCGCCGGGGCATGGCCGGGCCTGGCACGGTAAGCGCACCCGCCGGGTGGTTGGCGTTGCGCCATTTGCATAGGGCGAACACCGTCATTTTGTAGATGTCTTTCAGCACCGAATACCCGCCGCACATGTCGCCATACAGCGTGGCGTAGCCCACCGACATCTCGGATTTATTGCCGGTGGTGAGCAGCATGGGCCCGAATTTGTTGGAGAGCGCCATGAGGATGAGGCCGCGCGAACGGGACTGGATGTTTTCTTCCGTTGTATCGGGCTGGCTCTCGGCAAAAGCCGGGCCGAGGGCTGCCTCAAACGCCGCCATGGCGCCGGAGATGGGGATGGTTTCGTAAGGGATACGCAGCATATCCGCGCAGGCGGCGGCATCTTCCAGGGATTCGGTGGAGGTGTAGGGGCTGGGCAGCATTACCGCGCGCACACGCTCTGGCCCCAGGGCGTCGGCTGCCACAGCGGCGGAAATGGCGGAATCGATGCCGCCGGAGAGGCCCAGTACCACGCCGGGAAAGCCGTTTTTGTTTACGTAATCGCGCAGGCCCCACATCATCGCCTGGTAGATCAGTTCCAGCCGGTCCGGCTCGGGGGACAAGGGTTGGGGCGTGCAGACCAGGCCCTTTTCCGTCCGGGTCCACGTCGTCAGGGTCACGGATTCGGCAAAATACGGCATCTGCACGGCCAGTGACCGGTCAGCATTGAGGATGAAGGAGGCGCCGTCGAAGACGATTTCATCCTGGCCGCAGACCATGGCGGCGAACACGTAAGGCAGGCCGGTTTCCACCACGCGCTCCACGGCCAAGGTCACGCGGCGGGTCTGCTTGCCGTCCTCGAACGGGGAGCCGTTGATCGAGAGCAGCATTTCCGCACCCGTCTCGGCCAGGGTTTCGGAGACGGTGGGCATCCACCAATCCTCGCAGATCATCAAGCCCAGGCGGAAGCCGCGAAACACGATGGGGCCGGGGCACGGGCCGGAATTAAAAACGCGTTTTTCGTCGAACACGCCGTAATTGGGGAGTTCCACCTTGGCCCGGCGGGCGGCGATTTTGCCGCCTTCGAGCAGGAAGGCGGCGTTGTAGAGGTTGGCGCCGTCGCGCCAGGGGGTGCCGATGATCAGGCCGGGGCCGCCGTCTGCGGTGTCTTGCGCCAGAGCTTCGGCGGCGGCTTCGCAGGCGGCGACGAAGGCTGGTTTCAGCACCAGGTCTTCGGGCGGGTAGCCCGAGATGGAGAGTTCCGGGGTGACCACGAGGTCCGCGCCCAGCCGCGCACCTTCAGCCCGCGCGGCGCGGATGGCGGCAACGTTTTTGTCGATGGCGCCGAGATGCAGGTTGATCTGGGCGATGGCAATGCGGAGGATGTCAGTCATTCTGTTTATCTTTGAGCCAAAGATTTGCGCTGGGCGCAAACAGCAGCCCCGCGGAGAGGATGGAGGCTACGGCGAGGGCCAGCACTTCGGGGTTGAAGATGCTTCGCGACACGGCATTTTCGGCAAGGCCCATCAGTACCTGAACTACAAATATGTAGCGCGCCCAGCCAACGCCTGACCAGATGAGGCCTGCGACGGGGATGAGGAGCACGGCGTTGAGAAGCAACTGCAGGGCGGCGAAGACGGACGCCACGAGCCTGTAAGGGGCCGCCGGACCTGGCGGGCCGGGGTAGAGGGACCAGCCGACGTCCTTTGGCGAAAACACCAGCGGGATGACAGCGACGGCGGCCATCAGCAGCAGGGCGATGATGATGGCCGGCGGCCGGCGTATGTTATTGCGCATTTGTGCTGGCGTGGATGCCCGCTTTCGCGGGCATGACGGTGGAGAGAGGGCTCCGGCCCCGGCGGGTTGCAGGGCAGAGCCCTGGAATTTTAACTTTCTCTTGCATTGCGCAGCAAAAATTCGCGCCCGACTTTCACCATCGGCTTGCCATTGTAAGCGATGATATCGGCCGTGGCGTAGGTTTCGCTCCAGCTTTCGGGGATGAAGCTGCCTGTTCCCACCACGTCGATGGGGGCTTTGGCATCCGCCATCACGGAGCATTTTTCCACGCCGAAGCCGGAGGATGCGACGATGCGGACGGCGGGGAAGCCGGCTTCGTCCAGGGCTTCGCGCATGCGCCAGATGGCGGCAGCCGATACGCCGGTGCCGATGAGGTAGCGCAGTTCGGCCTGGCTGCGGTAGCGGCGGAGCGCGCCTGGTACGCGGCGTTCCATTACGGCGTAGCTTTCCTGCGGGTCGAGGCCTTCGAGGAAGCGTCCGCCATGGGTATCGAGCCGCACGGCCAAACGCCCGGCTTGCGCCATTTCCCGAAAATGGTTGCAGACTTCCAAAGCGTCCGTCACCTCGCGGCCGAAATAATCCACCAGCACGGTGAGGTCGTCATGCGGGAAGCGTTCCACGAACATTTCGGCGGCACGGAGCGTGGAGCCGGCGTAGCCGATGAGGGCGTGCGGCATGGTGCCGTAGCCTACGGGCGCTCCGAAATAATGCGCGGTCCAGTCGTTGGCATTGCCAACGAAACCTTTCGCGCCCTCTTTCTGCGCGGCGCGAGACCCTACAGCGGCGGCATACGCCATGATCTCCTGCATTTCCGCCCCGGCGCAATGGCGAGCGTCCATGGCGAGAAAGGCTGCTTTGGGCAAAGCCGCGCACATCTGGAAGGCGTTATGCGCCGCAACGCAAGCCGCACCGATTTTCTGCAAAGCCAAAGTTTCGAGGTCCGCCAGTGCCGCGAAGGAGCCGGTGACGTAAACCAGCGGCTCGCCCGCCCCCACCCAATCGCCTTCTGGGTGCAGCAGCTCGATATCAAATTTTTGCCCACGCTCGCGCGCCACGGCCTCCATCCATTCCAGCATCAGCGCCGGGGCGGAAACCACCGGGCGGCGCAGGAAGATGGCGTAGGTGACCCGCGCATCGCCGAATTTTTCGACGATGGCGCGGGTGCGATTGAAATACGTATCCGTGCGGGCGGCGATATCTGCATCGCCGAGCGGCCCAAGCAGCGAAGACGTCACGCGCCGGCCCGGCTGAAGCGGCGCGATTTCAGCTCTTCGGCCAAATAAAACGCCACCTCCAGCGACTGCTCGGCATTCAGCCGCGGGTCGCAGAAGGTCTCGTAGCGGGCGCCCAGATCATCTTCGGACAGGCCGCGCGCGCCACCGACGCATTCGGTCACATTCTGCCCGGTCATCTCCAGATGCGCGCCGCCGGCGATGGTGCCCTCGGCCTCATGCGCATCGAAAAACCCGCGCAGCTCGGCCACGATATCGTCGAACCGCCGGGTTTTAATCTTGGCGGCGGTGGTGATGCCGTTGCCATGCATGGCATCGCACAGCCACACCGGGGTGCGGCCCGAGCGTTTTACCGCGCGCAACAAAGGCGGCAGCTTTTCCGCCACTTTGCCGGCACCCATGCGGGCGATCAGCGTCAGCCGGCCAGGTTCGTTCTCGGGGTCCAGCCGGTCCATGAGGCGCAGCAGATCGTCCGCCTCCATCGTGGGGCCGACCTTCATGCCGATCGGGTTTTTAATCCCGCGCATGAACTCCACATGCGCGCCATCGAGCTGGCGGGTACGGTCGCCGATCCACAGAAAATGCGCCGAGCAGGCATAATAATCGCCGGAGGTGGAATCCTCGCGGGTCAGCGCCTGCTCATAGGGCAGCAGCAGCGCCTCGTGGCTGGTGTAAAACTCGGTCTCGCGGATTTGCGGCGTGGCGGCACTGGTCAGGCCGCAGGCGGCCATGAAGCGCAAGGTCTCGTCGATGCGCACGGACAGATCCTGGTAGCGCGCCGCGAGCGGCGAGTTTTTAACAAAATCAAGGTTCCAGCGGTGTACCTCATGCAGATCGGCATAGCCGCCGGTGGCAAAGGCGCGCAGCAGGTTCAGCGTTCCGGCGGACTGGAAATAGGCGAATTCCATGCGGTTGGGGTCGGGCAGGCGCGAATCCGCCGAGAATTCCGGCCCGTTGATGATGTCGCCGCGATAGCTGGGCAGAGTTTCACCACCGATGGTCTCGTTATCCGAGGAGCGCGGCTTGGCGAACTGGCCCGCCATGCGGCCGAGTTTGACCACCGGCAGCGCGCCGCCATAGGTCAGCACCACCGCCATCTGCAGCAGCACACGGAACGTGTCGCGAATGACGTTGGCGGTGAAATCGCCAAAGCTTTCGGCGCAGTCCCCGCCCTGCAGCACAAACGCCTCGCCTTTGGAGGCACGGGCCAGCTGCGCCTTCAGATTCCGCGCCTCGCCGGCGAACACCAGCGGGGGGAATCGGGTCAGCCTGGCTTCCATGGCGGCCAGCCTGTCCAGATCGGGATAGCTCGGCACTTGCCTTATGGGGCAGTTGCGCCAGCTTTCGGGGGTCCAGCCATTACTCAGTGCGGCTGGGATGATCGTATCCATGGTCTCTCCGTCGTGCAAAGCACGCCTCCAGCGCGGTGCGAAACACGCCTCTGGCGCGCCAAAGGCGTGCTATCGGGCCCTTATACTCAACAAATCTAGGCTAAAGCTACATAGGCCTATGCTAAACGGGGCCAATACCCGGCCCGGCAACCCTGGTCTGTGTCCGCAACGTCACGAACTCCTCCGCCGCGGTGGGGTGGATGCCGATGGTGCGGTCGAAATCGGCTTTGGTGGCCCCGGCGGTGATGGCAACGGCGATGCCCTGCATCATTTCCGGCGCGTCCTCGCCCAGAATATGCGCGCCCAAAACCTTATCGGTCGCCTCATCCACCACCAGCTTCATCACGGTTTTGCGCACCCGGCCGGTGAGGTTATGGCGCATGGGCGTGAATTTGCTGACGAAGATTTTGACCTTTCCATTCTTGGCGGCTTCCGCCTCGGTCAGCCCAACGGTGGCGATGGGTGGGATAGAGAACACGGCAGTCGGCACGTTGTTGAGGTTCACGCCGCGCGGGCGGTTGCCGAACAGAGTGTCCGCCAGCGCATGGCCCTCGGCGGTGGCAACGGGGGTGAGGTTGAGCCGGTCCGTCACGTCGCCCAGGGCAAAAATATGCGGCACGGAGGTGGCGAAACGCTCGTCCACCAGCACTTCACCCTTCTCGCCAAGTTTCACCCCGGCGGCCTCCAGCCCCAGACCTTTGGTATTGGCGGCGCGGCCGGTGGCGAAGAACACCAGATCGACATCCAGCATGGTGCTGTCGCTCAACGCGATGCATTTGCCCGTTTCCGTCAGGCTGATCGATGTGGGCACCACGTCCGGATGCAGCACGATCCCGTTCGCCGTCAGCGCCTCGGCAAGTCCGGTGCGCATATCCTCGTCAAACCCGCGCAAGGGCAGCGGCTGGCGGTAGATGAGATGCGTCTCCGCCCCCAGCCCGGCAAAAATCCCGGCAAACTCCACGCCGATATAGCCGCCGCCGATGATCGCGACGCGTTTGGGCATCTCGGGCAGATAGAACGCGTCATCGGAGATGATCGCATTCTCGGCACCGGGAATGCTTAAGCCCGTCGGATATCCGCCGGTGGCGATAACAATGCGCTCGGCGGTGACGCGCTCGCCGCCGACATCGAGCGTATGCGCATCGATGAATTTTGCCCGCGCATCAAAAATCTTAGCACCTGCCTGATCCAGCAAGCGGCGATAGATGGCGTTGAGCCGGGAAATCTCTTTATCCTTGGCGGCGATCAAAGCGGACCAGTCATGCGCGCCGGGGGACGCACCCCAGCCGAAGCCGCGCGCATCCTCTACGGTGGAACCATATTCCGCCGCCATCACCAGGAACTTCTTCGGCACGCAGCCAATGTTCACGCAGGTGCCGCCCCAGAACCTATCCTCCGCCACACCCACGCGCGCGCCGTGCCCGGCCGCAATCCGCCCGCAGCGTACACCGGCAGAGCCGCCGCCAATCACAAACAGATCGAAATCCATATTTCCGCTCCTACCCCTGCTTCAAGCGGGCTTCAGGGGTTACGTAGCATCTGCCGCGGCGGAAGCCAGCCCTCGCCGGGCTCGTGTGCGGGCGCTCGTGCGGGCGCTCGTGCGGGATCGAGCGCTCGGCGGAGCAGCTGCGCTTGGTGGAGCGCTTAATGCGGCGCTTGGCTGAGCGGCACCGGTTACCGTTTGCAGCCGGGCCAACGCTTCCGGGGTGGAGAAGAAACGCCCCGGCACCGCGCCCTTGGCCACGGGCTCGATCCGGCCGCTGGCGATATCGTCGATCGTGGCCAGCACCGCCTCGGGCGTGGCGGGGAAGGGAAATACCACGCCGAACTGCGCCGCGCGCACGCGGTCCGCCGGGGCGCCGATATCCGGCACCAAGGGGATGAACCCGTGCTTCACCAGCTCCGAGAGCGTGTAGGAATAGGTCTCCGGCCAGGCCGCCAGGAACAGACCGAGCCGCCCTTTCGCCTCGGCCAGCAATTCCGGCAACTCCTCTTCGGCATACTTGCCGGTGATGGTGACATTGCCGACCGCTTTAAGAGCCTTGTCGATATCGGTGTAGCCGATGATGCGGAAGCTCCGATGCGGATGGGTGAGCCGCGCGCGGCGGGCAATATCCAGCAGCAGATGCGAGCCTTTATGCGGACCGATGGCGCCGAGCATGACGATTTCATCATCATTCCCCTCCCGCGCCGCCAGCGCCACATCTTTATGCGGCTCCGGATGCGGCAGCGCCTCCCATTCATGCTGCGGGAAAATCCGGGCGAGATACCCGGCCGCGTTGGCCGAGGGCGCAATGCGATGGGTGAAATGCCCGAGCAGCCCGGCAAACAGATCGCGATGCGCGGCCGGCTTCAGCTCGGTCATGCGCGAGGATGAATGCGCGCCTTCCATGTCCACGCAGCGCCCGCAGGTGGCGGCATCCGCGCCGCCACAGAAGCGCCCGATCGCGTCGATCATGGTCACGCGCGGGCACAGGCTGTAAAAATCATGCGCCCAGAACGCGCTTTGGCGCCCCTTCAGCCAGGGGCCGAAGGCGGAAACGAATGCCGCCGGGAAGCCCAGGATCTGGTGTACCATCACGCGCGACGGGTTCGCCGCATCCAGCAGTTCCAGCAGTTCCTTAGCTTCGGTCTGGCTGAAGCTTGCCTGCATCAGCGGGGTTTCGGCGCTCAGCTCCAGCAGCCCGCTTTCCCCCACCTGCAGTGAGAGCACATGCGCCCCGCCATAGCCGGTCTGCGCCGCGATATCGCGCACCGCCTTGGCCGTGCCGCCTTCCAGCATGTTGCTCACCACCAGCACGAATTGCGCACCCGCCGCCACGGCCCGGGCGAGCCGCGCCGCATCCAGCCGCCAGCGCAGCCGGCGCATGCCGTCCTCGCGCTCGAACTGCATGATGACCGGCACGTATTCCGGGTACAGGCGGTTCAGCCGGGGCAGGTTCTGCGCCAACAGGCTGGCCTTCTCGTTCACGAAGGAGATGCTCTCCTTATGCTCCACCAGCACGCCGCCCGCCGCGACATTGCGGTAGCCCAAGGCCGCCGCGCGGGCGCAAAAATCATTCTCCTCGCCATAGCCACGGCCAAACACCTCATCGAGCAGGCCGATCCGGCCCAGCACCTCGCCCTTGATGAACATGCAGAAGCCGTGCCCGGTCGGCACATCCTCAATCAGCCCGGCATTATGCTCCAGCGCCAGCGCGGCCAGCTCCGCCCAGGAAATATCGTCAAGTGCCGCGTGCCGCAGATGGGCCGAGGGGTAGGAGAAGATCGTGGCATTGCTCGACATCGCCGTTACGGTGCCGATTTCAGGATGCGCCTCGGCCACGCGACGCAATTCTTCCAGCCCACCCGCATACAGCACCGTGTCGGAGTTCAGCAGCAGCACATCGCCGCCGTTGGCCAGTTTCAGCCCACGGTTCACAGTGCGCACGAAGCCGACATTATCGGCATTGGTCAGCACCAATGTGTTGGGCAGCTGCATGCAGGAGAGCAGCATCCCCGCCATCATCGGCTCGGGCGAGGCATCGTTGATCAGGATCAGCCGGTCGGTCTGTGCGTTGCGATGCGCCAGCACCGAGGCGATGCAGGCATGGGTAATTTCCACGCCACGGTAAATGGGAATGATGATCGCAAGGCCTCGGGCCTCGGTGCTGGCGGGCTGGTTCTTGAACAGCGCCCCATCCTCGGCATTCCGCGCTTTTTCCAGATAATCGGCCATCGCCTGGTTCAATACCGCGCGCTCGCCCGGGCCGATGCCGGGCAGCTGCATATTCGCCAGCCGCGCCACGCGCTGCGCCGCCGTAACCGCCGCCGGCCGGCCGGCGAGGAGATACGGCCCCTCGAACAAATCCCGCGCGCTACCGGCCTCTTTAGCAGCAAAACGCAGGCTCAACGTCACCGGTTCGGTGGGTGAAAGTTCTTCCTCATCCAATGCGATATCGAAACCCGGGCTCACGGCCTCGACATGCACCGAGCGCACATCCTCGCGCCCCTCGTTATTGCGCCCCTCACCGGCGAGTTTGCCGTTGCGGTAGACCTCGATGTCAAAAACCCGGGCCGGCACCGCGGGCGAAAGCAGCCAGCCGGCACAGCGCGTGGCGGAGACCACATCCACATTGCCGCTCAACCCCAGATCGCAGCCGGTGACGGCGAATGTTGTGCCGTTGGCGCGCAGGGACAGCAGCATCTCGCCGGCGCCAAAACACTGGTCATCCAGTACGATGGCAAAACGCGCCGGGCGGAACAGCGGGTCGGGGTCATCGGGGTCGAACGCGCTCTGCGCCCGCCCGACCTCGATGCCCAGATGGTTGACGATGGTGATTTCGGGGGCGGCGAAGCCTGCGCTGCGCTCGCTCACCCAGCCGGTTACCCGGTCCTCCTCCAGCCAGGCCTGGCCGTCGAACAGCCCGGGGCCGGTGCCGATGGGCGAACCCGCCAGCTCCTCGCCATTGGCCAGAACATGCACGTGGCGATGCCCCGCCGCATGCGGCACGGCAATGCGATAGGCCAAAGTGGAACGGCCGAAGCCCAGGGATGTGAGGTCGGCGCGATGGCGCGAGGCGCGGCCCTTGGCGAGCAGCTGGCCCTGCGCATCGACGACGGTAATCGCGCAATTGCCGCTGTCAGGCGTGGCAATCGCCCAGCCGGTCACGTAGGCGCCTTCCATATTGTCGACATGCCCCTGGACCGCCATCGATAACCCCGCTCGCTATTCGCTGTTGCCGTGTCTCACTAAAAGCGCCTCGCTTAAGCGCCACTCAAACGCCGCTTAACCATCCCCGCTTAACCATCCCCGCTTTACCACCATTGGGTGCGGCGGCGGAACAGCCATGTAACATCATTTGTTCACCATCGCGGCCGCCGGCTCAAGCCCCGGTTCAAGGGCATTTCAAGCCCGCTCAAGCTAATGTGAACAAAAATTAACGGTCAATGCATGTTACGCACTGTCACCGAGGCTCAATTTCATGGCAGAATGCTGCACCTGCGAAGATTCATTGTGGCCATTACTGACGAGGTTCGTTTTGCGCTCTTATAATTATCTTATCAGCGACGCCGGTTCAGCAGAAGGACATTATGTCGAATTGCTGGAAACCAGGCTTGTGGAATTGCTGCAGGCGCTTCTAATCCAGGTGCATGTGGACGAAACCTGGTATCTGACCGCCTACCCCGACGTCGCCAGCGCGGTAAAGCGCGGTGACATGAAATCGGGGCGCGACCATTTCATCCGCTCCGGCTATTTCGAGAACCGGCTGCCCGGGCCCATTCATGTGGATGAGCGCTGGTACCTCGACGAATATCCCGACGTGGCGGGGGCAATCAAATCCGGCGCCTTCAGAAATGGGCAGCAACATTTCGAGCGCAGCGGCTTCAAGGAAGGCCGGCTGCCCAAGGCCGGGTGGTCCCTGCTCAGCCAAGCGGCGTCGATCGCTGCTTAGTTGAGCGCGGCCTAGTTGAGCGAGGCCTAACCGGGCAGGCGCAGCCAGGCCGGTAAATGCGGCGTTAGTTGCGCCGCCCCTGCCGTTAGGGATTTGCCCAGCGCGTCAACCCGCAGCATGGCCAAGGCCAGTTGCGCGGCGCTGGAACGCAAGGTTCCGACCTCCACCCCATCCGCAAACACCGGCGTGCCGGGCGCTGCGGGCGCGCTCAGCGCCACCGGCACCAGCCGGCGTTTGACCAGCCCGCGGTATTTGGTGCGCGCCGTGAGCTCCTGGCCCATGTAGCAGCCCTTGTCCCAGGCGATGCCGGAGAGCTCATCGAACCCCGCTTCGAGCAGCAGGGTTTTATCCACTTCCAGGTCCGGCGGTCCGTCCGGCAGGCCCAGCGCGATGCGATGCGCGGCGTAGTCTTCCGCGCCGGCATTGGGGGCAAACGCCGTTTCGCTCAATGGTTCGCTCAACAAACGATACCCCGCATCGGGCAAGCGCGGGTCAGGCGCGCTGATGGGCACTTCCGGCGGCGGCCCGCCCCAGGCGGCGTAAACCTCGTATTGCGCCGAGGCATCGGCCAGTTCCACCGCCGCGCGCAGTTTGAAGCGCCGCAGTTTCGGCAGCAGCACGGGGATGTCGGCTGCGAACACATCCAGCAGCAGCGCTTCGGCTGTGGCGAAAATGAAGAAATCAGCCAGGTACTTGCCCTGGGGGCTCAGCAGTGCCGCCCATACCGCCTGGCCAGGTGCCGCGTTGCTCACCTCGTTGCTGACCAGCCCGTTGAGGAAGGATACGCGGTCTGCGCCAGTGACGGCAATGACACCGCGTTGCGATAAATGCGCCAGATGCGTGATGTGATTAAGCATGGCCGGAACATGGGCTCCACCTGACGGCGCGGCAACCCCAGTTTGCCCGCCGCGGAGCGGTAAGCTCATTTGAGGGACGCGGAGCGGCCAACCTTATTTGAGGGGCGCGGGCAAACCGGCTAGATGCGCGGCAGCATGCGCATTCTCTTCATCACCTCCTCCCGTATCGGCGACGCCGTGATCTCCTGCGGCATTTTAGAGCGGCTGCGGCTGGAACATCCCGGCGCGCGCTTTACCATCGCCTGCGGCACGGTGGCGGAGGGGGTTTTTACCCGCTTCCCCGCCCTGGAACGGCTGATCGGCTTCGAAAAAGAGGGGTTCGACCTGCATTGGTTGAAACTCTGGGGCAAAACAGCGCTGAACCTCTGGGACCTGGTCGTGGATGTGCGCGGTTCCGGGATTTCGTTCTTCCTCGCCACCAAACGCCGCAAAATCCTGCGCGGCGGCCGCCGGCCAGGGCGGCGCTACGTGCAGCTGGGCGATGCCTTTGGGTTTGCCCCCGCCCCTCTACCCGTGGCCTGGACCGCCCCCGCCGATGAGGCCAAGGCCGCGGCGCTACTCGGCGACGCCCCGATCATCGCCCTCGGCCCCACCGCCAATTGGGATGGCAAAATCTGGCCGCCCGAGCGTTTCATCGCTCTCTACCACGCCCTTGCCCTGCACATCCCCGGTGCCCGGCCCGCCATTTTCGGCGGTCCAGGTGAGGCGGAAGCCCGCCGCGCCGCCCCCGTGCTGGCCGCCCTCCCCGCTGCCATCAACCTCACCGGCACCCTCACCCTCCCGGAAGCCGCCGCCTGCCTGCGCCGCGTTCACATTTTCATCGGCAATGATTCCGGGCTGATGCACCTCGCCGCCGCCGCCGGTACCCCGACTTTGGGCCTGTTCGGCCGCTCCAAGGCCAGCGAATACGCCCCCGCCGGTCCGCGCACCGCCATCGCCGTGGCACCCGGCCCCGAAGGTGATGCCCCGATGGAGGGGTTGAATGTTGACGCCGTGCTCGAAGCGGCGTGTTCTCTGCTGGATATAAAGGTGGCCGCCCATGAGCACTGATAGTTACGATCTGATCATCGAAAATGGCACCGCGGTGCTCCCCTGGGGCGAGGCCTCCGCCGATATCGGTGTGCGCAACGGCAAAATCGCCGCCATCGGCAAAAACCTCGGCCCCGCGCGCGAAACTTTTAACGCCGCCGGCCTGCACGTCCTGCCCGGCATCATCGACCCGCATGTGCATTTCCGCGACGGCGGCGAAGGCGGCATCCCCGGCGTGGAGGACATGCGCTCCGGCTCGCTCGCCGCCGTGCTGGGCGGTGTGACCACGGCACTGGACATGCCCAACACCAAACCGCCCACGGTCGATGCAGCCACCGTAAAACTAAAATACGACTACATCCCCGGCCACACCTATTGCGATTTCGGTTTTTACGCTGGCGCCACCAAGGAAAACGCCGATTACGTGGGCACTCTTGAAGACATGCCCGGCGTGTGCGCGGTAAAAGTCTTCGCGGGTTCCTCCACCGGCGATCTGCTCGTGGAAGATGACGCCAGCATCGAGCGCGTGCTGCGCGGCTCGCGCCATCTCGTCGCCTTCCACGCCGAAGACGAATACCGGTTACGTGAACGCAGACCCCGTTTCTCCGTCGGTGACCCCTACGCCAGCCACGCCGAATGGCGCGACCCGGAATGTGCCGCGCTGGGCACCCGCCGCGTTACAGCACTGGCCCGCAAGACCAACAAGCGCGCGCATATCCTGCATGTTTCCACAATCGATGAATTCGCCTTCATCCGCGAAAACAAGGATATCATCTCCGCCGAAGTGCTGGTGAACCACCTGCTGCAGATCGGCCCCGAAGCCTATGAGCGCCTCGGCGGCTACGCGGTGATGAACCCGCCCATCCGCTCCCAGGAGCACGTAAACGCAGCCTGGGCCGCCATCGCCGACGGTACCGCCGACACCATCGCCTCCGACCACGCCCCGCATTCGAAAGAATCCAAGGAGCGCCCCTGGCCCACCTGCCACTCCGGCCTCACCGGCGTGCAAACCATGCTCCCGCTGATGCTCACCCAGGTAAACGCCGGCCGCCTCTCCCTCATGCGCCTGGTGGACCTCATGTCCGCCGGCCCGGCGCGAATTTATGGCGCCGTCGGCAAGGGCCGCATCGCCGCCGGGTATGATGCGGATTTCTCAATCGTCGACATGAACGCCAAACGTAAAATCGAGAACTCCATGATCGCCAGCCAATGCGGCTGGACCCCCTTCGCCGGCACCCAATGCACCGCCTGGCCCATGGCCACGATTATTCGGGGTACGGTGGTGATGTTTGAAGGTACGGTACCGGGCGAGCCGTTGGGCCAGGTCATCAAGTTCCGCAAGTAAATAGAGTTTTCGGAAGTTTAGAAGGGACGGTAAACCAACCACATCGTAATGACGGTGCAAGCCGCCCCAGCCGCGGCATTCGCTGCCAGCACGCGGCGGACAATGTTCGCCCATGCCGGTACGCCAGCCGGCACCGCCGCCAGGTTTAATGTTAGCAACAGCAGTGCCGGAATAAGATGCCGCCCTTGCAGCATGTCTACTCTGGGCCAGCCGACCGGCTCATAAACGAGATAAAGTAACGCAATCAAAGTATAGATCGTAACCGGCAGCAGCCCGGCCATCATTAGGCGATAGCCCGGCGCCAGCCTCGGCATATCGCATGTGAACGGCAAGGCCAGGAAACCCAGAAACAGAAAATCTATTTCCCAGCCCGGCAGGGAAATTTCCGGCGGCCAGCCGCCAAACATTCCAATAGCAGCCTGCAGCAGGAAAGGGCCGCCCCAAAGCAACCAGCGTGTGACAAACCAGGCCGTATAAAGCTTGTGGTGCAGAACAAAGGCCATCTGCCGTGCGCTGTCGTTCCCCTCGCCATGCCATACCATCAGCCCGTGGCTCACGGCGAGCCATGCCACACAGCTCAGCAGCCCCGCCAGGATGATCAAGGCTGGCGTGCCATATCCCGCGCGCCGCCCGCTAAAACACGGCGCCAATGCCAAAAGCAGAACCGGCCCGTAAGCAGCCTTGGACATTGTCAGAATAATCCCAGCCAATGCCGCAAGCAGTGCGCCACGAGCGGACCATGCACCGTTCCGATAAGCCCGCAGGCAAAGTGCGACGAATAGCAGCATCGCGGAGAACATCCCCGCATCCTGCGAGATCGAGGCGTCCAAATACAGTACCGTGGGCAACAATGCCATCAACAGCAGCGCGTAACGGCCAAAAGGCGCCAGCCGTAGAGCGGCGGCCGTCATCGCCAGAGCGGCGGCGAGATTGGCGAGCCGCGCCGCGTAGAAGCAGGCAAGCGCGCCGCCGCCAGCCAGCCGCGCCAGCGCAATGCCAGATGCCTGCGGCAGATAACTGATTGGCGCGTACAACACCGTCGCTGAAAAATCGGCAAAGACGGTTTGCTTCGGCGCCAGCTTCAAGCTCAGCCAGCCAAGGGTCGCGGCCAACCGCTGCGGCTCTACGGCAGGGACTTTATAAATCGCCAGCGAGCCCACAAGTCCCTTGACCAGCAGCGTGAGCGAGACCGGAATGTCACCCCCTGCCACCCCGCCTTGCGCACGGCCCAAACCCACGAGGCAGCTCACTTGATAGGCACGAAAGAAATGCTGGATTTCGTCATTCACCTGCAACGGCGGCATAATAAAGCAAAGCAGCAGCCCCGCCGGCACCGCAATGAACAGGTAGAAAATCCACAAACGTTGCCCGCTCATACCGGCAGCTCGATCGCCATCCTCAGACCTCCTCGCGGCCGGTCCCGCAGCAGGATCGAACCGCCATGGGCTACAACGATATCCTGGATCATAGCAAGTCCCAGGCCGGTACTTGCCGGTGCGTTGCACCCACTGCACCGCCTGACCCATGGCCACCATCATCCGCGGCCAGATGGTGATGTTCGAAGGCACCGTGCCGGGCGAGCCGCTGGGGCAGGTGATCAAATTCCGGAAGTGATGCCCTGCCTGCGATTCTGGACTTGATGTCGGGCATCGCCCACCTCATCTCGAGGCAATGAAAATTGCCATCCTCGGTTGGGGCTCGCTGCTCTGGGACCCCAAAGACCTGCAATGCGCAACCCAGTTTGAGCTCACCGGGCCCAGCCTGCCCATCGAGTTCTGCCGCATCTCAAAAGACCATCGCCTCACGCTTATCATCGACGAAGACTTTGGCACGCTTTGCCAGACTTACGCCGCCACAAGCGCCTTCAACACGCTGGAAGAAGCCATGGAGAATCTGCGCCTGCGCGAGGGCATGTTCAGCGTCGCCGATGTCGGTTTTGTTGAACTGCACAGCCAGGAACGCAGCCGCGTCGCCGTTAAGCGCCATCCGCATGTGGTGGAGAGCATCGCCGATTGGGCACTGCACGCCGGCTACGAGGCCGTGATCTGGACCGCGCTTGAAAGCCATTTCGAAGACCGGACCACGGAACCTTTCTCCGTAAGTGCTGCCATGCGCTACCTGGAAGCACTGAAACAACGCGACGGGCAAGTTTTTGCGCGCGCGCTCACTTATATCCGCCGCGCGCCTGACGCGACGCAGACTCCCGTCCGCGAGCGCACCGCCGCCCAGTGGCCTGAGGCTTAACCACCGGCCAGATCGTAACGGCCGCTCATACCGGCAGCTCGATCGCCACGCGCAATCCCCCCTGCGGCCGGTCCAATAGCAATATTGAGCCGCCGTGGGCAACGATAATATCATGCGCAATCGCCAGCCCCAGCCCGGTGCCGCCGGGGGCGTTGCTTTCAAACGGTTTCAGCAATGTCTTGCGCTGCGCCTCGGGAATCCCCGGCCCATCGTCGTCGATATTGATGTTCAGCCAACCCCGCCCGCTGCGGTGTGCGGCCACCCAGATGTGGTTGCCGTGACGTTTGGCGTTGTCGATGAGGTTGGTCAAAGCGCGGCGCATGGCTTCGGGGCGGAGCGTCACCACCAGCCCAGTTTCCACGCTCAATGAGATGGACGCATTGGCGCGGCGGGCGTTGATGCAGATTTCCTCCAGCAGCGCCGGCATGTCTGTTGCCACCGCCTGCTCGCTTCCCTCACCGCGCGCAAAATTCAGATAGATGCCGATGAGCCGCTCCATCTCCTCGATGTCGCCGGTCATGTCGGCGAGGTCTTCGGGCGTAACATGCGGCTGCATGGCAAGTGCCAGGCGCAGCCGGGTTATGGGCGTACGCAGATCATGGCTCACACCGGCCAGCATGGTGGTGCGCTGGGCCATGAAGCGGCGCACCCGCTCCTGCATGCGGTTGAAGGCGGCGGCGGCGCGGCGTACTTCCACCGCCCCTTCCGGGCGGATCGGCCCGGTATCGCGCCCCATGCCGAACCGCTCCGCCGCCAGCGCCAGGCGCGAGATGCCCCGCACCTGGGTGCGCAAAAACAATGCCGCGATACCCGCCATCAGCACGGATGTGCCGATCACCCAGGTGAGAAACAGATAGAACGTGCCAATGAACAATCGTTTGCGCGGCACATCGATGCGCAGCACGCCATCGGGCATCTGCACGTTCACGCGGATGATCCCCGGCGAGCTGTACCAGGCGACATTGAACGGCCGGTGCAGCTCGGCCGCCAAGGCGCGGGCGAGGTCGGTATCCACCGGCCCGGGCGCATCGGGTGCCGGCAGACGCCCCAGCATCTGGTTCGGGGTGAACACGGTATTGAACTGAAAATGCTGGTCGGTTTCCTGGATGATCAGGTTGCGCGTCGCAGGATACCGGTCGATCTCGTCGATCATGAACCCAACCTCGCCGGCCACCCCGCCGGACAGCCGGCGCGAGAGTTCGGTGAGATGGTTGCCGTAGAACATCTGCAGCGCCACGGCTTCCAGCAGCACCAGGGGCAGCAGCACGATGAGCAAGGAACGCCCAAACAGCCCGCGCGGCAGGATTTTGCGCACGTAACGGTCGGGCGCCACCCCGCCGGGGCGGAGCCTCACGGACCTGGTTTCAAACTATAGCCCTTGCCACACACAGTGTGCAGAAACCGCGGCTCGCGCGGGTCGGGCTCGATTTTACGGCGCAGGCGCGTCACCTGCACGTCGATGGCGCGTTCGTTCACATCATCCAGCCCGAGTGCCGCGGCCAAAGCCTCGCGCGTCAGTGTCTCGTGCGGCCGCGCCGCCAGCGCCAGCAGCAAAGCCAGCTCCGCGCCGGTCAGCCGGATGCGGGTATTGGGTCCCACCAGCTCGCCGCGCCCAGCATCGAACATCGCCTCGCCCAGTTGCAGCGGTGTGGCCGGCTGGGCCATGGGCTGGGCCCGGCGCAGCATGGCGCGGATGCGCGCCACCAGCACCCGCGGGTCGAACGGCTTGCCGAGATAATCATCGGCCCCGGCCTCGAACCCGGCGATGATATCCTCCGGCGTATCGCGCGCGGTGAGCAGCAGAATCGGCATGGTGGGGGCGCGGTCGCCGCGCAGATCGCCGGTGAATTCCAGCCCGGTTTCGCCGGGCATCATCACATCCAGCACCATCAGATCGAAATCCAGGCTGCGGAGTTTTTCGCGCGCCTCGGCGGCCGATTCCGCCTGGGTGATGCGGAAGCCCTGCTCGGCCAGATACCGCCCGGCCAACGCCCGCAGCCGCGCATCATCATCGACCAGCAATATATGCGGGGCTTCACCGCTCATATCCGGTTATCGCTGTCGCTGTCGCTCATGCGCGACTATATGCACCGGTACGCGCTACGTACCAGTGCGCGGTACTTTCTGCGCACGGTGCTCCAGCCCGTCGACATAATCGCGGCCCTGCTTATGCATCAGCCCGCGCAACACGCGCTTAAAACCTTCCACCGCCGGGCCGCCGGCCTCGCAATACGCCGCGACCAGCCGCTCTCGCTGCGCATCGTACAGGCGGCGTTCCAGAACCTGGCCTTTTTCGGTCAGGGTCAGCAGCCGCTGGCGGCGGTCCTGCTGGCCCGGCACCTGCGCCACGTAACCACCATCGATGAGCGGCCCCAATACGCGCGTAAGACTTTGTTTGGTGATGCCGAGAATCGCCAGCAGCTCGCCGACTTTCAAACCCGGCCGCCGGGCCACCCAATGCAGGCAGCGGTGATGCGCCCGGCCAAACCCCAGCTCGGCCAGAATAGCATCAGGTGCGGCGGTTAAGTCACGCAGCGCGAAAAACAGCATATCCTGCGCTGCCCGCAGCTCTTCCTCTCGCAAAAACAGGAGCCCGGCTCCGGGTGCTGCATGTTGCGAGCCGGGCGTTAAGTCACGTTTGGTCGAGGGAAACGGATAGTCTTGCATGGCAGATTCGCAATCTAAAGGGGTTTTGCACACCATATATGACAGTATACCTGACTTATATGCAAGTTTTTTCTGTCATATTGATGTAGCGTAAACGGAGTGTGTTGACTATGGCGCTGGTTCCTTTCGATGATCGTGATGGCTTTATCTGGTGGAATGGCGCGCTCATTCCCTGGCGCGAGGCCAAGCTGCACGTATTGAGCCATGGTCTGCACTATGGTTCGGCCGTTTTCGAGGGCGAACGCGCCTATGGCGGCAATATTTTCAAGCTCGATGCGCATAGCGACCGGCTGATCGAGTCGGGCCGCCTGCTGGGATTCGAAATCCCCTATACCCGCGCCCAGATCAACCAGGCCTGCATCGATGTGATGGCCGCCAACAACCTGACCGAGGCGTATATCCGCCCGCTGGCCTGGCGCGGTTCCGAGCAGCTCGCGGTTTCGGCGCAGCAGACCAAGATCAACCTCATGGTCGCCTGCTGGGAATGGCCGAATTTGTTCGGCACCGACCGGCTGAAAGGCGTGCGCCTGGGCCTGGCCGATTGGCGCCGCCCGCATCCGCAGACCGCCCCCACCGCTTCGAAAGCTGCCGGGCTGTATATGATCGGCACTCTGGCCAAGCATAAAGCGGAGGCCGAGGGCTATAACGATGCCATGATGCTGACATGGGACGGTTTTGTCGGCGAGGCCACGGGGGCGAATTTGTTCCTGACCATCGACGGCAAGCTCCACACCCCGACCCCGGATTGCTTCCTCGACGGGATTACCCGCAAAACCGTGATCTCGCTGGCCAAATCGCGCGGCATCGAGGTCATCGAGCGGCACATCCCGCCCGAGGATCTGGCCAAGGCGACCGAAGCGTTCGTGACCGGCACCGCCGCCGAGATTACCCCCGTGCGCCAGATCGGCCCGGATTTTAGCTACGCGCCTAGCAGGATCACCGAGACTTTGTTGGCCGATTACGAGGCTCTGGTGCTGATGGCGCCGGAGGAAGTGGCCAAACGCGCCGCGTAAGGAGCGTTTATCCCCAGACCTGCTCGCCACCGTCTGACTGTTCACACCGGTTGACCGCCACCTCCGTCTGACCGCCCGCCACCGTCATCCCGCCCCACCCGTCATTCCCGGGACATGGGTGGGAGGAGATTCCCGCTTTCTCGGGAATGACGGGTGGTGGAGGGTCAGACGGTGGTGGGCGAGAGCGGGAATGACGGGTGGGGGTGAGAGGGATTGGGACGAACAAACCCTGACCTCGCCAAATCGTAATCCTCTGAAAATCTTGTAATACCGCGTTCAAAACCAAGCTTTAGGGCATGGCGACCACTGCGGCAGCGACAGGCGACGACATCGCGGGTAAAGCGACCGGCAAGGCGGCCGGCAAAACCGCGCCGGGGCAAAAGCTCGTGCCCCTTGAAGGCCTGCGCGGCATCGCCGCCGCTGTAGTGGTGCTCTACCATCTCGTGCTGGGCTTCACCGCCAGGGGCGTGAGCGTCGTCCCACAAGGCCACGGTGCATTTGACACGCTGGCCCAGTTCGGCCTCGGGCTGCTCAACGGCAGCGCCGCGGTGGCGGTGTTCTTCGTCCTCTCCGGCTTCATCCTCAGCCTGCCGTTTTCCCGCGACAGGCGCATCTCCCGCGTGCTGGTCGCACTCCTGAAACGCTGGCCGCGCCTGGCCGGGGTAACAGTTATCGCCTGCCTGTTCGCCTATGGGCTCATCCTATGGTCCGGCCATGACTACAAAAACGCGGCCAGCATCACCGGCGCCGGCTGGATGGCGAGCCACGGCAACTCCCCCATCGACCACCGCCACCTCACCTGGGCCGGCGCGCTGCACGAGGGGCTGATCGCGGTGTTCACCAAAGGCGAGGTGCGGTTCGATTCGCCGCTCTGGACCATGCGGATCGAGCTGTTCTGCTCCTTCGCCATCTTCCTGGCGGCACCCATATTATTCGCCATCCGCAGTTGGCCGTTGCGCGTGGTCGTCATCGCAATGGCCGTGTTTACCGCCGGCACCACCTTTCCCTACACGCATTTTTCGGACTTCCTGTGCGGCACCGTGCTCGCCATGCTGTTTTCCGAAGGAAGGCTGCCCGCCATCCCCGGTAAATGGGCCCTGCCCCTGGGCTTCGTGGTGCTGTATCTGTTCAGCTTCACCTATGAGCAGCAATTGCTCATCCACGCCCCGCTCAAAGCCATAATGCCGGCCGGTGATTCCGCGCATTTCGTCTGGGATATCGGGGCAGTGCTGAGCATACTGATCCTGCTCGGCAACCCCACCATGCACCGGATATTCTCCGGCAACTGGGCCATCTGGCTGGGGCTGCTGTCTTTCCCCATCTATCTGCTACACGGGCCGATCATGCTTACAGTGGGCGCCAAAACCGTGGTCGCCGGCGCGGGATTGCTCGGCGTGAACGGCAGCGAGCTGATAGCCGCCATAATCAGCATAATGCTGACCGTGGCCTGCGCCGTGCCTTTGGCCCGGCTGGACCAAGTGTGGCTAGGGTTACTCACCCGCGCCACAAAGCCGTTGCTCGTAAAACCAGCGGCAGCCCCGGTAGTGGCCGCCGAATAACCTAGGACGAATCGACATTTAGCGCATCCAAATCATGCTTGATGCGAGTTGAACTGCGGCCAGGAAGTAAGCCGCTCTTCGGTCGTAGCGGGTTGCGATGCGCCGAAAATGCTTGAGCTTATTGAAGA
>JAMFRU010000046.1 GCA_026224875.1 Acidocella sp.
ACCGCGCCCAAAGCTCCTTCTTCTGCGCCGCCGATAAACCAGGCCGACCAGTACGTGCCATAACAACCTCCAAAGAACATCATGAAATCAATCATGTTGCGCTCATCAGTTGAACCCACCAATGCTTACTTTTTAACTTGAAGGCCGCTGATAAGAATATCCACCATATGCCGGGCATTCTTTTCCCAGCCCGGTGCGGTGCTGAGATTGGCGACGCCGGCGATGGCGCGGATCAGGTCGATCGGTTCGACATTCAGTACGATATCACCGCTTTCCACGGCGCGGGCGGTCAGGGTGTTGATGGCGTTGGTGAGCAATGTTGTGGAGATGGCGTAAAGCTCCGCGGTGCGGCCGGGTATTGTGGCGAGGGCGGAGGCCATAATTTGTTTGGTACCGAAATAATCGATGAACAGGACCAGCCATTGCCGTAGTGCTTCGACGGGCGGGTGCGCTGCGAGCAGGCGGGGCACGGCATCGGACAGCAGGGCGGTTTCCTTGCGGTAGACCTGCTCGACCAGCGCGTCGCGGGTGGGGAAGTGCCGGTAGAGCGTGCCGATGCCGACGCCGGCGGCTTTGGCGATCTCGTCCAGGCTGGCGGAGGGGCCTTTGGCCGCGAACATGGTTTTGGCGGTTTCCAGCAGCAGCTCGCGGTTGCGGGCGGCATCGGCGCGCGGCTTGCGCTGTGCCTGAAGGGAAGAGGGGGCGTGGTCAGCCATTCAACTCGATTTCCCCTCATTTTTCGGCACGGCATTTTCCCACTTGCTAAACGGAGGATAGCTCCGTATATAAGCGGAGACATCCTCCTCTTATCCCGGTTTCGCTTGAGCCGCAATGTTTTTTGGGGAGGCTCTATCGTTCATTTACAGGAGATTCCCATGACAGCTCCCTTTGGCGCGTATTCAACCACGGATGAGGTGCTGGCCGGCGCCGACCTCAGCGGCAAGCGCATTCTGGTGACCGGCGTTTCGGCCGGGCTTGGCGTTGAGACGGCGCGTGTGCTGGCGGCGCATGGCGCGCATGTGATTGGTGCCGCGCGCAACCTGGATAAGGCCAAGGCCGCGACCGAGGTGGTGCGTGCCGGCGCCGCCAATGGCGGCAGTCTCGAACTGATCGAGCTCGATCTGGCCTCGCTGGCCAGCATCCGCGCCGCTGCGGACAGGTTGGTCAAGGAGGGCAAGCCGCTTGACGTGATCATCGCCAATGCCGGTGTTATGGCGGCCCCGTTTGGCCATACGGCGGATGGGTTCGAGACGCAGTTCGGCACCAACCATCTGGGCCATTTCACTTTCATCAACCGTGTCGTCTCGCTGTTGCGCTCCGGCAGCCGCGTGGTCAGCCTGGCCTCCTCGGGCCATCGTTTTTCCAATGTGAATATCGAAGACCCGAATTTCGAGAACGGCGATTACGACCCCTGGGCCGCCTACGGCCGTGCCAAAACCGCCAACATCCTCTTCGCGGTGGAGTTCGACCGGCGCCATCGCGCCCAGGGCATCCGCGCTGCCGCGGTGCATCCGGGTGGAATTCAAACCGAGTTGGGACGGCATCTTGAAGATGGTGCGATCGAAACCATGATCGCCCAGATCAGTGCCGACCTCGCCAAGGAAGGTAAGCCTGCCTACGAGTGGAAGACCACGCCGCAAGGTGCCGCAACCTCGGTCTGGGCCGGTGTTGTCGCGCCCGCCGATGAGATTGGCGGCAAATATTGCGAGAATTGCCACGTTTCCGAGAATGTAACCGAAGGTGCGCTCAGTGTGATGAGCGAAGGCGTGCGCCCCTACGCGCTTGACCCGGCGAATGCGAAAGCGCTCTGGGCCAAGAGCGAGGAGATGGTTGGCGAGACTTTTAGCTAAGCGTCTCGCTGAGCAGTTTCAGCAATTCAACCCAGTGGCGTTCGGCCGCTGCTGGGTTGAATGACGGCAGATCGCGTACGGCAAAACCGTGATGCGCGCCCTCATAGGTTTCAACCACATGGTCCACGCCAGCATCGGTCAGCGCCTGTTCCAGCCGGAGTTTCTGGTCCTCCGGAAAGCTCGCATCCTCGATGGAGCCGGCGACATACACGCGGGCGGTGATCGCCTTGGCGAATTGATGCGGGCTGTCGGGTTTTTCCGTGGCCAGGTTACCGCCATGGAACGAGGCGATGGCGGCGAAGGAGTCGGGGAAAGCGCCGGCGGCGGTGAGGGCGGCATGACCGCCCATGCAATAACCGGTGGCGCCGAATTTTTTGCCTTTTACCTCGGGGCGGCTGCTGAAGAATTTAAGGTAAGCCGCGATGTCGGTGATCTTGCGTTCGCGCGTCAGGCTGCCGACCCACTCGAAGAGCTTGGCGCGCTTGGTCTCATCGGCGAACACCGCCGGCGGGTCCATCGGCGGGTAGGGGCCGAAGCGGTAATAGGCGTCCGGCAGCAGCACGGCATAGCCGGCATCGGCCAGTTTCTGCCCCATCTCCCATTGCGCCGGGCGGATGCCGAGCCCGTCCATGAAGAAGATGACGCCGGGCCAGGGGCCTGTTCCTACGGCAGGCGTAAAGAGGGAGGCGGGGCAGGTGCCGTCGCTGGTGGGGATGGTGAGTTCGTGGCGGGGCATGGGCTTCCTTACGTCTTGAGAGGTTTGGGTAGAAGTTTAAGCACCGCCGGGCTCAGGCACAAATGACAGTTAGAGACCGTCCCAGAAGTCACTCTGGCGGCCGTCTAGCGGCGATTTTCTGCGCTCCGGTGCTCACGTACTTAAGTACGCTCCACTCCGGTGCTCGAAAATCACCGCTATACGACTCACCAGAGTGACTTCTGAAACAGTCTCTAATATGCCCCAATGTTGCCCGGCAATGTTGCGTTGCAGCGAAAAATCGGACATATTACAGCCAGGAGAGCCGCCCTCCAGGTTACAAATAGCGTCGGCACTGTGCATTTCGGCAAAATTCATGATGCCATGCACAAACCCCTATTGAACCGTCTAGCCATCGTATTACATTATGTAGTGATCGCTACAGAACGGCCGCACCATGCGCTGCCGGAAGTTGGGGTGGTTTGGTGATGGTTCCATCAATCCACCGCCCCGCACTGTTGCACCGTTTTGCTACAACCGCGTTTGTTACAACCGCCTGATTTGGGTTATCCATATGTCCGATATCGCCACGCGCCGTTTTGCCACCCGCCGCAACCGGGGCAACCTCAAAATCATGCTGGGTGCCCTTGTGGCGGCCGGGCTGCTGGCGGCCTATCTGGGCCGCTCCTGGCTTGGGTTTTCGGCCGCGGCCGTGTTGGCGCCGCCCCCGCCGCCGGCGGTAACAGTGAGCACGGCACTGCCGGCGCGCACCGCCGATTGGGCCAATTTCACCGGCCAGTTCACGCCGGTGAATAATGTGCAAATCCTCGCCCAGGTGAGCGGCTACCTCACCGAAATTCACTTCACCGACGGGCAGATCGTGCATAAAGGCGATCTGTTGTTCGTAATCGACCCGCGCCCGTATGAAATCCAGCTGGCCCAGGCACAGGCCGCCGTGCTGTCGGCGCAGGCGCAGCTGGCGTTTGCGTCGAAAGAGACGCACCGGATGTCCGAGCTGCAGAACAGTGGCGCGGTAACGGTGGAGCAGCTCGACCAGCGCGTGCAGGACCAGGCGGCGGCGCAAGGGGCGCTGGATACGGCGAAGGCCTCGGTGCAATCGGCGCAGTTGAACTTGCAGTTCTGCCATATCACAGCACCCTTTACCGGGCGCATCAGCACGCATCGCATGTCCATCGGCGGGCTGGTGGCGGGCGGGCCAACGGCTGCCACGCCGACGCTGCTGACCACGATTGTGTCGCTCGACCCGGTTTATCTCGATTTTCAGATGAGCGAAGATGATTACCTGGCCTATGAGCATTATGTTCACAACGCCCCGCCGGGTGCCCAGGTGAACAACATCGTGCAGGCCGAGTTGAGCGATGAGAACTTCTATCCGCGTAAGGGTACGCTGACGTTTGTGGATAATGCCATCGACCAGAGCAGTGGCACCATCCATGTGCGCGCCACCTTCGCCAACCCCGATCTGTTCATCACCCCCGGCGATTTCGCGCAGCTCCGCCTGCCCATCGCGGCGGCGCGCAATGTGCTGCTTGTGCCCGATACGGCGTTGCAGGCGGACCAGTCCAACCAGACGCTGATGACGGTGGCACCCGACGGTACGGTGGAAGCCAAGATCGTTACGACCGGCGCGCTGGTGAACGGGTTGCGCGAGATCGACAGCGGTATCGGCCCCAACGACAAGGTCGTTATCAACGGGCTGATGCGCGCCTGGCCAGGTACCAAGGTTACACCGCAGCCGGGCACCATCACCGCACCTTCGAACGCTGATTAAGGCTGGTTTATGAAACTCTCGCATTTCTTCATCGAACGGCCGATTTTCGCGATCGTCGTCAGCCTGTTCATCACCATTGCCGGGGCGGTGGCGTATTTTACGCTGTCGGTCGCGCAATATCCTGAGATCGTACCGCCGACCATTGCGGTGACGACCTCCTACCCCGGCGCCTCGGCCGATGTGGTGAGCCAGACGGTGGCGACACCGTTGGAGCAGCAGATCAACGGCGTGGAAAACATGCTGTATATGAGCGCGCAATCCACCGGCGACGGTAAGCTGATCATTACGGTTACCTTCCGTCAGGGTTCGGATGTGGATACTGACCAGGTTCTTACGCAGAACCGTGTGTCGGCCGCTCTCGCCCGCCTGCCGGATTCGGTGCAGCGCCAGGGCGTGACGGTACAAAAACAATCGCCCGATCTGTTGATGGTGATCCATCTGATCTCGCCGAAAAACTCGCGTGATCTGCTGTATCTTTCCAATTACGCGACGCTGAGCGTGCGCGATACTTTGTTGCGCCAGCCGGGCGTGGGCGATGTGCAGGTTTTTGGCGCGCGCGACTACGCCATGCGGATATGGCTGGACCCGAACAAGGTGGCGGCGCGTGGTCTTACGGCCGATGAGGTTGTGGCGGCATTGCGGGCGCAGAACCAGCAGGTTTCCGCCGGCGTGCTCGGCCAGCCGCCTGACCCGACGCATTCGGCCTTTCAGCTGAATTTACAGGTGCTAGGCCGTTTGGATGATCCGGCGCAGTTTGCTGACATCATCATCAAGACCGATGGCAATGGCCAGGTGACGCGGGTGCGCGATGTCGGCAGGGTGGAACTGGGCAGCCAGGATTATGGTGCCACCGGCTATCTGGATAACCACGATGCCGTGCCGATATTGATCTTCCAGCAGCCGGGCTCCAATGCCATTAAAACGGCGGATGGGGTGCGAGCGGCGATGGCCCAGCTCGCCCAAAATTTCCCGCCGGATCTGAAGTTCGACATCGTGTACGACACCTCGCGCTTCGTCGCGGAATCCGTGCATGACGTGTTCAAGACGATCATGATCGCGGTACTGCTGGTGGTGCTCGTCGTCATCGTCTTCCTGCAGACATGGCGCGCCTCGATCATCCCGATCATTGCGATCCCGGTTTCGCTCATCGGCACCTTCGGCGTGATGGCGGTGATGGGTTTCTCGCTCAATTCGCTCTCGCTGTTCGGGCTGGTGCTGGCCGTGGGTATCGTGGTGGATGACGCGATCGTCGTGGTGGAGAATATCGAGCGTAACCTCAGTATGGGGATGACGCCGAAAGAGGCGGCGCATAAAACCATGGATGAGGTTGGCGGGGCGCTGATTGCGATTGCGCTTACTCTGTGCGCGGTGTTCGTGCCGTCCTCCTTCATCTCCGGCCTGCCGGGGCAGTTTTTCCGCCAGTTCGCGGCAACGATTTCGGCCTCCACGATCCTCTCCTGCTTCGTCTCGCTCACGCTGAGCCCGGCGTTGTGCGCGATTTTGTTCAAGCAGCACCACACCGGCGAGCATGCCAAAACACATAATGTGCTGCTGCGCCCGCTGTTCAGCTTTTTCGCCGCGTTCAACTTCTGCTTCGCGTGGCTGTCGCGCCGCTATGGCATGATCACCACCAAGCTCACGCGTTTCACCAGCATCGTGCTGGTTGTCTATGCCGGGCTGGTCGGGTTGACCGTGTTCCAGTTCCACCACACCTCCACCGGGTTTATTCCCAACCAGGACCAGGGATATTTGAAAACCGCGGTGATTTTGCCGCCGGGCTCTTCGCTGGAACGGACCGATGAGGTGGTGCGCAAGGTCTCGGCCATTATGCTGCAGACGCCGGGTGTAGCGCATACCGTGTCCTTCGGCGGGCTCGATCCGTTCACCTTCACCAACGCCTCTAATTCAGGTGCCATTTTTACCGGGTTGGAACCGTTTGCCGTGCGCGACCCCAAGGGCGAGACAGCGGATGAGATTCTGGCGCAATTGCGCGAGCGTCTGGCCGGTGTTCAGGATGCGTTCGTGGTGACGGTGCCGCCAGCACCCGTGCCCGGCATCGGTGATGCCGGCGGGTTCAAGATGGAGATCGAGGACCGGCAGGATCAAGGCTATGTGGCGCTCGATGGCGCGGTGCATGCCATGATGATGGCGGCCAACAAGGTGCCCGGTCTGGTCGGCGTGTTCACCGCCTTCAATGCCAATTCGCCGAATGTGTTCGTCAATATCGACCGCAAAAAGGCGGAGATGCTCGGCGTGCCGCCGGAGCAGATTTTCGATACGATGCAGGTGTATCTGGGCTCGGCCTATATCAACGACTTCAACTATCTCGGCCGCACCTATGAAGTGACGGCCGAGGCGGATGGGCCGTTCCGCAATAATATCGAGGATATTTCGCGGCTGGAGACGCGCAATAACGACGGGCAGATGGTGCCCATCGGCTCGGTCGCGACCTTCCAGAACATTACCGCACCGTACCGTGTGCCGTTATACGATCTGTATCCCACCGCCGAGCTGGAAGGCAGCACTTTGCCTGGCGTTTCTTCCAGCTACGCGCTGGAGCAGATGGAGAAACTTGCAACCCAGGTGCTGCCGCCGGGCTTCGGCTATGAATGGACCGAGCTCGCCTTCCAGGAAAGACTCGCAGGCAACACCGCGATGTGGATTTTCGCGGCCTCGGTGATCTTCGTGTTCCTGGTGCTGGCGGCGAATTACGAAAGCTGGCGCCTGCCGTTCTCCATCGTGTTGATCATGCCGATGTGCCTGCTGGCGGCGGTCTCGGGGCTGAATTTCCGCGGGCTGGATGTGGATATCCTCACCGAGATCGGCTTCATCGTGCTGATCGGCCTGGCCGCCAAAAACGCGATCCTGATCGTGGAATTCGCCCGCCAGGGCGAGGAAGAAGGCCTGGCACCGCGCCCGGCCGCCATCCACGCCGCAACCACCCGGCTGCGCCCGATTTTGATGACCTCGCTGGCCTTCCTGTTCGGCGTGCTGCCGCTGGTCACGGCCTCGGGTGCTGGAGCGGAAATGCGCCAGTCGCTCGGCACGGCGGTGTTTTCGGGCATGTTTGGCGTAACTTTGTTCGGTTTGCTCTTCACCCCGGTATTTTATATTGTGGTGCGCAACATGTTCCGCGGTAAGCATGGGGCAGGTGCTGAAGATGCTAAAGCGGGGGCGCATGATGTGCCCGCTGAGTGAAGAACGGCCGGGTAAAGACCAGGAGCGCTGCTTTCAAGTGCAGAGCGGCGCATGGCAGGGGAGAGTTGACGGGTTGATAACGCGCACAATCTGAAGCCATGATGAAACAGAAACCCATCACCGCCGGGCGGCCGCGCGAGTTCAATCGCGATGAAGCTTTGCATGTCGCCATGAAGCTGTTCTGCAAACATGGCTATGAGGGCGTGTCGATCGCCGACCTGACCACGGCGATGAACATCTCACCCCCCAGCCTGTATGCGGCCTTCGGGGGCAAGGAGGCGCTGTTTCGCGAGGCGTTGGAGCTGTACCAGCAGCGGCCGGACCTGCCCCATCTGGCCTGCACAGGCTCCGTGCGCGACCAGATAAAGGCGCTGCTGTACGACACCGTGCGCGCCGCGACCGACCCGGATTTTCCCGCCGGCTGCATGGTGAGCGCCGGCATGCTGACCTGCCGCCCGGAGCATGAGGGGCTGGCCGATAGCGTCGCCGGCCTGCGCACCGCGCGTTGCGATTTGATCGCAACGCATCTGCAGAATGCGGTGGAGAGCGGCGAGCTGCCGGACACGGCCGATACCAAGGCTATTGGCCGGTATGTGATGGCTCTGGCCCAGGGCATTGCTATTCAGGCGCATGACGGGGCGAGTACTGCGGAGTTGTTTGCGCTTGTGGATGTGGCTTTGCATAATTTTCCGGCTAGCCGGGTTTAGGAAAAAGCAGCCGCTTTTTTGTAAAAAAGCGGCACCAAAAAACTTTTGATTGTTCCAGTGAGAAGATTACCGAGACGTGACGGTGGTCGTGATTGTGTTGGGCGGCAGTTTCACAACGATCGTGGCGTTCGGGCCGATGGCGTAGATTGATTTTTGCCCCGCCCCGTCCAGCGTGATTTGCGCCGGCGCAAAACCATTGCCTTTTAGCGTGAGAATTGCGGGCAGACCTTGCGCGGTGACGCGGATTTGTTTGCCCATCCAGTTATCCGCGCCGCTCAGGGGGCCGGCCAGGGGAAAGAAATCGCCCTGGGTGAGATGGTAGTTCAATGTTTCCGGCGGCGGTACCTTCACCACGAGCACGCCTGGCGACTGCCGAGGGACGGGTGCAGATGTTGTGGTTTTGCATCGCAATGCGGAACCAATATTATCGGCGGCCTAGCTTATAAGCGGCTGCCGCGCGCAAACCCAGCCTATTCGTTACGGCGTCCGGAAGGGACAAGGTTTGCCGATATTGAGCGCCGGTTGAAGATGGCGCATGGGCCGTTGGTTGCGCGGGCAGCATTGCGTGCGATTCCGGATTGTGCCAACCGTGCGCGTATGAAAACAATCCCTAACTGGATGAAGCCGGCGGCAGCCTTGGCTGCCTACCTCGCCATTGCCGTGGCCTTTTTCAGAGCCTATTCGCGCGATCCCGCCCATCTGCATGGCATCTGGTGGTTATGGGCCGATCAAGGCGAATATCATCGGGATGCGCTGGCGTGGGCGGCAGGAAATCTCGATCCGGGATAGCATTTTTATTTTCCAGGCTATGCGCTGATAGCGGCCCCATTCGTTCACATCACACCGTCGAATCCATTTTTGATCCCGGATGTTGTCTCGCTCATCGCGACCGCGTGGCTGATGGGGCGGCTCGCCCTGCGTCTAGCGCCGGACAGGTCTTTTTTGCCGCCTTTGGTGGGTTGGGCGTTTTTTCTGGCGCTGGTCGTGTGTCCCGAGGCCATGGTTGTCTGGGTTCAGCCCTGGGATACGACACCGACCGTGCCGCTGTGCATATGTGCACTGCTGGCAGCTTTGCGCTTCCGCGAATCGCCGTCGGCACGGCGGGCCCTGGTGGCTGGGTTGGTGGTGGGGTTTATCCCTGCCTTCCGGCCGACCGATGGGCTGGTTTACGGTGCCGCGAGTGCTGTTTACTGCGCCGCGCATTTGCTGCGGCTGCCGCCGCGGCGTTGGGCCGGGTTGATTGCCGCTGCGGCGCTGGGCTTGCTTTTAGGTGCAGCACCTGGGGTCATGGCTTATTTGGTGACGCACGGGCTGCATGTCAGCGTTTATATGACCCTGGTGCAGAATTTCGGTTTTGAATTCCGGCTTTTGCCTTTCCAATGGGTTACGGTCATGCTCGGGACGAAGCCGGTATTGGCCTCAAGCCATGTGCTGCTGCGAGAGTTTCCCTGGATATTTACGGGTTTGACAGCGATTTTGGCCGCCATTCTCGGTGCGCGCGAGGGCAAGCCTGCATGCCTATCTGCTCATCGGTGGCGCGGTGTTGACCAATGTGGTGCTCTACCTGGCGTTTAGGGGGCTGCAGACAGGCGGCTTGTTCCTTTACGAAAATCAGCATTATTTCAAAATCGTTTCTGTCTGCTCACTCGTATTATCGGTGGTGCTGGTGGATAGTTTTGCACGCTCGTGGCGGGCGCGGCGCGTGTGCCTGGTGGCGTTTATCGTGATGTGCGGCCTGCTGCCCTGGCGGGTTGGTTTTGTGCCAGATCCCACGGCAAGCTATACAGTCCAGGGCCAGCGCGTGTTCCTGCCGCATGTGAACGGCAGACTGGGTTATGTTGTGCTAATACGTGGCCAAAGGCACGATCCGGCGTTTGAGAATGATGGTCTGGTGCTGAAAATCAATGGCCAGGTGATGCGGACGAGATTTGATTACGCGGACGTATTCTCGGCGGATGGGTTGGCCATAGAGCCGCTGCGGGACATGCCGTCTGGCGCCGCGGAGATTGATGTGTCCGCCAGCATGACGCTGGCGAGCAGCGAGCCGATGGTTGCGGCTGGATGGTTGAAAATCTATTTCCACATCTGAGAGCCAAGCCGCGCGACACAGCATGGGCCCGGGGGGCCTCAGTCATGGCGCGCATCGCAGGCATGGGGCAAGGTGCGGCGACCCCACGCATTTAGGCCTTTAAAGCCACGCGCTGGGAAGGCCGAAGCTTTGTTCTGGCTGGCGGCTTATTGGTTGTCCACAAGCATCACCGGGGTCACGGTCACGCGCGCAACCCCCATGTCCATCAGCCCCAGCCGCTCGGCGGCGGCTTCTGAAAGGTCGAGAATGCGGTGGCCATGCGGCATGCAGTCGTTCACCCGCACGACGATGGAGTTGCTGTGGTTCAACAGAGCCACCCGCACCTGGGTTCCCATCGGAAGGGAGGGCGAGGCGGCGGTCATCTCATTGCGGGTAAAACGCTCACCCGTGCATGTGCGATGCAGGCCGGGGCCAGGCCGGTACCAGGAGGCGGTGCCAAACATCTCCGGGCCGGCATTTACCACCTCTGGCGGCGGCGGGAGTGCGGCAGGCGGGAGCGGGGCAGGTGGCGCGGGGAGGCTGGCCAGTGGTGCCGGCGCGTGGTTTGAGGCGCAGGGGTTTGGGGCGCAGGCGGACAGGCTTGCCGCCAGGGATATGGCCAAAGCGAGCGCGAGGCGGTGGCAGTATTTGGCTGCCAGCCAGCGGGGCGTAGACTCAGTCATTTCCATACAGTTAATATGGGCCGCCCGTTAACCTATTGTCCAGCATTTCAGCATTGAGCCAAGACGCTGATGGCGTGTGCGTGGCATGAGACGGTGTCCCTCGCACAAGCCTCTGTTGCGCAAAAGCGAAGTTATTTGCCGGCGGTTGAGGGGGTGGGTTGGCGGAGAGACAGGGATTCGAACCCTGGGTACGCTTTCACGCACACACGCTTTCCAAGCGTGCGCCTTAAGCCGCTCGGCCATCTCTCCAGCGCGGGGGCCTCTGTAGCTAAACCAGAGCGCTATAACAAGAGCGCGTGGGGCTGGTGGGGCGGCCGCACGTTAAAAAACAAAAACGCATGGGGTTGGTGGGGCGGCCATGCGCCAAAGAATAAGTCTGCCGCATTAAAACTCAGGCGTCCATTTTCAGCGCGGCCAAAAAGGCGCTTTGTGGGATTTCCACCTTGCCGAACTGGCGCATGCGCTTTTTGCCCTCTTTCTGCTTGTCCAGCAGCTTGCGCTTGCGGGAAATGTCGCCGCCGTAGCATTTGGCGGTTACGTCCTTGGAGAGGGCGGAGATGGTCTCGCGGGCGATGACGCGCCCGCCGATGGCGGCCTGGATGGCGATTTTGAAGAGCTGCTTGGGGATCAGCTCCTTCAATTTGCCGCAGATGGAGCGCCCACGGCTTTCGGCCTGGCTGCGGTGGGCGATGAAGGAGAGCGCGTCCACCGGCTCCTGGTTGACCAGGATGGAGATCTTCACCAGGTCGGCCTCGGCGTAATCCTCGATCTGGTAATCGAAGCTGGCATAGCCGCGGCTGACCGACTTCAGCCGGTCGTAGAAGTCGAACACGACCTCGTTGAGCGGCAGGCGGTACACGGCCATGGCACGGTTGCCCACGTAGGTAAGGTCCGCCTGCTGGCCACGGCGCTCCGAGCACAGGGTCAGGATTGAGCCGAGATATTCATCAGGCACCATGATGGTGGCTTTGATCCAGGGCTCTTCGATATGCGCGATGACCGAGCCGTCCGGCATGTCGGCCGGGTTGTGCAAAGGCTCCATCTCGCCGTTGGATTTAAACACATGGTAGACCACGGACGGGGCGGTTGCGATCAGGTTGAGGTCGAATTCGCGGGACAGGCGCTCCTGGATGATTTCCAGGTGGAGTAAGCCCAGGAAGCCGCAGCGGAAGCCGAAACCCAGGGCAGCCGAGGTCTCGGCCTCATAATGGAAGCTGGCGTCGTTGAGGCGGAGTTTGGCGAGCGAGTCGCGCAATTTCTCGAAATCATCGGCATCGACCGGGAACAGCCCGCACCACACCACCGGAATGGAGGGTTTGAAGCCCGGCAGCGCCTCGGCCACCGGGTTGCGGTCATCGGTAATGGTGTCGCCCACGTTGCAATCGGCCACGGTTTTGATAGCGGCGGTAATATAGCCCATCTCGCCCGGCCCGAGGCTCTCCACCGCGCGCATCTTGGGGGTGAACACACCCAGCTGCTCCACCGGGTGGGCAGCGCCGTTGGACATCATGCGGATTTTCTGGCCGCGCTTGAGCACGCCGTTTTTAATCCGCACGAGGATGACCACGCCGAGATACTGATCGTACCAGCTATCCACCAGCAACGCCGAGAGCGGCGCGTCGCGCTCTCCCTTGGGGGCGGGCAGGCGGGTGACCAAGGCTTCCAGCACACCCTCGATGTTAATGCCGGTCTTGGCGGAGATTTCCACCGCATCCGAGGCATCAATGCCGATCACATCCTCGATCTGCTGTTTTACCCGCGGCACATCTGCGGCCGGCAGGTCGATCTTATTCAGCACCGGCACGATCTCATGCCGCGCGTCGATGGCTTGGTACACGTTTGCGAGCGTCTGCGCTTCCACGCCCTGAGAAGCATCCACCACCAGCAACGAGCCCTCGCAGGCGGCAAGCGAACGGCTCACCTCATAAGCAAAGTCAACGTGCCCCGGCGTGTCCATAAGGTTCAGCACATAAGTCTTGCCGTCCTTGGCCGGATACTCCAGCCGCACGGTCTGCGCCTTGATGGTAATCCCGCGCTCTTTCTCGATATCCATATTATCGAGCACCTGCTCAGTCATCTCCCGCGCGGTAAGCCCCCCGCAATGCTGGATCAGCCGATCCGCCAGCGTGGATTTGCCATGGTCAATATGCGCGATAATCGAAAAATTGCGGATCAGTTCAAGAGGTGTGCCGTTCATCCCCGTCCCATACGCAGAAACCCCCGTCGTGTCATGGGGGCTGATGCGCAGGGCTGGGTAAAAAGGCGAGGGCTCTGCCCCTCGACCCCGCTGGGGCCTGAGGCCCCAGCCCCCCACTACCTAAGACTTATAAAAGAGGCCTGCCACTCCGGTGTTTGAAACACCGAGGAGACAGGCCTCTTTTATAAGTCTTAAGCTAATGGGGTCTGGGCCTCAGGCCCAGTGGGGGTCGAGGGGGCAAAGCCCCTCGCCTTTTTTTACGCAGCCTTGCGCAATAGCCCCTGGGCGACGAGGACTTCGGCGATTTGAACGGCGTTCAGCGCCGCGCCTTTGCGCAAATTGTCCGACACGCACCAGAACACCAGGCCGTTCGGCACCGTGGGGTCTTTGCGGATGCGGGAGACGAATACGGCGTCTTCGCCTTTGGATTCGACCGGGGTGGTGTAGCCGCCTTCTATGCGCTGGTCTTCGACGACCACGCCTGGGGCGGCGCGCAGCAGGGTACGGGCTTCGCTTGCGGTTACCGGGTTTTCGAATTCCACGAACACGGCCTCGGCATGGCCGATGAACACGGGCACGCGCACGCAGGTGGCGATGACCTCGATTTTCGGATCGAGGATCTTCTTGGTCTCAACCACCATTTTCCACTCTTCCTTGGTGGTGCCGTCATCCATGAACGAGTCGATCTGCGGGATGACGTTGAATGCGATGTCCTTGGGGAACACTTCCGGGCGGTTGCGGTCGTTCACATAGAACGCCTTGGTATTGGCCATCAGCTCGTCCATGCCTTCTTTGCCGGCGCCGGATACGGATTGGTAGGTGCTCACCACCACGCGCTTGATCTTGTAGCGGTCGTGCAGGGGTTTTAGCGCCACCACCATCTGGATGGTCGAGCAGTTCGGGTTGGCGATGATGTTCTTTTTGCCGAATTTCGCGATATCCTGCGGGTTCACCTCGGGCACCACCAGCGGCACATCCGGGTCCATGCGGAAATGCGAGGTGTTGTCGATGACGATGCAGCCGGATTTGGCCGCGCGCGGGGCGTGAATGGCCGATACCGATGCGCCGGGCGAAAACAGCGCAATATCCCAGCCCGTAAAATCGAAGGTCTCAAGGTTCTGCACCGTGAGCACCTTGTCCTCGCCGAAGGAGACCTGCTGGCCGGCGGAGCGGGGGGAGGCGAGGGCGGCGATCTCGCGCACCGGAAACCCCCGCTCGGCCAGGGTTTTGAGGATCTCGCGCCCGACCGCACCGGTGGCACCGACAACCGCAACCCTGTAGGACATAAGACAAACTCCGTTCTGAAAAACGACGTAAAAAACTTTGAGGTTGCTAATGCCGTTCCCGGGCTTGCGCAAGCGCCATGCGGGAATGGCTATGGTGCAGAGTTGCAATGTCACTTAACCCCGTAGGATGAGTTCCGAAGCCACCGTCATCGCCACCTCCACCCCGCCGGCGCGCGCTTTGTTTGCCCATCGCAGCTTCACATTATTCTTCTGCGGGCGCGGCCTCTCCAGTTTTGCATATCAGATCGCAGCCGTCGCCATCGGCTGGCAGGTGTATGCCATGACACATAGCGCCTTCGATCTCGGGCTGATCGGGCTCATGCAGTTCCTCCCCGTCGCGGGCCTCACCTTCTTCGCGGGGCACGCGGCGGACCGCTACGAGCGGCGCCTGGTGGTGCTGATCTGCCAGGCGGCCGAGGCCGCGGTCGCCACGTTTTTCGCCTGCGGCATATTCATGCACTGGCTCACCGTGCCGGAGATTTTCGGAGCGGTGATGGTCATGGGCGCCTCGCGCGCGTTCGAAAGCCCGGCGATGAGCGCGCTGCTGCCGGGTGTGGCCCCCACGGGCATGCTGCAAAAGGCCACCGCCATCACCTCCAGCGTGTTCCAGATGGCCACCATCGTCGGCCCAGCCTTGGGCGGCATTGTCTATGCCATTTCGCCAGGCGCGCCTTATGTCATCATGGCGCTGGGCTGGGGTATTTCGGCGCTGCTCATGGCGTTCATAAAAGTAGACCGGCCGGTGGTGCCCAAGGCACCGCCCAATTTTAAGGATCTGTTCGCCGGCGTCGCCTTCGTGCGGCAGAACCCGGCGATATTGGGCACGATTTCGCTCGACCTGTTCGCCGTGCTGCTCGGGGGTGCCACGGCACTTCTGCCCATTTATGCGCGAGACATATTACACACAGGCCCCTGGGGACTCGGCGTATTGCGCGGCGCCCCGGCCGTGGGCGCGCTGCTTACCTCCGTTATAATGGCACGCTACCCGCTCACCCGCCGCACCGGGCGCTTCATGTTCGAGGCGGTGATATTATTTGGGCTAGCCACCATCGTGTTTGGGCTTTCGCACTGGGTCATTCTCTCCATCGTCGCACTCGCCGTGATGGGCGCGGCAGATATGGTCAGCGTCGTCATCCGCCTCTCGCTGGTGCAGCTGCGCACACCGGACGAGATGCGCGGCCGGGTTGGCGCGGTGAATTTCCTGTTCATCAACGCCTCCAACCAGCTGGGTGAGTTCGAGAGCGGCATGACCGCGGCGCTGTTCGGCGCCGTGCCGGCCGTGGTTTTGGGTGGAATCGGCACCGTGGCGGTGGCACTCCTCTGGATGCGCCTGTTTCCCACGCTAAGGGACGTTGAGAGACTGGAATAATGCTTGGCTAGTCACCTGAATTCCTTATATTAGTAGCCAAGCGGGAAGGGGGTGACGCATGAAGGGCATTGAGCAGTTTGCCGTGGGCGTGGTTACGATCTGCGTGGTGCTCATGCGCGGCGTCGGCGTCATCGACGATCTGTTCAGCCAGCTGATGCAGTCTTGCGGCATCTACGACCAGCATTGGCAGCTGTGCATCTTGCTGGTCGTGCTCGTGTTTTACGTGGTGCTGTCGCTGCGCGCCGTGGGCGGCATGCTGGGCTGGGCCATGCTGTTTTTTGCCGTGCTGATCCTGCTGCACCGTACGGTGCCGTCGCTTACCGCCCCGGATATGACCGTGGCCCCGGCGCTGCAGAACGCGCTTTAGCGTTATATGACAATCGCTTGACGGTTTCTGGATAACTGGGCAGGCTTGGTTCATTCCGCTTAAGCGGGGAATCCATGCATGAACCGGAGCCAGGACATGACCGCTGAAGCGACCTTTGGAATTGAAGAAAAAGGCATCGAGGTCGTCACCCTCCAGGAAACCCACGGCAACCCGAAAGCGGTGTTCGGGCTATGGATGGCAGCCAATATCGAATTTGCCACACTCACCACCGGGGCGCTGGCCACCGGCTGGCTTGGGTTGTCGTTCGCCGCGGCGCTCACCGCCATCATCCTCGCCAATCTCATCGGCGGCCTGGTGCTGGCATTGTTCTCCACCTTCGGCGTGCAATATGGCCTGCCGCAGATGATCCAGGGCGCCAACTGGTTCGGCCGGCTCGGCAACAAACTGCCGTCGCTGCTCAACTTTTTCGGCGGCTTTTCCTGGTTCGCGGTAAACACCATCGCCGGCGCCTATGCGCTGCAATATTTCTTCGGCGGCAATATTCTGGCCGGTGTCGTGCTGCTCTCGGTGGTGCAGGTCGCCATCGCCTTCGTCGGGCACGACCTGATCCAGGCGGCGGAAAAATATTTGGTCTATGTGCTGGTGCTGGCCTTCCTGGCGCTTACCGTGCTGGCGGTGAAACACCTCGGCCTGTCCGTGCCGGAAAACGTGAAGGCGGAGGCAGCCGTCGGCGGCTTCTCCGGCGCCTTCATCCTCACCCTCTCCATCATGGTGGGCTACGTCGTCGGCTGGATCCCGTATTCCTCCGACTACACACGCTATTTGCGTACGGAAACCAATGCAGAAGGTGTGAAGAAAACCGTGTTCACCCACGCCTTCTTCGGCATCTTCATCTCATGCGTCTGGATCGAAGCGCTCGGCGCGCTCATAGGCGCCTCCATCTCCTTCACCAAACCCTCCGATCTGTTCGCGGATTGGATACCGGAATGGTTCAAAGTGCCGTTCCTCATTGCCGTCATCCTGGGCACCATCAGCGCCAATATCATCAACATCTATTCCGCCACGCTCTCGGCTTTGGCGCTGGGCATCAAAATCAAGCAACACATGGCCGCCCTCATCAGCGGCGCCATCGGCACCATCATCTCCATCCTGGCCGCCGCAAATTTTATTACCAATTACGAGAACTTCCTCCTCGTTCTCGGCTACTGGACCGTCCCCTGGATCGCCGTAACTCTGCTGTGCCACCTCACCAGCCGTGTCTCCCGCCTGCCGATCAGCGCAGCCTTCGTCGCGTGGATCGCCACCATCGCCGTGTCCTGGCCGTTCTACAACCAGGCGCTCTACACAGGGCCGTTCGCCCTCAAACACCCGCAATTTGGCGATAGCACTTTCATTGTCTCCTTCGTATTGGCGGCAGTGCTGTACTTGGTACTGAGCAAGCCAGCCGTGGCCCTGGCCGCTGCCGAATAGGTCTGCAACAAATATGCTGTCGGGCCGGCGCGCGCCATTTCTGGGGGGATGGCCGCGCTGAGCATCGTTTTGGTATCGGGGGCACGGGCAACCCCTGCGCAGGAGAAAGCCACTCCTGGCTGTGATTGCGTTTACCGCGAGTTTTTGGTTGGATTTGGCTGGAACTCAGCAAGCCTCTCGCCGGAAGCCCGAGGCATCATAGATCAGGCTGCATCCTACTACCGGCAGCAATCGGTTAAACCCCGGCGTTTGAATATCGACGCCAATTCCGACACTTCAGAAAGTGAGGATATTTCGCAGAGGCGCGCTATTGCCGTCGAAGATCGATTAATCTTCGAGGGGGTGCCGAAGCAGATCATCGCCGCCACGGTACATGGTGATAGGAGCCCCTTGGTACCTACGAGCCAAGACGCCAAGGATGCTCGAAACCGTATGACGGCGATATCCCTGGATTAGTGTTGGAGCCCGCTATTACATGAATGAGACCGGGTCGATATCGATGTCGACTCGGACATTGCGAGGTACTTCCACCCTGGCCAGCCAGTCCCGTAAAATCGGCTGCACGGCAATTTCGCGCGTGGTTTTTAGTAGCAGACGGCGGCGGAATTTGCCGCGTAACAGCGAGATCGGCGCGGGGGCGGGGCCGAGTACCAAGATTCCCGCTCCGCGTGGGGCGTGGCGGGCGAGGTCGCGGGCGATTTGGTCGGCGAGGCGTTCGTCGGTGGCGCTGATGATGAGGGCGGCGAGGCGGCCGAAGGGGGGCCAGTTTCCGGGGCGGCGCAGGGCTGCCTCTTGCAGTAGGAATTCGGGCAGGTTGCCGGAGAGCAGAGCGGCGATGACGGGGTGGTCCGGAGCAAAACTTTGCAGCAACACGGTGCCTGGGGCTTCGGCGCGGCCGGCGCGGCCGGAAACCTGGTGCAGCATTTGCACGGTGTGTTCGCCGGCGCGCAAATCGCCGCCGGCCAGGCCCAGATCGGCGTCCACAATGCCGACCAATGTGAGGTGCGGAAAATGCCAGCCTTTGGCGACCATTTGCGTGCCGATGATGATGCCGACCTCGCGCCGTTCGATGCGGCCGGCGGCATCCGCGGCCTGGGCGGGGCCGGTGATGATGTCGGAGGCCATGACCAAAGCTGCCGTGTCGGGGAAGAGTTCGGCGACTTCCTCGGCGATGCGCTCGACGCCGGGGCCGATGGGAACGAACGAGTTTTCGGCCTCGCAGGAGGGGCAAACCGCGGGTTTTTGCACGGTATGGCCGCAATGGTGGCAGATGAGGCGTGGGTATGCGCGGTGCTCCACCAGCCAGGCCGAACAATGCGGGCAGGAGATGCGGTGGCCGCAGGTGCGGCACAAGGTTAGGGGCGCATAGCCGCGGCGGTTGAGGAACAGCATGGCCTGTTCGCCGCGGGCCAGCGTCTCGCGCATGGCGGCGATCAGTACGGGGGATAGGAATTTGCCGCGTTCCGGCGGGTCGGCGCGCAGGTCGATGGCCTTCATGACCGGCATCAAGGCACCGCCGTGCCGGGCCGGAAGATCGAGTTTCTTGTACCGGCCGGAGGCGGCATTCTCCACGCTCTCCAGGCTTGGCGTGGCGCTGACCAGCACGCAGGGGCAGGCGCAGAGTTTGGCCCGCACCACCGCCATGTCGCGGGCATGGTACATCACCCCGTCTTCCTGTTTGAAGGCGTTTTCATGCTCCTCGTCCACCACGATGAGACCGAGTTTGGGGAAGGGCAGGAAGAGAGACGAGCGCGCGCCGACCACGACATCGGCCCGGCCTTCGGCCACGGCGCGGTAGGTTTCGCGGCGTTGGGCGGGGGTGAGCTCGGAATGCCAGACGGCGGGACGGGCGCCGAAACGGGCGGCGAAGCGTTCCAGAAACTGGATGGAGAGGGCGATTTCCGGTAGCAGCACCAGCGCCTGGGTGCCGGCTCGCAAGGCTTGCGCCACGGCTTCCAGATACACCTCGGTTTTGCCGGAGCCGGTCACGCCATCGAGCAGCGTGACGCCGAATTTTTGCGCCGCCACTTCTTCGCGCAACGCCGCCGCCGCCGCATCCTGTGCTGGGGAGAGAATTGGGCCGGGCAAATCCGGGTTAGCGTTGCCGAATTCAAAGCGCTTGGCGCGCTTGGGCGGGGCCACGAGCAGCCCCTCTTTCAACCCAAGCGCCAGTACATCGCCGCGTTTGGCCAGCGTATAGGCACTCACCCAATCTATGAAACGCATCAGGTTTTCGGGCAGCGGCGCGAAATCCAGCACCTCGGCCACCGGCTTGGCCTTCACAGTCTCATCCGCCGGCTCGTCCCATACCGCCCCCACCACCATGCGGCTGGACAGCGGCACGCGCACCAGCGTGCCGGGGGTGAGCGCCCTCTCGGCCTCATAGGTAAAAGTGGCATCAAACTTATAAGGCAGTAATACGCTGATGCGGGGGCTTCGAACGGGGGGCGTCATGCTATATGCTTACGGCCAGAACCCGTTTGCCCGAAAGAGAGCCCGAGGAATCCAATGAAATTCTTTGTCGATACCGCTGAAATCGCTGACATCCGCGAGCTGGCCGCAACCGGCCTGCTGGACGGTGTGACCACGAATCCCTCGCTCATCGCCAAATCCGGGCGCAAGATCCTGGAGGTCATCGCCGAGATTTGCGAGGTTGTGCAGGGCCCGGTGAGTGCCGAGGTGGCCGCAACCGAGTACAAGCAGATATTGGCCGAGGCCAATGTGCTGCGCAAAATCGCCCCGAATGTAACGGTGAAAGTGCCGTTGACGCCGGATGGCCTGAAAGCCTGCTACGCGCTGCGCCAGGAAGGCACCATGGTCAACGTGACCCTGTGTTTCTCCGCCGCCCAGGCGATTTTCGCCGCCAAGGCCGGTGCGTCGTTCATCTCCCCCTTCGTCGGCCGGCTGGATGATATCGGCCAGAACGGCATGGATCTGATTGCGGACATCGTGCAGATTTATTCCAACTACCCCGACATCAAAACCGAGGTACTTGTCGCCTCCGTCCGCCATCCGATCCATCTGATCGAGGCGGCCAAGATCGGCGCCGATGTTGCGACCATCCCCGCCAATATCATCAAAATGCTCTATAACCACCCGCTCACCGACAAGGGCCTGGCTGCCTTTATGAAAGACTGGGCTGCCACCGGGCAGAGCATTGTCTGAAGATTTATGCGTTGAGTTCTGCTCCTGGCTTGGCGCCGAACGCCGGGCCGGGGCAAAAACCGTTGAGACCTACGCCCGCGATGTGCGGGCGTTTCTCGCCTTTACGGGCGAACATACGGGCGAGACCCCGGGGATAGAGACTTTGCGCGGGCTGGTGGCGGGCGATTTCCGCGCCTTTCTCGCCAAGGCCGCCCAGGCTGGGGATATCAACGCCACCCGGGCACGAAAACTTTCGGCCCTGCGCACCTTCTTCCGTTTCCTCAAAGCCCGGCATGCGGTCGATAATATCGCCCTCTCGCTGATCATGCGCCCGCGCCCCAAACATCCCTTGCCGAAGGCGCTGAGCCCGGAGCACGCCAAAACCATCGCTTTTGATATTGGTGAGGCCAGCGACACCGCTGCGATCCAGGCGCGCGACACGGCGCTGATGACCCTGCTCTACGGCGCCGGCCTGCGCATAAACGAGGCGCTGCTGCTGAACGTGGGTGACATGCCGGCGACGGACAACGCGCTGCTCGTGACAGGCAAAGGCAACAAGCAACGCATCGTACCGCTGCTGCAGGTGGTGCGCGAGGCCATCGCCGCCTGGCTGAAACTGCACCCCAACCCCGGCCGCGGCGAGCCGATGTTTGTGGGGGCGCGCGGCGGGCGGCTCAATGCCGGGGTGGCGCAAAAGGCCCTGCGCGATTTTAGGCGCCTGGCAAACCTGCCGGAGCACGCCACGCCGCATGCGCTGCGCCACTCCTTCGCCACCCATCTGCTGGCCGGCGGGGCGAATTTGCGCGACATCCAGGAGTTGCTCGGCCACAGCAGCCTCTCCACGACACAGCGCTATACCGATGTTGATACTGCCCAGATAATGGAGGTCTGGCGGAAGGCGCACCCGCGCGCTTGAGAAGTCGCTCTGGCGGCCGTCTAGCCGCGATTTTCTGTGCGCTGGTGCTCGAAATCATCACTACACGCCTCACCAGAGCGACTTCTCGAACGGGCTCTTGGCCATTGCCCGCGTAAATAAGTGCGTGTTAGGCAACCCCATGAATTTTATCGAGAACCTCGGCATCGTGCCCGCCTATGTGTGTTCCGGGCTCCTCGTAGGTTTGCTGGTGGGCATGACCGGCGTGGGCGGCGGCTCGCTGATGACCCCGATCCTGGTGCTGATCTTCGGCTTTCACCCCACCACCGCCGTCGGCACCGATCTGCTGTTCGCCGCGGCCACAAAAACCGTCGGCACCACCATCCATAGCGCCGGCAAAACCGTGGATTGGCAGATCGTGCGCCGCCTCGCCACCGGCTCGGTCCCGGCCACCATCATCTGCCTGCTCACGATCGCGCATTTCGGCATCGCCAGCAAAACCGTGACCAGCCTGATCTCGCTCACCCTCGGCGTCGCCCTCATCGTCAGCGCCATCATACTGCTGTTCAAGGATGTGCTGATCAAGCAGATCGCCCGGAAATTCCCCGATGCAGGGCTCAACAGCCCAGCCTGGGTGACGATATTGGTCGGCTTCATCCTGGGGATTCTGGTCTCGCTCTCCTCCGTCGGCGCCGGCGCGCTCGGCACCGTGGCGCTGATCATCCTCTACCCGCGCCTGCCCCTCGTACGCATCGTCGGCTCCGATATCGCCCACGCCGTGCCGCTCACACTGCTGGCCGGGCTGGGGCATTGGTATCTGGGCTCCATCAACTTCAAACTGCTGGAGTCGCTGCTGGTGGGCTCGGTCCCGGGCATCATCATCGGCAGCTATCTGGCGCGCTACTCGAATGACCGCGTGTTGAAGCTTTGCCTGGGCGCGATACTGGCCGTTGTCGGCACGAAGATGCTGGTGAAGTAAGGCAAGGGGCTTTGCCCCTTGAACCCCACCAGGGGGCCAGGGGAATCGCATTAGGATTTTTCCTGGCTCTTGCGGCACGGCTTCACATTGATTCTGATTTGGCTTCTCAATTTGGAGAGGCTGAATGGGTTGGTTTGGGTCTTGCTTTGATGATGTC
>JAMFRU010000047.1 GCA_026224875.1 Acidocella sp.
CAAACTCGCCCTCAACGTCCTGCAGTCCGCACGACCAGACATCTCTGTCAGACGTAAACGAAAGCGCGCAGGCTCGTCAGACGAATTCGCACGCTCGGTCCTCGGTCAAATGCGATAGCCGTGGCCATACCCCCTTGCGCCCTTTACGTTCCGGGCCACGCCCCGTAAAAGAACTTGGTCATTGGGGAGTAGCCGCCCGCATTAGCGGGACCAGCGTCAACATACTTGGGCGCGGCATGTTTGCCGCAACCATGGTGCTGGTAGTCCGCACAGGTTTGGCAAGACCTTTGGCATCGCATCTCTTGGACCGGCCGGGTCGAGGGGGCGGTGTCATTGCGCGCCTGGCCTGGATGAATGCGATGCTTCTCACCCTGGTCTTGTTCTTCGGCTCCGCCGTGCTGATCTATTTATCCTGCGAATATTTTGTCAACGGCGTCGAATGGGTCGGCTTTCGGCTGAAAATCGCTGAAACCGCGACTGGGACCATTCTGGCGGCCTTCGGTACCGCGCTGCCGGAAAGTGTCGTCACCTTCGTCGCCGTGGTTTTCGGCGCCACCGCGGCTGAGCGGGATATCGGCGTGGGTTCGGCCCTCGGCGGCCCGCTGGCGCTCAGCACGCTGGCCTATTCCGTCGTCGGCCTGACTTTGCTGGGCTCACGCCACCTTAAAGTCCACCGCAAGGAGGCACTGGCGGTCGACTGCCGGCGCCTCAGCCGCGACCAGGGCTGGTTCCTCAGCATTTTTCTCTGCAAACTCGGCCTCGGCCTCGTCGCCTTTCCCCACAAGCAATGGTTCGGCATTTTTTTCCTGGCCGCCTATGCGCTGTACGTTTGGAAGGAGCTCGGCCGCGAGGGCGATTTGCACGAGGCCAACGAGCTGGAGCCGCTAAAATTCCGACCGCGCGATGCCGCCCCCTCCCTCTTCTGGGCCGCCTTGCAGACGCTCGCCGCTCTGGCGGTAATATTCATCGCCTCGCGCACCTTCGTGGCCCAGCTCACCACCATCGGCCCCTGGCTCGGCATGTCCCCGCAGTTGGTGGCGTTGCTGTTCAGCCCCATCGCCACCGAAATGCCGGAAACGATGAACGCCATCATCTGGGTCCGCCAGGGCAAGGAGCGCCTGGCGCTCTCCAACATCAGTGGTGCCATGATGATCCAGGCCACGGTGCCGACGGCCTTCGGCCTGTTCGGCACGCCCTGGCTGTTCAGCCGGCCGGTTATATTGGCCGCCTGCATTACCGCCATTGCCGTTGCAGCACTGTTCTTCATGTTCCGCGGCGGGAAGGTTACGGGCAAACAGCTTACGTGGTCCAGCCTGCTGTACCTGGTGTTCGCCGGATTGTTGCTAATCCGGTAAGGCGGATTGCGCTGATCCGTCTTACGTATTCACTGCCCGGCCTGGAACCCGGCACCATCGGCTTCAGACTTACAGGCATAAAACCCATAACCGCCCTTGCCTTTACCGTAGCCCGCCGCCCCCGGCAGATCATACGTCAGATGATAACCATCGGACCACACAACCGGATCGCTGCCACCGCAATGGCTCGCCGCCACCGCCGCGCTGGGAAACCGGTGAGAGTCGCCCAGCCCCGATGTCGCCCCCTGCCCCTCATTCTGCGCGGAGGGCGAACCGGGTGCTGTCAAAGCACTCGCCTTGGCCGCCGGTGCAGCGCCCAGCGCGCAAACCAAACCCACAACGGATAACACTGCCAACCCACGATTTTTCGGCTTCATGACGGTCCCTCCTCATTCCGGTGAACACCGGCGCGACGCCGGCCACCGGATTGCGGCACCATTGGCAATGCCGTTACAGACATGCTTCCGATTCGATGAAAATCAATGGCGCTGCCGAATTACGTTATGGCAGGATATCCACCCCGCCCCTGATTCAACAATTTTCCGCATGGCTGAAAGTCACGCATGTTGCGCTGCCGCACGCACCAGGTTACGTTTCGGCCAATCGCTTTGGACCCGGTGAAAATCCGGGGGGCTCTTCCGGCCGCCAATCCGCCGGACAACGCAAACGGCACGAACATCGAGCGGCGCTCAATCCGATGCAAAGTTCATGCGCGCTCACTGCGGATATCCAAAATGAACGCACAATCTCTATCACGCTACCGTTCGGAGTGGTTTACCAGCTTCGGCGACATCCGGCGCGATGTGCTTGCCGGAATGGTCGGTACGTTCGCCCTTATCCCCGAAGTTATCGCCTTTTCTTTTGTGGCGGGCGTCGATCCGGAGGTTGGCCTTTTTGCCTCCTTCGTCATCAGAATTGGCATCGCCTTCACCGGCGGCCGGCCCGCGATGATTTCCGGCGCGGCAGGCTCCGTGGCACTGGTCGCGGCGGCGTTGTTGCCGGCGTGCTGTTGAGCGGCTTTTTTTTCGCATTCAAGGTCATGAACCTGATGGCTGTGGCAAGCAGCCATGAGGAGGAGACGGATACCCGGCCCTATGTCGTGACCGGGCAGATCTTCTTCGCCAGTGCCGACATGTTTGTCGATAAATTCGATCTCCGCGATAGCGCAAGCAGCGTGGTGATCGACCTCGCGGCCGCGCATCTTTGGGATATCACAGCTGTGGGCGCGCTGGAGAACGTCGTTTCAAAGATGCGCCGCCATGGCGCGCGCGTAAAACTGATCGGTTTGAACAAAGCCAGCGAGACGCTGGTGGACCGGCATGGACCACTTCTCCAATCGAGCACCTGAAGTGCTCCTCACCCCAGCTTCAAATGCCCCGCCACCTCGTGCCAGCCGTGCCAAATCATATTCACCGCCACGTACCCAACAATGGCAATCCCGACCCAGGCCAGCCAGGGAAAGCGCGTCATGATCCGGGCCACAAAACTCGCCGCCGCCCCCATCAGCCCGATGGAGATCACCAGCCCCGCCGCCAGTAGCACGGGGTGCCCACGGGCCGCCCCCGCCACGCCCAGCACATTATCGAGGCTCATGGAAATATCGGCGATGATGATGCGCCAGATGGCACCTTTCAGTGTCTGCGGCGGCACGCTCTCGTCATGCGCGGCATTGCTGCGCATCTCCCGCGCGGTTTTCCACACCACCCATAGCAGCAGCACGCCGCCGGCCAGCGTCAACCCGATGATGGCGAGCAGTTTTACCGCCACCAGCGCGAACACGATGCGGATGACCGTCGCCCCGACAATCCCGGCCAATATCGCCTTGCGGCGTTGCTCATGGGGCAGCCGCGCCACGGCCAGGCCGATGATGATGGCATTATCCCCCGCCAGCACCAGATCGATGAGCAGTATCTGCACGAGAATGAGCAGCAAAGGCCAAATATCCATGTAACGGGCGTGGCCTGCGCCGCACCGCCTTGTCAATGGCCAAACGGAGGGCTAGGCGGAGCGCGATATTAAGGAGACCGCCATGATCCCCCGCTATTCCCGCCCGCAGGCCGCCGCCATCTGGAATCAGGAAAACAAATACCGCATCTGGTTCCAGATCGAGGCCTATGCCTGCGAGGCGATGGCGCTGTACGGCGCCATCCCGGCGGAAGCGGCCAAAGTGATCCGCGAGAAGGGCGATGCCGCCATGGCGGTGTTCACCGAGGCTGACACGATCGAGATCGACACCATCGAGGCCGAAACCCGGCATGACGTCATTGCCTTCCTCACCTGGCTTGCCAAGCGCGTGGGCGATGAGAGCCGCTTCGTGCACCAGGGCCTCACCTCATCGGATGTTCTGGACACCTGCCTGGCCGTGCAGCTGACGCAAGCCGCCGACCTGCTGCTGGCGGATCTCGACCTTGTGCAGGCAGCACTCAAAAAACGCGCGCTGGAGCACAAGCACACCATCACCATCGGCCGCAGCCACGGTATCCATGCCGAGCCGACGAGTTTCGGGCTGAAACTCGCCGGGCATTACGCTGAATTTGCCCGCAACCGCACCCGCCTCATCGCCGCCCGCGCGGAAATCGCCACCTGCGCCATCTCGGGCGCCGTCGGCACCTTCGCGCATGTAGACCCGCGGGTGGAGGAATATGTGGCCGACAAACTCGGCCTTGCCGCCGAGCCGGTCTCCACCCAGGTGATCCCGCGCGACCGCCACGCCGCTTTCTTCGCCACTTTGGGCGTCATCGCCTGCGGCGTGGAACGGCTAGCGACGGAAGTGCGCCATCTGCAGCGCTCGGAAGTGCGCGAGGCGGAGGAATTCTTCCATGCCGGCCAGAAGGGTTCTTCGGCCATGCCGCATAAGCGCAACCCGGTGCTGTCCGAAAACCTCACCGGCCTGGCCCGGCTGGTGCGCGCGGCGGTCATCCCAGCGATGGAAAATGTTACCCTCTGGCATGAACGCGACATCTCGCACTCCTCGGTCGAGCGCGGCATCGCCCCGGATGCGACCGTAACGCTGGATTTCGCCCTGGTGCGTCTGGCGGGCATGATGGACAAATTGACCATCTACCCTGAGCAGATGGCAGCCAACGTGGAAAGCCTGGGCGGGGTGGTGCATTCCGGTGAGGTCCTGCTGGCACTCACCAAAGCCGGGATTTCGCGGGAAAACGCCTATAAAATCGTGCAGCGCAACGCCATGGCCACCTGGACCAAGCTCGGCCACTCGGATGCCAAAGTATTCCGCGACAATCTGCTTTCCGATGCCGAGGTCGCCGGGCGGGTGTCCGAAGCCGCGGTCGATGCCGCCATGAGCGCCGAAATGCACCACGCGCATGTGGATACAATTTTTAAACGCGTGTTTGGCGCATGATTGAGAAATAAAATTTGTGAATTGGCTTCGCGGTTGCTTACCCGCCAAATCATCCTAAGTTTTAGATAATGGAAATTTTGCGCGACCACATGTTGATCCTGCCGCATTTGCAGGAAGAGATTGTGGCGCGCTGCGTGGCCGGCAATTTTGGCGATGAGCCCAACCAGGCCGCACATCCGCTGGGCAGCATTCTGCTCCCCGATGGCAGTGAAAAGCCCGTCTGGCTGTGCCATGCCGCCGATGCGGTGCTGCTCGATGATTGCGGGCAGACCGTGCTGATCACCCGGCTGCACAATCCCGGGCGCGGCAAGCAGGCCATTCCCGGCGGGTTGCTTGATGAGGTGAACGGCCGGGTTGAATCCTCCCGTACCGCCGCCTTACGTGAGGCGATGGAGGAAACCGGCATCAGCGCCGCTGTGCTGGCGGGGGCGGACATAAGCCAGCTTGGCCACCGGCGCTTTGCCCGGCCGTTCGACATCCGCAGCGCCTGGAACAATCTGCCCGGCACCGCCGTGCAAAAAGGCGATTTCTTCACCGTTTCAACCTTGGGCTTCCGGATAAAAATCGCCGGGGATTTGCGCGATGTGGCGCTGCTGGCCGGCGACGACGCCACGGCGGTGCATGTCGTCAAAATCGCGGAACTGACACCCGGGCAATTTGCCGTGCCGGATCATATCGGCATGATCCACGAGGCTTGTGCCTGAATGTGCTCGATCATTCTTTCCATCGGCGCGGATGGCGTGTTTGCCGCTGCCAATCGCGATGAGATGATTAACCGCCCCTGGGAACCACCGGCGGAATATTGGCCGGGCATTTGCGGCGGGCGCGATGTGCTGGCTGGCGGCACCTGGCTGGCAGTCAATCGCGCTGGGGTGCTGGCCGCGGTGCTGAACCGGGAAGGCACCCTGGGTCCCGCCCCGGGTAAGGAGAGCCGTGGCACTTTGCCCTTACGTGCTTTGCAGCAGGATAACGCTGCCGCCGCTGCCAAAACCATAGGCGCGCTGGATGTCGGGGCTTTTCGTGCTTTCAACCTGGTGCTGGCCGATGCCGGTGGCGCATTCTTCATCCGCGGCCTGGGTACGGGGCGGCCGGATATCGTGCCGTTGACGCCTGGTGTACATATGATCACGGCGGGTGAGCCGGATGATTTGGGACGCCCGCGGATTGCCAAACATTTACCACGTTTTCAGGCCACCCCCTTCGCGCAATGGGGTAAATTACTGGCCGATAGCTCTGGTGACAGGGCCGGTCAAATCAACGTGAAAGCCAGTGAGAATGATGGGTTTGGCACGGTTTGCGCCAGCTTGGTCAGATTGGCTCACGGCAGTGTGACGCAACATATGTTTGCCGCAGGGCCACCAGACATTGCGAAATTCTTACAAATCGGTTGGAATACATCCATGGAGCTGAATATTGAGCAGGTAACCGGACCCAGTTACGAAATGCGGGCTCTGATCACCGAACTGGAAGCCTACCTCGCCGGGCTTTACCTACCCGAACAGCTGCATGGCTGGCCGTATGAGCGTTTGCAGCAGCCGGATGTGAAATTCTTCATCGCCAAGCGCGGCCCTAAAGCCGTGGGCTGCGGCGGCATCGCTTTGTTCGACGAATTCGCCGAGGTGAAGCGCATGTTCACCGTGCCGGAGGAGCGTGGCCATGGCGTGGGCCAGGCCATCATGGCACGGCTGGAGGAAGAGGCGCGCGCGGCGGGTAAAACCTGGCTGCTACTGGAAACGGGGCACGGGCAGGACGAATCCATGCGCTTCTTCGAAGACTATGGATTTCACCCGCGCGGCTATTTTGGCCAGTATGCCGATATGAAGCCGCTAACCCTCGCCACGAGCCGCTTCTACCAGAAGCGGCTCCACGAGTAGGCACTCCGGGCCACAAGTTAGGCTGCTGGGGTAACCGCGGCCAGTGCTGCCCGCCCTTTGGCGATCGCCGCTATTCTCTTATCCAGTTCCTGCAGCGAAAATGGCTTGCTCAAATAATCATCCGTGCCGGCGCGGAACCCTTCGATCTGGTCCAGCAGCGTGGCATGGCCGGATAGAATGAGAACGGGGGTCTGGTTGTTATCGGCACGCAGGATTTTCAGCAGATAAAGCCCGTCGATGTTTTCCGGGAGACCGCGATCCAGAATAATCAGATCGGCCAGCTCAACAATGGCCATGTCCAACCCGTCACGGCCGTTATCCGCGCAGGCTACCGTGTGGCCGGCAGATTCCAGATATTGAATGAGAAGATTTGCGACATCCTGATCGTCGTCGATGACGAGTATTTTCATTTTTTCAGCTTCCAAAGACGACAGTTAACTTATCGAGGTAAATATTACTTCCGCGTCAAATTACCATGCGCGCTGCATGGCCGAGGGGTTAACGTTTTGTGGGAGCGCTCAGGGCTGGCCATGTCGCCCGCAAGGCCACGGCTTGCCAAAACCCCCGCCCTGTTCCATCTCTGCGGGCAAAACAGGGAGCCAAAAATGATCAGGTTATTGCTGGTATTGATTTTCGTGGCGGCGCTGGCCGTGCCGTTCTTCAACCGTGCCGAGCCCAGCCTGTTCGGCTTCCCCTTCTTCTACTGGTACCAGCTCGCCGTGGTGCTAGCCGCCTCGGTGCTCACCTGGATCGTCTACCTCGTCGAAGGCGCCGATAAAGAGGGAGCGGAATAATGCCCCATTTTGTCGCGACAATTGTGTTTCTGGCTCTCGTGGCCGGCGTGCTGGTGCTGGGGTTCTTCGCCGGGCGCTGGAAGGCGGGGGATCTCTCGCATATCGAGGAATGGGGCCTGGGGGGACGGCGCTTCGGCACCTGGGTGTCGTGGTTCCTCATCGGCGGCGATGCCTATACCGCTTACACCTTCATCGCCATTCCGGCGCTGATGTTCGGGGCGGGGGCGACGGGCTTCTTCGCGGTGCCTTATACCGTGTTGATTTACCCCATTTTATACGTGGTGTTCCCCAAGCTTTGGCGCGTGGCCAAGGCGCATGGGTATATCACCGCCCCTGAATTCATCCGCGGCCGCTACGGCAACCGCTGGCTGGCGCTGGCCATGGGCGTTACCGGCATTGCCGCGACCATGCCTTATATCGCGCTGCAGCTGGTGGGTATGCAGACTGTCATCGGCGCCCTGGGCTTACCGGGCCATATCCCGCTGATCGCCGCCTTTGCCGTGCTGGCAGCGTTTACCTGGACGGCCGGCTTACGCGCGCCGGCGATGATCGCCATCGTGAAAGATCTGCTGATCTATCTTACCGTGATTACCGCCGTCATCGTCATTCCGATGGAGCTGGGCGGGTTTGGGGCGATTTTCGCGAAAATCTCGCCGGAAAAACTGCTGTTGGCGATGCCAAAACCGGGCTCCTCAGGTGCCTATACCGGCTATGCCACACTGGCTTTGGGCAGTGCCATGGCGCTGTTCCTGTACCCGCACACCATGACCGGTATTCTCTCCTCAGCCGGCCCGCGGGTGATAAAGCGCAATGCGGTGCTGCTGCCGGCCTATTCGTTAATGCTAGGTCTGCTGGCGCTGCTCGGCTTTATGGCCGTGGCAGCCGGGGTAAAGAACATGCCAGAATATGCCGCCGGGTTCGCCCATTATGGCGCGAGCTACGCCATTCCGGCGTTGCTGATGCAGTCCTTCCCAGCCTGGTTCGTGGGCGTGGCCTTCGGCGCCATCGCCATCGGCGCGCTGGTGCCTGCCGCGATCATGGCCATTGCCTCGGCCAACATCTTTACCCGCGATATCTGGACACAGTTCGTGGCAGCCGAGAGCGGCGGCAATGAGACGCTGGTGGCGAAGTTCTTCGCCCTCTTCATGGTGGTGGGCGCGGTTGTGTTCATCCTGGAAATGCCGGCGGGCTATGCCGTGCAATTGCAGCTGCTGGGCGGCATGTGGATTATCCAGACCTTCCCGGCCGTGGTGTTCTCGGTGTTTACCCGCTTCTTCAACGGCTGGGCGCTGCTCATCGGCTGGGCCGTGGGCATCGGTACTGCCACCTGGCTGGCGGCGCTGAACCATTTTACCGCCTCGGTCTGGGCTTTTCACGTGCTGGGCTACACGGTGCCGAGCTATATCGCCTTTGCCACGGTGGTGCTGAACGCGGTGGTCTCGGCCGTGCTGAGCCCAATAATCAACGCCATTTCTAACGACCGCGCGGCGGATGCGACGGTGGCAAGGGATTATGTTTAAAGGAAAAAGCGGTTACTTTTTTGAAAAAAAGTAACCAAAAAACTTCTTCTCCTCGGGACATGGGATGAGGCGCCGCCACAGCCCATGTCCCTAGTAATCACAAAAAGAAGTGCTTTTACTAAAACCTTCGCACGTTAATCTTTGGCTTGATAACAAAATAGCCGATAATTCCAGCAACGATCAGCAACGGCAGAACCAGCAATATCGTCCAGAACAAAGCGACGACGATCGCCAGCCCTACGCCAAATAGCGCCAAACGCAGCAGGTAGGTCATGATGCTGGGTTTCGGTGGCTCGATGAACTGGCCGTCCGGGGTCATGTCGATGACCGGGCCCTGTGAATGTTCCATGACCTCTATATAGGCCCGAAACGGCTCTGCTTCAATTCAATCCAGCTGGTCAATCCAGCTGGGCGAGGGCGCTGTCGAAGCGGACCAGGTAATCGTCGGTGTAGCGGGCGTAGTCGAAGGCGGCGATGGGGGCCAGCTCCGAGGTGGCGCTCCACAGCACTTCGCGCAGCAGCGAGGCGCATTTGAAGGCCTGGAAGATGTCATATTCGTCGCGCTCGAACTTGCGGCCGAAATAGGCGGCGAGCAGGTCTTCATCTTCCTGCGGGTAGAAATTATTGTTGGAGGAGAGATTGGCGAGGTCGAAGAGGGCGCAGTTGAAACCGGCGTAGTCCCAGTCGAGCAGCCAGAGGCGGGCGCCGTCGTCGAACAAATTCGCGGCCAGCAGATCGTTATGGCAGAACACGATTTCCGCCTTGCCGATGCGGCTCTCCAGCATCTCATTGGCTTCCAGCAGCCGCGGCAGATGGTCGGCGATGCGGCTCTCCTTGAGCCCATGCGCGTAGGAGCGGCTGATGTGGAACACCCAGAAGGCGAGCAGCGGGCCGAGCAGAAAGGGGCCCATGGAGGTGTGGCAGCGGCGCAGCAATGCCGCGATACGTAGCAGGTTTTCAGGGCGCTGCACTTCGTCGGGCTTGAGACTGCGGCCGGGCAGCAAACGGCTGACCATGACGCCGGGGGCGGTATAGAAGATTTTGGGCGAGATGCCGGAACGGGCTGCGGCACGGGCGGCGGCCTGCTCGTTAAAGCGCATCACCCCATGTTCCGGACGATCCTGACCCAAACGGACGGCAAAGCGCTGGCCCTCGGCGTTTTGCACGCCGTAGTTACGGTTGGTGATGCCGCCTTCCAGGGGCCAGATTTTGATCGGGCCTGTCCAGAACGGCAGCGATTCAACCTCGATGAGGCCGCGATCGACCATCACATCATTCACGTAAAGCCCACCCGTTAAGAAGTCTGATTACACTATACCAATAGAAAGCTCCGGGGGAACTGGAAATAACGCCCATGACCCGTTGCTTTTGACACAATCTTGGTCTGGATTAACCCCTGTGGCAAGCATGCGGCGATGCCGCTAGAATGCCGCAATGCCTGATGATGATTTATTCGGCCCGCCCCCGGAGGCGGAACGACCTGCGACCGGCCAGCCTTTGGCCGAGCGGCTACGGCCGCAATCGCTCGGCGATATTGTTGGCCAGAACCACCTGTTAGGGGAACAGGGAAGCTTGACCGGGATGCTGCAGCGGCACTCGCTGGCATCGTTGATTCTGTGGGGCCCGCCTGGCGTGGGGAAAACCACGATTGCCCGGTTGTTGGCCGCACAGGCGGATTTGCAGTTCCGGCAGATATCCGCGGTGTTTTCCGGCGTGGCTGACCTGAAGAAGGTGTTTGAGGAAGCGGTGAGACAGCGCCGGGCCGGGCGGGCGACGTTGCTGTTCGTCGATGAGATCCACCGATTTAATCGCGCGCAGCAGGATGCGTTTCTGCCGGTGGTGGAGGCTGGCACCATCGTACTGGTGGGGGCGACGACAGAGAATCCGTCGTTTGCGTTGAACGGGGCGCTGCTGTCCCGCTGCCAGGTGTTCGTGCTGCGCCGGCTGGATGATGCGGCGATGATTTTGCTGCTGGCCCGGGCCGAGGCGGAAATGGGGCGAGAGCTGCCGCTGACCCCGGGCGCGCAAGCCACATTGCGGGCTATGGCCGATGGCGATGGGCGGGCGTTGCTGAACATGGCCGAGCAGCTGTTTGCTTTGCCGCCGGACACAATGCTGGATGAAGACGCTTTGGGGCTGCTGCTTTCCCGCCGCGCGGCTTTGTATGACCGCGACCGGGAGGAGCATTACAATCTCATCTCGGCGCTGCATAAATCCATGCGCGGCTCCGATGCGGATGCGGCTTTGTATTGGCTGGCGCGGATGCTGGCGGGGGGCGAGGACCCGCGTTACATCGCGCGGCGGATTACGCGGTTTGCCTCGGAGGATATCGGCCTGGCCGACCCGCAGGCTTTGCCGCAGACTTTGGCGGCGTGGGAGGCGTATGAGCGGCTGGGCTCGCCGGAGGGGGAGATTTGTATTGCCCAGGCGGTGCTGTATCTGGCGACCGCGCCCAAGAGCAATGCGGCCTATAAGGCGCTGGGGGCGGCTAATCGGGCGGCCAAGGAGACCGGCAGTTTGATGCCGCCGATGCATATTCTCAATGCGCCGACAAAGTTGATGAAAAACCTGGGCTATGGCGCTGGTTATGAATACGATCATGAGGCCGAGGATGGGTTCTCGGGGCAGAATTATTTCCCCGATGGCATGGGGCGTCCGGATTTCTACCGGCCGGTGGAGCGCGGTTTTGAGCGCGAAATTGTGAAGCGATTGGCCTATTGGGCGAAATTGCGCGAAGAGAAGGCATGAACGACTTTACCATTGCAGCAGAAGCCGCGGAAATGCGGCTGGATCGGTTTCTGCGCCGCGAAATTCCAGGTCTGACCCAAGGTATGCTGCAAAAGCTGCTGCGGAACGGCAAGATTAAACTCAACGGTGCCAAGGCTGACGCCAATGCACGGCTAGCCGAAGGCGATCTGCTGCGCGTGCCAGAAATTGCCCCGCCCGTGGCGATGCCGAAAGAGCGGCATATCGTGAAGATGGACCCGGCCAGGATTAAAGAGCTGGAAGCGATGATCATCTACCGCGACGATGCGGTGATTGCGCTGAACAAGCCGGCGGGCCTCGCCGTACAGGGCGGCAGCGGCATTACCGTGCATGTGGATGGCATGCTGGATGCGCTGCGCGAGGGTGAGGATGGCGAGCGGCCGAAGCTGGTACACCGGCTGGACCGTGACACCTCCGGCATTCTGCTGCTGGCCCGCAGTTCCCAGGCGGCGCGCAAGCTCTCTACGCTATTCAGAAGCCGGAATGTGGAGAAGATTTACTGGGCGCTGCTGACCGCCGTGCCGGAGACGCTGCAGGGGCGGGTTGATCTGCCGCTGAAGCGGGTGGAATTCGGCAATACCTCGCGCTCGGAGCCCACCGGCCGCAAGGACCCGGATGGGCAGAGTGCCGTGACCGAATACCGCGTGCTCGACAGTGCGGGGAAAAAATTCTGCCTGGCGGAATTGCGGCCGCAAACCGGGCGCATGCACCAGCTGCGGGCGCATACCTTGGCTCTTGGCACGCCAATATTGGGCGATGCCGCCTATGGCGGGATTTTTGCCGAGGGGTTTGCCGACCAGTTACACCTGCACGCGCGCAAACTTGTGGTGCCGCACCCAGATGGCGGGATGCTGACGCTGGAAGCGGAACTGCCGAAGCATATGCACGACAGCATGAAATATCTCGGGTTTTCAGTACCGGATGCGGGCAAGTCGATGCGGCGAACGTGACCATTCCTTAACCAACGCATAGCTGGCGGGATCACCAGAATCTGGCCATAAACCATCATGCGGTGGCGGCTAAGAACCTGTTCTGCCTTGTGTTTGGTGTTGGTTTGCGTGGGCGCGCAGGCCGCGGACCCGGTGGAATACAATGTGGTTTTCGCGCCCAGCGGCGATGAGGCGCTGGATGCTTTGCTTAAACAGACGTCGTCTCTGGTGGCGTTGAAGACCAAGCTGCGGCCCGCACCTTTTGCGCTGATCGGCCGGGCGAGGGCAGATGAGGCCCAGTTCCTGATCGTACTGCACAGCCTGGGTTATGATGCCGGGCAGGTGGATATTACCATCGACGGTAAGGCGCTGAATGACTCCGGTCTGCTGGCGGATTTGGCTGATGCGCCAACGCATCAGGCGGTGGCCGTGAAGGTTGAGCCGCATATCGGCGCAATTTTCCATATCGGCCAGGTGACGATGCAAGGGCTGCCGCCGGGTTTTAAGCCGCCTCATGTGGTTAAAACCGGGGATGTCGCGCTGGCCGAGCCTATACTTGCCGCAGGACCGGCTTTGCAGCTGGCGCTACAGAATGACGGCTACGCCTTTGCGACGGTCGGCATGCCGTTCGCCGTGGCCACGCCGGCAACGCATACGCTGAGCGTGACCTACAGCATTACCCCGGGGCCGCGCGTGGATGTCGGGCCCATTGAATTTTCCGGGCTTAAGCGCACGGATCCGGCGTTTTTGCGTCGGCATATTTCTTTACAGCCGGGCCAAAGGTTTTCCGCCACCGGGCTGGCTCAGGCGCGGGATTCGCTGCTGGGGCTTGGCGTGTTCTCCTCCGTTACCGTTGTGCCGGAGCAGCAGGGCGGCCAGCCGGCGCCTATTTTGATCCGTGTGCTGGAGCAGAAGCGCCATGCGGTAAGCCTTTCCGGGGCCTACGCCACTGATACGGGGTTGAGCATAAGCACAAGCTGGGAGGACCGGAACCTGTTCCGCCACGCCGAGACGCTGACCGTAACCGCGACAGCGAACGGGCTAGGCGGCACCGGCACCACCGCACCTGGCTATGATTTGAAGACCGTACTTGCCAAGCCGGATTATTATGCGCGCGGGCAAACACTCAGCCTCTCGGTGGAGGGGCTCAAAGAGTCGCTGACCGCCTATAACCGTACCGCTTTGCTGCTGGGGGCGAGCCTGTCACGGCCGATTACCAGCCATACGGCGATCACTTATGGTCCGGCCTTCACCAGCGAGCAGGTTGAGCAGGAAGGGGTGAGCCGGACCTATGTGCTGCTGCAATTTCCCATCGCCTTCACCTATAACAATACCGGCAGCCTGCTGGAGCCGACGCATGGGATAAATGCCGGCATCTCATTGACGCCTTCGGTCGCGGTGGTGGGGGGCACGAACCCGTTCATCATTTTGCAGGCGCGTGCGGCGACCTATATTCCGGTGGAGGCTGATGGGCGCGGCATTGTCGCGATACGGATCATCGCGGGGAGTATTCAGGGGGCCACCACATTTCAGTTGCCACCGGACCAGCGGTTTTATGCCGGCGGCTCAGGCACGGTGCGCGGCTATACCTACCAGACGATCGGGCCGCTGTTTGCCGATGACGTGCCGCAGGGCGGGGCGGCGATGGATGCTGTCAATCTGGAATTCCGCCAGCATGTATGGGGCAATATCGGGGTGGTGCCGTTTGTCGATGCCGGGCAGGTGAGCAGTTCCAGCGCGCCGTTTACCGGCACCATTCGCGTGGGTGCGGGGCTAGGCTTGCGGTATTATACCGGCATTGGGCCGATACGGTTTGATGTGGCGTTTCCGTTGACACGCGTGGCGGGGAGCGGGTCGTTTGCGCTCTACGTCGGGCTGGGCGAGGCGTTTTGATGCGGCGCGCGATACGCATTCTGCTTGGTGTGGTGCTTGTGCTGGTGTTGTTGCCGGTGCTGGTGCTGGGCGGGCTGGTGGTGGGGCTCAATACCAGTGGCGGGCGGGCGTTTGCGGTGCGGGAGATCAACAGATTTGCCGGGCCCATGGTGCAGGTTGCGGGGCTCGGGGGACATTTTCCAGCGGATTTGAAGTTGCAGGATGTGCAGGTGGCCGACGCCCAGGGCGTGTGGCTGCATGCGAGCGGCGTGGAATTGCGCTGGCTGCCACTGAGGCTTTTACATCGTGAGGTAAATGTTGAGGCGGTGACGGCAACGCAGATTGATGTGCTGCGTGAGCCTGTGCCCGGCAAGGAGAGCAGCAGCGGTGGTGGCGGCATACCGGATTGGCGGCTGGTTGTCGGGCGGCTGGATATTGGTACGCTGACCTTGGCACCGTCGCTCGCGGGTGAGGCCATTGCTTTGCACGTGCAGGGTGCGGCGCATTGGCGCGGTATTGACCAGGCGGGTGTGCAATTGCAGGCGGTGACGCCTGATGGGGCTGGGCAGTACCGGCTTGCGGCCGCTGTTGATTCGGAAAACATCAGCATGCAGCTGCATATTGCCGAACCGTCCGGCGGGTTGGCGGGGCATTTTGCTGGGCCGCAGGCGCAAGGGCCGCTGGCAGCCGATGTCTCGCTCGTGGGCCCGCGCAACAATGCGGCGTTGGATTTTACGGCAGCACTTGGAACGGCGGTTTTGCACGGTGCGGGGCATTTGGGGCTAACGCCGGCGCAGCCATTTGCCGATGTGACGCTGACCGTGCCGGAGCTCGCACCTTTCGGGGCGCTGGCGGGAAAATCCATTGCCGGCAATACGCAATTGCATTTTCGCGTGGCACAGGCTGACAAAAATGCTGTTGCGCTGGGGCTGGATGGTGATGTGGCATTGCGCCAGGCCCCGGCGGGGTTGCAGAAATTTCTGGGGCCGCGCGATACGATCGCGTTGCAGGCGACGTTGCTGAACAACAGCCTGACGATTGAGAAATTGCAGTTGAATGGCGCCTACTTTGCCATCGATTTGAGCGGCAAATTGGGCAAGGATGATATCGCGCTCGCCACCGATGTAAAAATCGATCAAGTGGCGACATTATCGCCCGAAATTTCAGGTAATGTGACAGAGAGCGGCAGCGTGACCGGCACGGCGCGGGATTTTGCCGTACAGGCGAAATTGAGCGGGACGATCGGTGCCAAGGGCAAGGCTTCTGGGCCATTTAATGTTGAGGTGAACGTGCAACATCTGCCGAGCGTGCCCACCGGCACACTGGTAGGCAACGGCATGCTGGAAAATACGCCGTTGCTGCTCGATGCCGCATTTGCGCGAGCAACCGATGGCGCGGTGCAGGTGCAGATCAACAAGGCGCATTGGCGTTCAGTAACGGCAGTGGCGGATTTAAACCTTGCTCCCGCGGCCGTACTGCCAACCGGCACGGCGAAGTTTGCCGTGGGCCGCCTGCAGGATTTCGCTCCGTTCGTGCCGGAGGCTTTGCGCGGCGGGGCCAGCGGCGATTTCGCCTATACCGGCGGCGAGACCGTCAAACTCAACCTGACCGCCAACGACCTGATCGTGACGCCCTCGCTGGGTGCGATCAACGGCAAAATTGCCGCCTCGGGCCCGGTACAGGCGTTGGGGGTAAAGGCGCAGATGACTTTGGCCAGCCTGATGGGCAGTGCGGCCAAACTGAATTTTGCCGGTGTGCTGGATGTACCGGCGCAGAAGGCCCAGCTCTCAAGCCTGAACGCGGCGTGGCGCGGGCAGACGGCGCAGCTGCAAGGCCCGGTGGAGATCGAGACCAAGCCAGCGATCGCGGTACGGCACTTGAAGCTGGGGCTGGATAGCGGGAGCGTGATGCTGGATGGCGTGGTCTGGCCGCAGTTGAACGCGAAGGCTTCGTTGCAGGCGTTGCCGCTTAGTATGGCCAATATTTTTGTGCCCACATTGGGCGCTGCCGGAACGATCACAGCCCAGGCCGCACTGACCGGGCCGCCCACGGCACCACGCGGCACGATGCAGCTGAATGCGATGGGGCTGCATATCGGCCAGGGGCCGGCGGCGGCATTGCCTCCGGCGAATTTGACGGGTAGCGCCCAACTGGCCGGGACATCGGCCACGGTCGATATACAATTGAAGGCAGGGCCGGATATCGAATTTGGCTTGCGCGGCCTGGCACCATTCGGGATGGGCGGGGCGATGAACCTGCAGGCTTCCGGGCGGGTGGATCTGCAACTGGCAAATCTACTGCTGGCCGCGGAGGGAACGGTGGTGCGCGGAGAGCTTCTGACCGATTTGCAGGTAACCGGCACGCCGAAAAACCCCATTGCCAGTGGTAAAATCATCCTCAGTGGCGGGAGTATCGAAAATATCAACTCCGGGCTGAACCTGACGCAGATCGCCGCCGAAATAAATGCCGAGGGGCGGAATGTCGCGCTAAAAAACCTGACCGCCACGGCGGGGCACGGCAAATTCACCGGACAGGGTACACTGGGGCTGGATGGGGAGATGCCCATTGCTTTGACGCTGAATGCGGATAATGCGTCGCCCGTGATCTCCGATTTGATTACGGAGACATTAGGCGGAAAAGTGGCGCTGAATGGGGCGTTGCGCGGCCCGATGACGCTGGCGGGGAATATCAATATCGCCAAAGCGGACATCAACATCCCGCATGGGCTACCGCCCAGTGTTGCGAATTTGAACATCGTCAACGATGGCGAGACACCGCCCCCGCCCCCTGCCCCGCCGCCGCCCATCGCGCTGAACGTGGATGTGCGGGCACACAACCAGATTTTCGTGCGAGGCGATGGGCTGTTTGCTGAATTGGGCGGCCATGTGCATCTGGGCGGCACACTGGCGGCGATGGACCCGGAAGGGAAATTCAGCCTGATCCGTGGCAACTTCTCGCTCGCCGGCAAGAGTTTGCAATTCACCGAAGGCACGATCGGCTTTGCCGGCGACGGGTTTATGCCCGAGCTGGACCTCGTGGCCACGGTTAATAATGTCCAGGCCAATAATGCCTCGCTGACCGTGGGAGGCACAGCGGCCAAGCCGGTTATCACCTTAAGCTCGACACCGCCCATGCCGTCCGATGAAATTCTGGCGCAGCTGCTGTTTGGTGAGAGCGCTTCCAGCCTGACGCCGTTCCAGGCGGCCTCGCTGGCAGCTGCACTGGCGCAAATCTCAGGGATAGGTGGCGGGGGATTCAACCCGCTGGATAAGGTGCGCAATGCGCTGGGGCTGGATGAGCTTTCGCTTGGCGGCAGCGGCACGGGGCCACCCTCGTTGCAGGCGGGGCGCTACGTGGCGCCTGGCGTGTATGTGGGCGCCACGCAGGCGGCCAATGGCCAGGGCACGCAGGTGAATGTGGAGGTCAATCTGTACAAGGGGCTGAAACTGCAGACCGCGACTGGCACGTCATCAACCGGTGGTGACGATGCCAGTTCGGTGGGGTTGACCTACCAGTTCAACTATTAAGGCTGTTTCAAAACGTGCTCCGGCGAGTCAGCTGCGGTGTTATTCGAGAACCGGCGCGCAGCGTATACTTGTACGTGAGCACCAGAAGCGGAGAAAAACCCCGCAGATGGCCGCCAGAGCGCATTTTGGAACAGCCTTTAGCGGCGCTCGCGCGTGGCGGAGAAAGTGAGTTCCGGGAAACTCTCCTTCATCCGGTTCAGCTCCCAGCTGTTGCGGACGAGGTAGACGGGCGCGCCCTCGCGGTCTTCGCTCATGGCGCTCTTGTTCACGTCGATGAAGAATTTCAGCCTTGCCGCGTCTTCCGAGAAAATCCAGCGGGCGGTGTCGTAAGGAGCTGCCTCGAAGGCGATGGGGACGTTGTATTCCTGCTCGATCCGCGAGGTTAGGACATCGAGCTGCAAAGCACCGACCACGCCGATGATCCAGTCCGAGCCATTCATCGGGCGAAAGACCTGGGTTACCCCTTCTTCGGCGAGGTCTTCCAGCGCTTTTTTGAGCTGCTTGGCCTTCATCGGGTCGGCCAGGCGGATGCGGCGTAAAATCTCGGGGGCGAAATCGGGAATACCCGTAAAACGCAGTTTCTCGCCTTCGGTCAGCGTATCGCCCACGCGCAAAGTGCCGTGGTTGGGGATGCCGATGATGTCGCCGGGATAGGCCTCCTCGGCCAATGAACGGTCCTGGGCGAAGAAGAAGATCGGCGCCTGGATGGCCATGGGTTTTTGCGTACGGGAATGGATCAGCTTCATACCACGCATAAACTTGCCGGAGCAGATGCGGGTGAAGGCGATACGGTCGCGGTGCTGCGGGTCCATATTGGCCTGCACCTTGAAGACGAAGCCTGTAACCGGGGTTTCATCCGGGTCTACCACGCGCGTGTCCGACTCGCGGGGCTGTGGTGGCGGGGCGTTGGCGACCAGGCCTTCGAGCAGCTCGCGCACAGAGTAGTCTTTGAGGGCCGAGCCGAAATAGACTGGGGTAAGATGGCCCTCGGCGAAGGATTGCTGGTCGAATTCCGGGAAGGCGGCGCGGATGAGCTCGATATCTTCGTCAAGCTGGGCTTGCTGGTCCGCAGGGATGGCGAACGCCTGCTCAGCCATTTTGTCGCCTGGTTTTTTGGCCGAAACGAGCTTGTCGTGGCGCAGATCGTAGCAACCTTTGAACAAGCCGCCCGTACCGATGGGCCAAACCATCGGGCAGATATCCAGGGCCAGGGTGTTGGCGATCTCTTCGAGCAGCTCGAACGGATTCTGGCCGTCGCGATCCACCTTGTTGATGAAGGTGGTGATGGGGATGTTGCGCAAGCGGCAGACTTCGAAGAGTTTTTTGGTCTGCAGCTCGATGCCCTTTGCCGCGTCGATGACCATGACCGCGGAATCGACAGCCGTCAGCGTGCGGTATGTGTCCTCCGAAAAATCCTCATGGCCTGGCGTGTCGAGCAGGTTGAAGACAGCCCCGCCGAATTCGAAGGTCATGACCGAGGAGGTGACCGAGATGCCGCGCTGGCGTTCGATCTTCATCCAGTCAGAGCGGGTGTTACGGCGGTCCTGGCGCGCCTTGACCATGCCGGCCTCGCGGATGGCACCGCCGAATAGGAGGAGCTTTTCCGTCAGCGTGGTTTTACCGGCATCCGGGTGGGAGATGATGGCAAAGGTGCGCCGGGGCGGGATGCCGGTGGCAGTTTCGGCGGTGGGCAGGGGCTGGTCCATCGCGGCGCGATAGCAGGATTTACGGCGCGGACCAACGGGGGCCAGTGAGATTCAGGGACTCGTCTCGGATAGCTCAAGAAGTTCCCGCCAGATGATGTTTGATCAAGGCACCCACGAGGATGGGATGAGTCTGAGCAAGGTCGTGATCCGCGTTTGGAATGACATGCAGCTGGGCGCTTGGCAGAATGGTTTGCAGCCTTTCTCCAACGGCGACGGGGCTGATCGGGTCGCGATCGCCCCACAGCAGGAGAGTAGGCGCTTTGATCGATTGCATCTGCCCCGAAAGATCTTCCGAGGGCTCCGTGATCCATTGCGCCGCATGCGGGAAGTTTTTACGGTAGTTGGATTGCCAACTGGACCCGCCCAAATCGGTAACAGGCACGCCACCGGATGTGACGGCCAGGACAAGGCGCCGAACCTTGTCCGGGAAAGCCAAAGCCACCTTGATGGCCACGAAGCCGCCCATCGATTGGGCAACGATGTTCACTGGCTCAGCCATCTGCTCGCGCACTATGGCAACAAGGCCGCTGATACCGCTCACACCGGGATGGGCTGGTTCGTTGCCAAGACCCGGCCACGCCAGAAATACGCCCTCCATGCCGATATGGGCTGCAACAGGCTTCCAGAAGGCGGCGCTGCCGGTGGCGCCGGGCAAAAACAGAGTTTTTGGGGTAACGGTCATCGTTTACATCATTCATGCGGCGTAGTGGGGGCATTACCAGAGCGAAAGCGGTGCGCAGAGGGCCGGGTGGCTTACGCCACTGTCTGCCCGTGCCAAACATTCGGAGGTGCGGCGAAGCAATTCCCAACATTTTCCCGCCACACCTGGAATTCCGGGGCGTTACGGAACAGCTCCATATGGTGGGCGACACTCTCCCACTGCACATGCAGCACGAATTTCGACGGGTTTTCCACCGAACGCACCAGATGCAGCCCATGGCAGCCGGGTGAGCGCAGGAAGGCCGGTTTGCTCTTCTCCACGCCCGCGATGAAATCATGTTCCATACCCAGTTTTACTTCGATCTCAGCAAATTCAGTGAACATTTCACTTTTCCTTCCAAAGGTTAGTGTATTAAGCTGCAAGTGTAGGAAACTAAGACAAAGGGTTATAACTCTCCTACCAAAATAAAGTGATCGTTTAACGGAGGTTAACCATGTCCAAAAAACTCGCGGCTGAATTTTTCGGTACGTTTTGGCTCGTCTTTGGCGGCTGCGGCAGCGCCGTGCTGGCAGCCGGCTTTCCACAGCTCGGCATCGGCTTTGCCGGGGTAGCCCTGGCGTTCGGCCTCACCGTGCTGACCATGGCTTATGCGGTGGGCGGCATTTCCGGCGGGCATTTTAACCCGGCGGTCTCCTTCGGCCTCGCCATTGCCGGCCGTTTCAGTTGGAAAGAGCTGGTCCCGTATTGGGTGGCCCAGGTCGTTGGCGGTACTGCCGGAGCCGCCGTTCTTTACGTCATTGCTTCCGGCAAGCCGGATTTCGTGGCGGGTGGGTTTGCCTCCAACGGCTATGGCGCACTCTCGCCTGGCCATTACAGCATGCTCGCGGCGCTGGTCGTGGAAATCACGCTGACCGCGGGGTTTCTCCTCGTCATCCTCGGGGCAACATCCAAAACCGCGCCGGCGGGCTTCGGGCCACTAGCCATTGGCCTGGCATTGACCCTGATCCATCTGATCTCAATTCCGGTCACCAACACCTCCGTCAACCCGGCTCGCTCCACCGCAGCAGCACTTTTCGCTCAAACTGACGCGCTCGGCCAGCTTTGGCTGTTCTGGGTCGCACCTTTGGCCGGCGGCGCGCTTGGGGCATTGATCTGGAAGTTTTTGCTCGAACCGCAAACAGCCAAAAGGTTAGAGCCGGAAGGGTTCTGATTTGAAACTGGAGGCGGCAAGCTGCCGCCTCCAGGCATTTGCTTCACCCGCCCACCGTTTTAGCGCGCTGCTCGCCCAGCCCCTGTACGCCGATGCGCACCTCCTGCCCGGCGCGCAGATAAATCGGCTCGGGCTTGATGCCCATACCGACCCCAGCCGGCGTGCCGGTGGCGATGATGTCGCCAGGATATAAAGTGATGAACTGGCTAATGTAGGACACCAGCGTCTTCACCCCGAAAATCATATTCGAGGTGGTGCCATCCTGCCGCCGCACGCCGTCGATCTCAGTAAATAAGGTGAGGTTCTGCGGGTCAGGTATCTCGTCCTTGCTGACCAGATACGGCCCCACCGGCCCAAAACTGTCGCAGCCTTTGCCTTTGTCCCACTGGCCGCCGCGCTTGGTCTGATACTCGCGCTCACTTACATCATTCACCACGCAGTAGCCGGCGACATATTCCAGCGCATCTTCCTCGCTTACATTCTTCGCCACCGTGCCGATGACCACGCCCAGCTCCACCTCCCAATCGGTGCTGATGCTCCCGGCGGGGATGATTATGTCATCATACGGGCCGGAAAAGCTGGAGAGGGATTTGAGGAACAGGATCGGCTCTTTCGGAGTTTTGCCCCCGGTTTCCGCCGCATGGTCGGCATAGTTCAACCCGACGCCGACAAAGTTCAGCGGCCTGGGCACACACGCCCCCACCCGCCGCTTTGTCATCAACAATGGCAGAGTTTCGGGGTTCAACTGCTGCAATTGCCCAAGCCAGCCCGGGCTGAGTTCGTCGCCGGTCACATGGACCAGGGCATCATCCAACGTGCGAATCCGTTGCTCAGCATCCAGCATGCCCCATTTTTCGGCACCGGCATCACCATAACGCAATAGTTTCATAGTCTAATCCTTTCTCTGCGCCAGCGTGCAGCACAAAGCTGGGTGGCGCCAATGTATCGTGTCAAAGCAAGGTTTTCATATTAGCGGTAGAGGCAATAGGATGGAGAGGACACCCCAAATGCCTTTGTTTGCCGTGCACGCCATCGATCGGCCGCGTACCTTGCAGTTACGACTCGACCATTATGCCGCCCACCGCGCCTTTGTTGAAGACCAGGAGGCACAAGGGATCACCGTCATTGTATCAGGCCCCCTGCAATCGGATGATGGCGAGGTGATGACCGGTTCGTTGTTTGTGCTGGAAGCGTGCAACCGGGGCGCCATCGATGCCTTCGTGGCGAATGACCCGTTCACTAAGCAAGGCGTATGGGCCGAGGTGCAGATCAGCCGCTTCCATCCCCGCAAAGGCAAGATATTTAGCAAGACCGTCTGAAACGCAGTGACGACCATCGGCGGCGCTTTGCGTACGCCGAGGGTCGTGCAAGGTGCTGTGCTCGTGGAGCTACGCACCAGAGTCAATAAAGTTTCCGCAGTTCTAAATTATCGCAGCTGCCTCGCTAAAGCGCGTTTTTGAAACCGTCTGGCCAAAAAAATGGCCGGTCCTAAGACCGGCCTAGCACCTCTTTGGATGCCTGTTTTTAGCTCCCTAAACTTGGCGGCTGACATTATTCATGAGGCCAGAAATTCGCCTGCTTGTTCATACCACTGACGAG
>JAMFRU010000007.1 GCA_026224875.1 Acidocella sp.
TCTTGAGTCTGGGTTCTAGGGGGATTTTCCGACTTAGATGATGAACCAAAGGAAGAGGTGCTGACCGCCTGCCCTCCCCGGCCTTCACCACGGCCCTGGGCACATGGCATCGGATCACGGAACACATAGGCATTGCTGGTGCGGATCAGCCGCGAGCGCCGCGCCAGCTTGCCGAACAGATCCAGCTCGCGGAACTGCACCCGGATCAACCGGTTTACCCAGGTGAGGATCTCCGCAGCCTCCAGCGCCCGGATCGCCTCGTAAACCGTGTCACGGCAGCACTGCGCGCGCAGCGCGATGGTCTCGTAGCTGGGGAAGCATCGACCGTCCCGGCTGTTGTGGAAGCCCCAGAGCAGCGCCTCCAGCACCTCCAACGTGGCCCGCGTCAGCGGCCCTCGGTGCTGGCCTGGCCGCCTGTGCCGCGCCGACCAGGCGCGCGCGTAAACCATGATCCGCGCCTTGGCGTTCCGGTCGAGAGGTTGCCCCCCTCCATGCCCGAAAACCTTCTCGCGCCGCCGGCGAAAACCCGCCGGCATTGCCGCTATCGCATTCATAAAAATCTCCGTCGGGTTGTTTAAGCGAACCCGCCGAGCTGGCCGGAAATCGGCACAAGTCCGCCCGTGGCAAGAAATCTCTTGCAAAAGACGGAAAGGTGAGGGAAAACCTGTTTACCAGACGATAGTTTTCCCGGCCTTTGCCGGTATGCACGGCCCGCCTCCTCGGCGGGTTTTGCTATTTCTGGGCTATGATCTCCAAGCCAGAAGGTTGATCCCACACGGCAGCGACCATCGCCGCCATGCCCCAAAGACGGCAGCGCGAATCGCGCGCCGCCCCAGGTAAGGCGCATTCCGTAGCAGCTAAACCCGAATGTCCAGAAATTTCAGCTCTGTGGCCCGCAGTGGGGACGGACGGCTACCCTTCGCTCTGGCCTGGTAGGAGGCCAGCCCGACGCATCAGCTCTTCGATCCCCTCCCAGTAAGAGAAGCGATTTTCCTCGCAAAAACCGATAAATGGCACAGCAACCCGTTGTGGGGCGCGAGTATTGATCGCCGTCGTCGGGCCGATCTCCTTCTTGCGCCGCTTGGCCACCTGGACAGCCTCTGGAAGTTCGCGGCTTTTGAAGCCCATACGCTCACTCACAGCATCAACTCGCGCCACTTCGGTGGGGGGTAATTCCCGCCCCTGGCTCGGCTTGAAGCTCTTCAACCGATCCGCCGTCGAGGTTTTTGCCTCGGAGAACCCAAAAACATCCTCGGCCATCACGCGACCTCCTGCCCGGCAACAGCCGGCGCCAATATATCAACCAGCTCGTCTGCCAAGCCCTCGGCGTTCTTCAGCGCCTCGGCAAGGCCATTAATTTGGGTTGGATCAAGCTCATGCAGAGCCAATCGTCGGACAAAGAGTGCCTTATAGGCTTGGCGCTCATGCAATTTTGTCCGCATCAGAGGAAGCCCCGCCCCCTCCAAGGCATCGACGATCTCGCGCTCGATCTTAGTCGTGATAATGGGGTTTGTTCTGGTCAAAACAACGCGAAACGGAATGCGCCTGTTGCCCAACGCCTCTTCCTCCTCATGAATCAGCGCAACCGCACGGCTTGCCTGCCTGGCATCCACCGCGCTCGCCTGTAGAGGAATGAGGACCAAATCGGCTTGGGTAATGGCCCGTGAAACCAACCGGCTCGCAGTCCCCTCAAGGTCAACAAATACAAATTGATGGGAAGCAGCCTCCTCTCGGATCGTCCGGATAATCGAGCTCTCGGTCGCATCTCCGATGACTTTAATCTCAGCGGCTGACTCTCCACTCTTCCAATCGACAATCGGACGGTTTGGGTCAGCGTCGATTACGGTGACACTCGCCCCCAATCGCGCCAGAGTTTGAGCCAGAATCAGAGTCGTCGTGCTCTTCCCCGCGCCACCTTTAGGATTAGCGGTCACAATGACAGGCATACCAATCTCCCTTTCGACATCCGCAAATTGCCAGCACATGCATCAGAGGGCAACATGTTTATTCTTGTTGCTATATGTTGCTACACCAAGCTACATCTAATGTCCAAGTCGACACAGCAAAAACATTGACCGCGGTTGTCAAATATGACAATATCCGCCCGAATGCTCCGAAACACACGCCCAATAAGCTGGCTCAAGGGTGCCCGAAAAGATTTCGAGGACTTTCCCCAAGGGGCGCAGCTCGAAATGGCGCGGGCTCTCACTATCCTGGCTGAAGGCCAGATGCCGGATATTGCCAAAACCCTGACTGGACTAGGGGCCGGGGTGATGGAGCTGGCTCTCCGGCATCGCGGCGATGCGTTTCGCGTCGTCTATGCTTTGCAGATCGATGACGACATCTGGGTCGTGCATGCGTTCCAAAAAAAATCAAAGTCCGGAATCAAGACACCAAAACAAGATATCGACCTGATCCAAGAGCGGTTGAAACGACTAAAGGAGATGTTGAAATGAGTGACGACAACGACATCATACGTGGCAGCGGCAACGTGTTTCGCGACCTCGGCCACCCCGATGCCGACAAGGAGCAGCTGCGCGCCCTCCTTGCCGCGCGAATCATCAGCGTGCTCGATGAACGCAATCTGACCGGGCGCGCGGCCCAAGAAGAGACCGGAATTGCGGCTGCTGACTTCTCCCGCATCCGCAAAGCCAACCTCGGCCGCTTCACAATCGACCGGCTGATGACAATCTTAGCCGGCCTGGGGCAAGAGGTGGAAGTCCGTGTTGACATTCACGCGCGCCGTCATCCCCCAACGAGAGCTGAGCTTCACGCCTAAACTCAGCTCCCTAAACCCTGATCCGTTCGACCTCATCGAGGCTGATATCGTCGTGTCGCCGATCATAGAGCTGGGTGGTGCGGGTGCTGGCATGATTGGCCATGGCGGCGGCGTTTTCTAGCGTGCCACCATTTTTCAGATAAGCCGTGATTCCCGTCGCTCTAAAGCTGTGGTTGCCCACCTTGGTCGCGATCCCGGCCACTGCCGCGCGCCGGCCAATCATGGCGTAGGCATTGGCCTGGGGCAGGGGGGTATGCGTAAGCTTGCCGGTGCCTCGGCCGATGGTTCGAAACAGCGGCCCCTTGGCATCATCGGCCAAGCCAACGCCTTCAATATAGGCGTGCAGATAGGTCTCCAGATTATGGTGGCAGGGCATTTCATGCTGCTTGCCGCCCTTCTCCCGCAGCCGCACCCATAACCGGCGCTTCTGCATAAAAACATCCTCGACCTTCATCCCCAGCGCCGCGCCGATCCGCGCGAAGGAATACACCATCAACCCAATCAGTGCCCGGTCGCGCAGACCCGCCGGCACCGTCACATCGATGCTGTCCAGCAACGCGCGCGCCTCTTCCGGCTCCAGCACCGGCGTCTTGCCGGATTTCACGATGTGGCGGGGGCCGCGCACCGAGGCGGCCGGGTTCACCGGCACGACCTGGCCGATTACCAGCCAGTCGAACAAATGCCGCACGGCCGCTAGGCGTTGTTTCGCGGTCGGGGCGGCGTGCTCACGCGTCTGCAATTCCACCCAGGCCGCGACATGCAGCGGCTGCACCTGGGCAATCGATCGCACGCCGGCATCCTCGCACCAGGCCAGAAAATCCGCCACGGCACGCGCGTAAGCCCGCCGCGTGTGCGGGTTGCGGATCGTGACGGCAAAAAACTCGATGAAACGGATGCTGGCGCGCTCACCGGCCGCCGTCACTATAGCCGACAGCGCCACAGTCTGGGGGACTGGGGGCCGTGGGTTCGAAAGCCGGGCGAGGGCGGTCATGTTACCGCCATTGGCTCAAGCGAGCATCCCTCGAAGTCGTCTTCATCGAATACAACTTCTGCAACCGCGTAAGGCAGTCCGTTGAACCAGCCCTCAGATTCCGCTTGCTCACGATTCAAGGCCCGGCGCAGACTTGGCTCGTTGCTGCCGATTTCAGCAGCGTCGATGCGGATGGCGACAATCACACGCGTACCGACATCCGTGCATCGCCACTGGCGGTCAGCACTCCAAAACTCTGTGCCAAGATTAAAATCTGAGTGCTTCATCCCCCGATCCTATCTCCATCCATATATAAGATAAAGGACATTATCATATATAGATGGACCTACTCGGCGCGAGCAGACCTTCGTCTGGTGCCTGGTTCGGCAGCGCGACAAAAAGCCACCTCTCCGTGAAGTTGTCGTGACCATACAATTATAGCGCGATTTTTCTGGACAAGCCCCCCAAAACCCGGAAATTATGTCAGCAAAGGTAATGCTTCTCAATGAAGCATCGGCACGGCTTTACTTCGCAACAGTGTAAAATGAGATAATATTGAAAGGTGCATCAAGAAATGTCCGACGTTTCAAGTGACACAGTTCTTTCCACGGGCACTACGACTGCTCGCACATTAGCGTCCCGCGGGGCTGATAACTTAAATGTTAAAGATTATGGTGCCGTTCTGAACGGCACCACTTCTGATTATGGCCCGTTTAACCATGCTTACCAAGCGGCAGCCGACAATGGAACCATTGTCATTCCAGGAGGAAATTTCTACACCGGAGGCGTGTTTCCTAACACAACCGGCAAGACTGTGAATTGGCATTTGCTTTCCACTCTTGATTATTCAACTAGCACACCTGGGACTAATCCTGTCGGGTCACTTGGTGACGGCGATTTGCTCGCAGGATACTGGGCTGGCCGATACAATATGGCCAAAACGATAACTACAAATACGGCAGGTGGTTTTGCTGTGTTGGAGCTATCGCTAACCAATAATACATCGAACTTTGCAGGTGAGGTTTGCTCAAATCTATCCGTGCAAGGCCAATCTACAACAGCCGCTGGTGCTGGGACATGGAATGTTGTGTCGAATATATATTCAGGTGCTACCTCTCGTGGCGCTGCGGGTGACATAGGTATTTTTTCTCAGATATATCGTTCTGGAGCCACCGCTACTTGGCTGTATTCGGGTGCAAATAATGATTTAACTGGCTTACCGCCCAACGCCGCCGGCGCAATGATAGGTATGGAGCTAGACAATATTTGCAATGGACCAGAAGCGACGGCCGTAGCCTATGCGCCAATATTGCGGAGACGGTCTTTCATTAATTTAGATGTTCAAACATCCCCAGTATCAAGTTGGCAAGCTACAACGTCATATGCACTTGGTGCAGTGGTTGCAGATAATACCAACACGTACACCGCTATCTGCACTGGAGCTGGAACTTCGGGAGGCACGATACCGACCTTTCCCACTAGCAATGGAATTTTTACAATATCTGGAGCTACGTGGGCTAGCGGTCTGGTCACATTTACGACAAGTGCAGCCTATCAAACAGGCATGACTGCTGGGCAGACCTTTTTTGTTCAGATCACAGGGTGTACCCCATCGGGGTATAATATTTCGTCAATTAACGAAGCACCAATTTACGCAACGGTTGTAAATTCGACGACTTTTACTGTCCCGCTTGCCGCTAATCCGGGGCTAATTACGGTTTTTGGGTCAGCGCAAATTGCTGCAATTGTTGATGGAAGTGTGGTTTGGTCCTTTGGCACTACAATAGCATGTGAGATCGGAACGGGGATTTATTTTGGCACTAACTCCGGAAGTTCGGCGGTTCTCGGTACTGGAATAAGTAGCAATGTGACCTATTACAATGCCGCTATTGATCTAAGTTTTAGTGCCTTTGAAAGCCGACATGGATCAAAGCCAGCTGCAATTCGCCTTGGTTCGGGACAAATAATCGATTTCACCGGCAACCAATTTTTGACAGGTCAAAACCTTCACACATTGCAATACGTCAGCGCGTCGGCGTCGTTACAGTATCAGGTCACAGGAACTTCTGTTTTCACAATTACTGATGGAGGGAACACAGACACTTTGGAATCTTACAGCGTTGCAGATACAAAGGTAGTCGGCGCTCAAATCTCTGGCTATGGAACGCCGTCAGGAAATTCAAAAATTTCATCATTTCCGGGTGCCAGTGCGACTCTCGCTCAGTGTAGTGAAATGATCGCACAGATTATTACCGATCTTAAAGCTCATGGACTTTTGGGCGTTTAATCTGGACAATGGCCTTCGCGCTCTGGCCCGTTTGACCTTTCGCGCGGCTTCGTTTGATAAACAAAGATGGTCAAACGCTAGTTTCCTTTTTTGGACTATTCTGGTCATTGTGGGAACCCGCTCCTAGTCTTGCTTCAACAGTTTATTTACGGCTGCGGCAAAATATGATGCCAGAATGGAATGTCCGAGGCTCGTTACGTGCTTTCCGGTCACATAGAACGGCGTGCCGCGCACAGCCGCCAAATCTCCCATTATTGGGTCCGAGGCGATATCTATGATAGTGTCCGCTTTTCCAGCGTTTGCGCGAATCAGCTGATTGTACTGGATCTGAAAATTCATCACACGCTCCCCCCCGGCATTGGGCAGCATTGTCGCCACACCTACCTTGAACCCCACGGTCTTTGCGTCAGCGATGTATTTCACGAGCCGGCCGTAAACCTGGGACGGGTCCCCCGCATTAGCGTCATTGGTCCCGGCAAAGATCGTCAGTATGTTGTTTTGCGCTCCTTTGCAAAATCTCAAAGCGGAATTTTCGTGAAATTTGCGGCCAATATAATCAACTTGCATACCGTAATATCCATTAACATAGACGTTCATGGGCCGGTCTAAAAATGGTGTGGCCTGGCGGGCATAATGCTGCATCAGGGAACATCCAGCACCTTCGGTAATGCTGTCGCCATCCGCTATCCAAACGTCGCGCGTTTGAGGATGGGTCGCAAATGCTCTATGCAAGGCGGCTCTGGCAATCTGCATGGCCGGAACGGCTAGTGCTTTAGAGTAAATCAATATGGCTCCCGCATCGAAATAACCTTCAGCTGTGCCGCGAATATGCTGCTGCCCTACCACCCCGCCTGTGGATATTAAAAATGGCGCCGGCTTCAGTGCGAATTGCTGTTCTTCGACGAAGCAATACGATATTTCTCCTGTCGAATAGCCGCAGATGAACGGTGTATTGGCAGCGCCCGTATTGGCTTCGCCCAAAACCTGGCCAGTCTGTGCGACGAAAAAGCGGTTGGCCGTGGCGCCCCAACCGAAAGTGAACTTTAGGGAACCGTCCGTGTTTGAAAGCTGGAGCGGCGCCACATTGGAGGCGTTGGATCTGAACCTGGACAAGCAGATTACCGCATGATCATTGAATTTCACGGCCATTGTGGCAGAGATGCGCATGACCCGGGGCACCGGATCGCCGTCGTTTTTTAACCTGCTGTCAAACGCCAGGCTCCGGCTGTTTCCGATCTGGCACAGAGGCGAAACCAGCGGGGCGGCGGCAACGTTTTCCTGTACCAGGTCGTTGCCATTGCCGCTTTGGTCGTACCATCTGATGACCTGACCTGTCTCCCCTCCCAGGAAAGCATCGAGCAAAGGCTCATCCAGCTGATCATTACCCAGAAAGCCGATCGTCGTTGTCATGCCGTCAGATGCGCGCCGCACGTCCAGACACTGATTTTTTGAGTAAAATCTTGACAGTCGGCGCATGCCATAGGCTGCCGTTGCCCCGGGGACAGCATCACAAGGCAACGCATAGGCTTCTGGCATCGGAAGCCAAATTGAGCGTCCCGACGTATGGGCCAAGTTCTGGTATATCTTACCGTCAGCGTTCCACAAGTCTCCGGCTTTGTATCCGGCGTTTAAATCATCTGCTTGGCTTGGGAAGCGCTGGGTCGCCGGGAGTTTATTCATTTGTCAAAATTCCAAATGGGATGCAATTGCGAGATTTCCATTAGGCTAAAGCTGAGTTTTCCGATGCGCCAAGATTCATGACATATTCAAACGGAAGCTTTATCATCCATTTTGACCTTCTAGTTATGTTTTTCTGCTGAAAGCTTTTGCTGCCGCATTGTTACGCCATAGATCGTTTGAGCGGGTGCCCTACTCTGCCCTCACCGTTATTGTGCATTTCTGGTCTTTCCCTTCCTTGGCGGCTTCATGCTGGCAGGCGGAGAGTGCTGCTTGGTTGGTTTGCACGAGATTGTATCCAGCTGCCGCGTCACCGGCATCTCCGGGATCACCAGCCCGGAGCAACGCCCACCCGGCATCCCAGCGGCCGGCTTTCATCACCGTGGCGGCAGCACTCAAATTCCACCCGAACGGCAATTCCCCCAGCACAACCGGCGACGCCAGGAGCGTCAAAATAAAAACCGCCAGCGGCAAGGCGATCAGCCAGAATGCCTGATTCCGCTGCCCCCGCATCGTGCCGATCATGCCAGCCAGTTCGCCCCGCGCGCGGTTCTGCTCCAGCGCGGTGGCCTGGAGCTTGCCCGCCGCATCGCGCATCAGCTCATTGCCCTCACGGGCAATGGCTTGCCGGTGCTGCTCCGGCGTCAGCCGCAGCGCCGGGTGCTGCTCGATCACATCGAGCCGCCCAACTACGGCGGCCAGCACCTGCGCGACTTTTCCAACATCGGACCGGTAATCCGGGGGTGCCGAGGGCAGGCTGTCCACCAGGTTGCCAGGCAGCGCTTCCACGGCGCGGCGCATGACAGACACCTCGGCCCGCAAAACCGCCGCGCAGCCTCGCGGTGGCTCAAACCATCGACCATCACGGCTCGCCGGACAGCACCATAAAGTTCCACTCTAAACATCCTTCCAGCCAATCAATGCCCGTCAAGGGCATCA
>JAMFRU010000008.1 GCA_026224875.1 Acidocella sp.
CTCTGGCCCCAGAACAATGTCTGCTGACCGGCCTTGACGGTGAATTGCTGACCGCCGGCGAAATTCCAGCTGTCGTACACAAAGGCATCGAGCATGCGCCCGTTCTGGCCGTTGGCCGTGCGGGTCTGCTGCGCGAAGCTGGTGTTCGAGCTGGTGATCGGGTTGACCGTGGCCGCCTGATTGTTCTGGTTGCCCTGCAGATACACGGTGTTGAGGAAGTACTCACCGGAGAAATGCATGCCGAAAGATTGGTCTTTGATGTCCAACACGGGCAGAACTTCAAACGTGTTGCCGACGATGCCGTGGCGGAAGTTGGCGTCGCCATCGTTACCGTTCTCGTTGGTCGCGCCGGAAACCAGAACCGTGGAGGGCGACTGCACACGGTACAGCCCGGTGTACGAGGCCGTGATGTTCAGGTTGATCTCAACGTTGTTGCCGTGCGTAGTGCCGTCGTACAGCTGCAACGCATGCGCCGCTGGTGCTACGGCGAGCACGGCAGGCAGAGCGAACCCAAAACCACGCGCAATGTTACGGCCCTTGGTCCGGCTTACGGACCCGTTTTTCTTGGACATATAGTAGCCCCCTTATATATTTTTGTTGTCTTAGACGTCTTAGCGAAACCCAGATTAACGAAACCCAGAAAGTTCGGTTTTACTTCGAAATGAAGGCGGAAGTGCCCGCAATTCCAAACCAAACACCACGAAAATAGCTGACAGCGCCACGATTCTTGGAAATCAACGCTAACCAGCTAGTTAACCAAAGCAGATTGTCCGGCGGAGAACGTAATCTCCCAATTTTTATCTATTCTGTATTGAGATCGTCTATAGTGGACTTAAAAGGCCCGATCAAGGGTCCCGGTCCGGACAACCCCACAAATTCCGGCGAAATCACTATCATCCGTACCCAAAACGACGGCGAGGCCGCGGCGCTATGACGCGACTGCGAGATGGCGGGGTCAAATGTTCCAATATTGGGCCGGCGGGCAAGGGTGTGAGGCTGGATCAGGCGCTTTCCCACGCGGAATGCAATCGGCGGTTTATCCAGCAGGGGCCGCGACCCTTTGGCGTTGAAGTGAAGGGCGGGTTGCACGTCCGACTGTGGCTGCAAGGTCACAGTTCCAGGATAATCTTGCCGGCATTGCCGCCCGACTCGACGAGACGGTGTGCCGCCGCCGCTTCCGCCAATGGCAGGCGCAGCCCGATGGGCACGGTGAGCGCCCCGGCGGCTACCGCACCCGCCAATGCGCGCAGCTTCACGGAATCGTTATGCACCACGACAAAGACAGGTTTGCTGACCAGACCTTCACTGTTGATGGGTGTGGTGGCCGCCGTGAAGATCGCGCCATCCGCGCGCAGATGCCGGCACAGTACCGCCACCGCATCGCCGCCGACCGTATCGATCACGTATTTGAAATCCGGTCCTTGCCATGCTGCACCGCCGAGCACGAGCGTCTCATCCGCGCCCAGCGCCCGGGCCGCTTCCCGCTGGTTCTCCCGCACCGCGGCAATAATGCGCGCGCCCCTGCCGCGGGCGGCAAACATCGCAAACCTGCCGGCGCTGCCTGTAGCGCCTGTAATCAGCACAACATCGCCAGCGCGCGGCTGGGCGTATTCCTCGATCATCTGCACGCCGGTTAACCCGCCAGTAGGAATCGCAACGGCGGTGGCAAAATCAAGTGCTGCGGGGATCAGCACGGCGTCGCCTGCGGGCACCAGCACGTATTCGGCATAGGCACCGCGCTGCAACATATCGAGCATCGCGAACACGCGCTCACCCATAAACAAACCGCTGACGTTATCGCCGATCCCATCGATAATACCGGCAACGTCATAGCCCAGAACTTGCGGAAATTTTAAGGGCGCCACCGAGTCGAACATGCCCTGGCGCAGCTTCACATCCGCCGGATTAACCGCGGCGGCATGCACACGGATGCGGATTTTGCCGGGCTCGATGTCCGGCACCGGCCGCTCGGCCACACGCAGCACGTCCGGCCCGCCATATTCGCCGCATTCCACCACGCGCATATTGTTTCCTCGGCGTCAGCTTATTGTTTTCGGTGCAAAGCCTAGCCAGGGCCTGCCCGGCTGGCAAGCCGCCTACTCCGAGAAAACCCTGCACAGACCTGCCTCTGTTACAATGGCATGCAGAGGCAAGTCTGTTGCCTCAACAGGCAAGGCCGCCACAGTTTGCGCCGCAAACGCGCAGCCGAGGCGAAAAGCATAGGGCAATTCAGCAAGAGTTCTGTCGTAATAACCGCCGCCATAGCCAAGCCTGTGTCCGAAAATATCAAACGCCAGCAGCGGCAGCAGGATGAAGTCCGGGTTTACGCTGGCCCCAAGCGGATGAAACGTATTATACCGCCCCCGCACCATTTTATCGCCCGGCGCCCATTCACGAAAAATTAACGCCGAGCCGGGTTTCGTTGTCTCCGGTAAACAAAGCGCATGCCCGCGCGCATGCAGCCCGTGTAACAATGGCAGAATGTCGATCTCATGCGGCATCGGCCAATAGCCGGCAACCACCGCACCCGGCGGCACGATATCGGACTCAAGCACGTATTCGGCCAGCGCCGTGCCGCGGGCCGGGTCCAGTCTTGCCCGCAGCCCCAGCATCTCTGCCCGCAACGCCGCTTTTTGCGCTGCCGGTTCCAAGGCCTAAGGCGTGGTCAGCCGGAACTCGATCCGGCGGTTCTGTGCGTAATCCGCCGGTGTCTCGCCGGCGGCAATCGGGTTGTTGGCACCCATGCCGGAGGTCACAAGCCGGTTCTCCGGCACACCATCGGCAATCAGCAGATCCAGCACCGCCAGCGCGCGGGCCGAGGAGAGGTCGAAATTCGATTTATACGGCCCGCCTTTGATCGGCTGCGCATCGGCATAGCCATCCACCGAGAGCACCCAGTTCACATTCGGCGGGATTTTCGCCGTAAGCGCCTTCACCGCATCCGCCACATCGGCGATCTCGGCCTGGCCCTGCGGCGTTATCGTTGCGTCATCCACGGAAAACAGCACGTCGCTCTCAAACACAAAGCGGTCGCCGACGACCTTGATGTTCTTCTGCCCCTTCAGGCTTTCGGACAATGCGCGGAAGAACACACTTTGATATTGCTGCAATTCTTCCACTTTACGCGCCAGCGCTTCGTTCAGCTGCTTGCCGAGGTCAACAATCTGCACCTGGTCCTTAACATCGGCCGCCTGCGCCGCATCCAGCGCCTGCTGCAACGCCGCGAGCTGCGCCCGCAGTGCCGCCATCTGCTGGTTCAGCAGCACAATCTGCGCCTCATCCTGGGCCGAGAGTTTTTGGCTGGCTTCGAGCTTGCTTTGCGTATCGGCAAGGGTATCCGGCGTGCCGGCCACCGCCACCATCTGCGCCTGCAGTGCCGAGATGCGCCCCGCCGCAGCTGCCGCCTGCGCCTGCGCATCGGATAATTGCGCCTGCATGCCCTTCTGGCTGTCCTGCAGCGTGGTAATGGTCTGGGTGTCGCCTGCGAGTTGCGAGGTCAGCGCCGTGTTGGCCGTCTGCGCCTGCGCCAATTGCGCGTTCAGCGAGGCCAGCTCCTGGGACAGTGTCGCGTCCTTGGAGGTCTCCATGGACAGGCTCTGCGTCAGTTGCGCGATCTGCTGCTTCAGTAGATCGATGGTATTATTCGAGCCGGTGAGGGCGGAGGATAAAAACGCCTCGGCCAGCACGAACACGAGCAGCACGAAGATGGTAACCATGAGCAAAGTGGACAGCGCATCCACATAGCCCGGCCACGCCTCCAGCCCGTTATCCCCCCCGCGCCGCCGCCGGCTCATTTAAGCGGGCTCATGAGCGCTGGTCATCCGCTATGGCGGCCACCGTGCGTGTCAGCATTTTCAAATCGCTGCGCAATTCGCTCAAACTTTGCGAACGGCCTTGCTCGTTTTCGGTAAGCAGGCGCGAGAGCAGCAACTCGATATTACGCAAATATGCGCGGGAAACTTCATCACCCGGCTTCTGTTCCGAGAGCCGCGCCAGCACCGGCCCAAGGGCGGCCTGGTTGGCGGCGAGCTTCTCCATCAGCTGCTGGTTGCCGTGCATCGTGTCGGCCAATTGCGCCAGCCGGTCACCCATCGCCAGCAGTGCGTTGTTGCCCTGGCCACGGCTTTCCTCGCCACGCACCAGCACACGCTGCAAGCCTTCCATATTCTCGGCCGTCTGCTCCAGCAGCGCCTGCACATACACCGGTACGCTGGCCTCGCCATCGCCCGTAATGCCGCCGGTGGAAAGCCGCGTCAGTCCCGCCAGCCATTCTTCCAACTCGTTGAAAAACCGGTTCATCGCCTGCCCGGCGGTAAGGTCAAGAAAACCCAGAATCAGCGCGCCGGAAAGGCCGAACAGCGAGGAGGAGAATGCCGTGCCCATCCCCGCCAGCGGCCCGGCGAGGCCGGATTTCAGCTGCGCGAACATGGCGTTCACATCGCCGCCGGCAAGGGACATGCCGTTAATAACCTCGGCCACGGAATTGACCGTATGCAGCAGCCCCCAGAAGGTGCCGAGTAGGCCCAGGAAGATCATAACCCCGGTCACGTAGCGGGAAAGCTCGCGGCTCTCATCCAGCCGCGAGGAAATACCGTCGAGGATCGTGTTCAGCGCCTGGCCCGAGAGGGTAATACGGCGCTCGCCATCGGCGCGGCCCTGCAGCATGCGCGCCATGGAGGCGAGCAGCACCGGCGGGCGGGATTTTTCCAGCTTCTGGCGGTTGCGGCGGAACTCCTCCACCCAGGCAACCTCGGGGTACAGGCGCTGCACCTGCCTTATGTTCCAGAACACGCCGAAAACCTCAACCGCGACGATCACCGAGTTGATCACCGGATTGGCCATGTAGAAGCGCACCAGCTGAGGCGATACCAGCACCGCCACGCCATAGACCGCCACACAGAAGACCACCATGCGGATGAGGAAACTGGTCGGCTTGGTCATTATTGTACTCCGCTCCCGATCACGGCTTCATCCTCATTCTGCCCGGGCACGGCGCCCAAGGCGCGCGGCAGAATGTTTTGCGGCGGCACACCGCAGGCGGTGAGTGCGGCCTGCACCGCCAAAGCGCGGGAGAGAGAGAGCCGCATGGCCGCCGAAGGGTCGGCGGCAACAGCCGGGGCGCGGGCGGATACCGAGATATGGCCCGGCGTGGTGCAGAAAGGTTTTAGCGCCGCCGCCGCATTGGCCGGCAGCTCATCGCCGCCAGGGGCGAACTTAAGCGCTACGGGGCTGGCGGGAAGCACTGGTTTGGGCACTTGTTTGGCAGCGGTTGCCGCGGCCGGCGCCACCACACGGGCCGCAGCCTGCACCGGCTTAGGCAAAGCCCCGGCCGGCTTGAGTGTAGCCACCGCCGCATGCGCCGGATGTTTCCAATGATGCACAACAGGTGCCGCTACCGGCGCCTCCATAACCAGCGGGGGCGGCGGCTCAATACCCGCAAGCTGTTGCAGTGCGGCGGAATTAACCACCACCTGCGCCAAAGCAGGCAAAGGGGCCGCGAACAAAAAACCGGTCAGTAGAAATAGCTGTTTCACATAGCGAGACTAGCGTTATCCCTTCGAGGCCGCCAGACCGTCCCGCACCACCTCAAGCAGTTTCGGGTGCATATGCGGATTTGCCGCCACAACCGTATTGGCAATCTCATCGCGGCCCTCGGCATCCGTGGCATAGCCACCCGCCTCACGCACAATCAGCATGCCCGCCGCAATGTCCCAGGGGTGAATGCCGGTCTCCCAGTACCCATCGTACCGCCCCGCCGCGACCCAGGCGAGATCCAGCGCCGCCGAACCAAACCGCCGTATTCCCGCCACCTGCGGCATCAACGTGCCCAAGGTCCGCGCAAACTCCAGCCGCTGGCTGCCATTGCTGATCGCAAACGGAATCCCCGTCGCAAACAACGCATCCTTCAGCTCCCGCCGCGCGCTCACACGCAGGCGCTTGTCGTTCACATACGCCCCAACGCCCTTCTCGGCCCAGAACATCTCGCCATTCACCGGGGAATACACCACAGCCGCATGAATCTCAGTCCCGCCCTCCGGCAAACGCTTCTCCAACCCAATGGAAATCGCCCAATGCGGAATGCCATGCAAAAAATTCGTCGTCCCATCCAGCGGATCAACAATCCACCGCCAAGACCACTTATCAGACCCCGAAGCCCCGGACTCCTCCATCAGCATCGCATAACCAGGCCGCGCCTTCTCCAAATCCTCGCGCAGTGACTGCTCAGCCCGCAAATCAGCCTGGCTCACAAAATCCCCCGGCCCCTTCATGGAAACCTGAAGATTCTCCACCTCCATAAAATCCCGCAACAACCTTTTAGCCGCCTTAATAGCCGCAGCCTGCATAACGCTCATATGCGGTGAAAGACGAGGCATCATGGGCATGGGCTCCTAAAAGGTAAAAAGGCCAGGGCTCTGCCCTGGACCCGCCGGGGCCTGAGGCCCCGGACCCCCATTAGTTTAGGGGATTTGAGAGATGGGGGTAACTCGCCCCCTAGCACCACGTATTATGTCGAGAACCAAGGGGGCGAGTTACCCCCATCTCTCAAATCCCCAAGTTAAAGGGGTCTGGGGCCTGCGGCCCCAGCGGGGTCAGGGGCGGAGCCCCAGCCTTTTAACCTTTAGCCCGTTCCACGTAGCTTCCGTCTTCCGTGCGCACTACGACGCGTTCGCCGGCTTCGATGAAGGGTGGGACGAGGGTTTTTACGCCGTTGGAGAGTTTGGCGGGTTTGTAGGATGAGGATGCGGTTTGGCCTTTGACGACGGGGTCTGCTTCCACGATTTCCAGGGTGACGTGTGGTGGCAGTGCGATGGAGACTGGGTCGCCTTCGACGAGGCCGACGGAGACGGCCATGTTGTCTTGCAGGAAGGGTGCGGAATCGCCGAGGATGGTTGCGGGGACCATGAATTGTTCGAAGGTTTCGGGGTCCATGAGGACGAGGTTATCGCCGTCTGTATAGGAGTAGGTATAGTCCCGGTCTTCGGTTGTCAGGCGTTCCACGGTATCGGCGGTGCGCCAGCGTTCGTTGGTTTTATTGCCGGTTTTCAGGTTGCGCATTTCCACCTGGATAAAGGCGCCGCCTTTACCTGGGGTGATGATCTGCTGCTTCAGGATGGTCCAGCGATTGCCATCGTGTTCGATGACCTGTCCGGCGCGGATGAGGTTAGCCTGCTGCTTCATGTGATCTGCCTGCCGATGAGAAACTTTGAATGAGCGTGATGGTGACGCGGGGGCTTACGCCGCCGGGGCACTTTCGGCAAGTCGCGCGCCGCGAGGCGCGGTATATCCTGGTATAAAAATGCCCGTATCCTAGTACCAAAGCGGCAATCGGCTCTTTGCCGGGGCAAAAGAGCGTTACTTTGCCAGAAACTTTTTTTGAAAATTTCCCCATGCGCTTAACGGCCGATTCACACCTGCAAGGCTAAATGGGCTCACCCCCCCGTTTGTACATGGCGCCAAAAATTGGCCCGATTGAAGGATCAGGCCCCTATGCTCCCGCACTCCCCCCGTGCGTGCCCCCCCATTGCGCGCTCCAATTTCGTCTCTCGCAGGCAAGCCCTCAGCAGCACCTGCCTCCTCGCTTTCCCCGCCGCTCTTGCTCTTGGCCACCCCGCCCTGGCGCAAACGAACATCACCACCAACCAGGCCAGTACCCTCAATTTGGTCGCGGGCCAGGTGAATATCCTGAGCGGTGTCAGCATCACTAGTACCGGTCAGGCCGCGATTTCGGGCGCCACTCTGGCGCAGCTCAGCAATGCCGGAAATGTGGCGGATGCCAGTGGAACGGGCATCTATCTCGGTGCCGGCGGTTCGCTCGGCAACACCGGCAGCATCAGCGGTGCCAACGCGGTGCGCTTCAACGCCGCCGGCTCGCTCGCCAATGCCGGCGTTATAACCGGCACCAATTACGGCGTGCTGGTCAATAACGGCACCGGCCATGTCGGCAACACCGGCTCAATCGCCGCGGGTGACGACGGCATCAGCCTCAACGACGGCGGTACCGTTACCAACAGCGGCAGCATTTTTGGCGCGCATCTCGGCGTGTACACCGGCAATGCGCTGGGCAGTGTTACCAACAGCGGCATTATCTCGGCCCGCAGCGGCGATGCGGTGTCTCTCTATAGCGGCGGCAGCCTCACCAATCTGGCGGGCGGTCAGCTTATCGGCGGCTATGCCGGCGTGTATGCTGGCGGCACGGGCGCGCAGATCACCAATGCCGGGCTCATCACCGGGCCGGAATTCGGCGCTTATCTTATGGGCAATACCGCGTCCCTCACCAATGCCGGCACCATTGCCGGCGGGGTGGATGGTGTTAACGATCTCGGCCGTGGCGCGCTTATCACCAACACCGGCCTCATCCACGGCGGCCAGATCGGCGTAAAACTCGCCACGGGCGGCGCGGTGGATAACGCAGGCATCATCACCGGCGGCACCACCGGCGTAAAACTCGGCAACAACAGCATGCTGGCGAATGAAGCCAGCGGGCACATCACCGGCGGCATGACAGCTGTGGTCGCCGCCACCGGTGATGTGCTCCGAAATTCAGGTACCATCACCGGCCAGACCGGCATTAGCGCCAGCGGTGCGGTGAGCCTGGTCAATAATGGTGTCATTGCCTCCACCGAGCAGGGCGGCAATGCCATCAGCCTGTCGGGCGGGGCCAGCAGCATCACGCTCGGCACGGGCTCGAAACTTTATGGCAACATCGCCGGTGGCGGCACGGCAAGCCAGATCACCCTTACCGGCAGCGGCACTTTGATCTCTGATATCACGGGCTTCGCCGCTGGTAGTTCCATTACCGTGCAGCAGTCTGCGGTGTGGAGTGGTGCCGGGCAGTGGCAGGTGGCGCAGCTTGTGAATAATGGTGTGTTCACCCCTGGTGCCATCGGCACACCGCTCAGCCTTACCGGGAATTTCGTGCAAAGCTCCACCGGCGTTTTGAGTGTGCTGGTGAGCCCAGGTGGTATTTCCAGCTTCGCCATCACCGGCACGGCCACGCTCGGCGGCACCTTGCGCTACATGCTTGCCCCCGGCAGTTTTGTTCCGGGCAGCGATGTTTTTCTTGCCGCAACCGGCGGCGTCACCGGGAATTTCGCCACGGTTACCAGCACGCAAACAGGGGTGCAGGCCACGCCGCTGCATCTTACCGTGGCCACCGTGATCGCTGTGACCAATACCCCCGAGAGCAGCACGGCCGTTGACAACCCCGCCGCCAGCGCCGTGGTGGTATCGAATAACGCCATAACTTTCACCAGTAACATCATCGTCGTCCCCAGCGGCGCCGGGCTGTTTGCTGACACCACCCAGGCCATGGCGCTCGGCGCTTTCGCCAGCGGCCAGGCATTGCTGGACCATGCGGTTGGTTACGCAGCGGGGGGCAATGCGGGCGATGCCTGCCAGGCGCTGCCCGCCACGGGCACTGGCCAAACGGCGAACATGGCGTCAGCTCTGGCCAGCGGCATCTGCGCCGCCGGCGGATGGATGCAGGTGACTGGCAATACCGCCTCCGCCACCGGCGCCTATACCATCCGAGGCGGCGGCTTCCTCGCCGGGGTGGACCGCGCAAATGGTATCGGCGGCCGCATCGGCGTGGCCGTGGGCTACGACACCGATAATTTGAGCGACAAATCTGGCGGCACCGCGGGCCTGCAAACCATCCGCCTAGGCATCTACGCCGCCCAGCCGTTGGGCCGCTTCGCCCTCAGCGCCGATATCATGGACGGTATCGTCTCCCGCAATACCACCCGCTACACCGGTGCTGCCGCCGCCACCGCCAAAGGCCATGGCAACGTGTTCTCTGGCGATGTGCAAATCGCCTTGCCGCTCACCCTCGGCGGCGGCACCGAAATCACCCCAGCCCTCGGCGCTCAGATCGTCTCGGTCACCGCCGGCCGCCTAAGCGAAACCTCTGCCACCCAAGCCTTCGCCGTCAACGTCGCGTCCGCCAGCGGCACAACCGCCGCCCCCTACCTGAGCCTCACAGTGCAAAAACAATTCATCACCGCCAGCAACCTCACCATCACCCCAGATGTGACCGCCGGCGTAACCACCATGCTGAACAACCCCGGCGCCAACACCGAACTAACAGCCCAGGACGGCACAGCATTCATAACCCACCCCGAACACATGGCCCCCATCTCAGGCCAAATCAGCACAGGCATAACCATCACCAAACGAAACTGGAGCATCACAGCCCGCTACACAGGAGAAGCGGGCGGAAATTGGTCGGGTCAGAGCCTACAAGCGGGGGTGCAAGTAAGGTTCTAACCCCACCCAATGCCGGCGGCCCCGAGGCGCGCGCAACGGGGGCGCCCTGCGGTCGGGCGGGTGCGTTGTGATAGGCAAGGAAAAAGGGCAGGGCTCTGCCCTGGACCCGCCAAGGGGCGAAGGGCCCGTGGATCCCATGACATAAGGGTTTTAAGGGGGCCTGCCATCCAGCCTTTCCACAGGCAAGGGCAGGCCCCCTTCAAACCCTTAAAAGCTATTGGGGGTTTGGGGCCTCAGGCCCCAGCGGGTCGAGGGCGGAGCCCCGCCTTTTTCCTTGCTTATCACAACGGAACTTTCCCCAAGCCGCCTGGGCGGTCCCAGATGTATGTGGGCAAAGCGGTGCCGCTGACGGTGCCTCGGAGGTTGGATAGGAGTTGGCGGCCGCGTTCTGGGGGGACGTGGAAGCGTGCGGTGCCGGGGGCGGGATCTAGTTGGTGGAGGTAGTAGGGTTTTATGCGGGCGCGGAGCATGGCGCGGAAGAGGTTGGCGAGGGCGGTTTCGTCGTCGTTGACGTTCGCCAGGAGCACGGTTTGGCCGAGGAGGGGGATGCCGAGGCGGGTTAGTTTGCGCAGGGATGCCACGGCTTCGGGGGTTAGCTCGCTGGCGTGGTTGGTGTGGATGGCGATGTAGAGTGGTTTTTCGATGTCCAGGGCGGCGAGCAGGGCGTCGGTTACGATTGCGGGGTCGGCGATGGGGGCGCGGGTGTGGATGCGCAGTAGTTCGATGTGGGGGATGGCTTCCAGCCGGCGCAGGATTTCGCCCAGGCGGCGGGGGGAGAGGATGAGCGGGTCGCCGCCGGTGAGGATGATTTCGCGGATTGCTGGGTGGGCTTCGATATAGGCGTAGGCGGCTTCGAGTTCGGCTTCGGAGAGCAGCCCGCCGTCGGGGCCGACCTGTTCGCGGCGGAAGCAGAAGCGGCAGTACACGGGGCAGGCGAGCAGCGGTTTGAGCAGCGCGCGGTCTGGATAGCGGTGGACGATGCCGGGTATGGGTGAGAGTGCTTCATCGGCGATGGGGTCGGTTAGCTCATGCGGCGCGGTGATCAGCTCGTCCGGGTGGGGGAGGAATTGCAAGCCGATGGGGTCATCCTTCCGCCCGATGAGTGCTGCCAGGGCAGGTGGCACGGCGACGGCGTAGCGCGCGGCCACGGCCTCTGCGCCGGCGCGGTCTTCGGGGGCGAGCAGACCGGCGGCTTCCAATTCGGCGATGCGGCGCAGGGTGCGGGGTTTGGGGGCGCGTTGTTTGGCGCGTTGTTTGGAAGCGATCATTCCGTCAGGCATCGCGGTGCTGTATCCTGTGCCTCATGCGCTCTCAACCCTGGCAATCCCTCCCCGACCGAATGGCTCTCCTGCGCCGCCGCAATTTGCTGGTGGCCGCTGTGCGCTCTTTTTTCACCGCGCGCGGGTATCTGGAGGTGGAAACGCCTTATGTTGTTCCTGCGCCGGGGGAGGAGGTGCATCTGCGTGCCATGCCCGCGGGTGGTAAATGGCTGAACACCTCACCCGAATTTGCCATGAAGAAGCTGCTGGCTGGCGGTTCCGGTGCGATCTTCCAGCTCGCCCGGGTTTGGCGGGATGAGCCGTGGAGCGACACCCATGCCCCGGAATTCACCATGCTCGAATGGTATTCTCTGGGCGCCGACATGGATGGTCTCATGGCCGAAACTTTCGCTCTCCTGCGCGCCACGCTGCCACCGGAGGTAACCAGCCGGGGTATCACCACCCTGCTCGATGCGCCCGCGTTCCTGACCGTGGCCGAGGCGTTTACCCGCTATGTGGGCGCCGATGTGCTGGCCACGGAGGGCGATGCCCCGGCCCTGGCGGCGCAGGCGGGTGCAAAACTGCGTGACGGCGAGGATTGGGAGGATCTGTTCTTCCGTCTGCTTCTGGAGCGTATCGAGCCGCATCTGGGCCGCGACCGCGCCACTTTCCTCACCCATTGGCCCGCTGCCCAGGCGGCTCTGGCCCGCAAATGCCCGGCCGACCCGCGCGTGGCCGAGCGTTTCGAGCTTTATGTCTGCGGTATTGAGCTGGCCAACGCTTTCGTCGAGCTTACGGATGCTGACGAGCAACGTGCCCGTTTCCTCGCCGACCGCGCCCGCCGCCATGCGCTTTACGGCCCGGATTGGGAGATGGACGAGGATTTTTTATCCGCCGTCGCCGCACTTCCCGCCTGTTCCGGCATCGCGCTTGGCTTCGACCGCCTGGCCATGCTCGCCACAGGTGCTGCGCGCATTGCCGATGTGCTCTGGCTGCCGGAAACATGACCCGCTTATGATATAGAAATGTTACGAAATCCCTATATAACGTATCGACTGATAGAGGATTCCCGCCCATGCGCCGTGCCGCCTTGCTCCTGCTGCCCCTGCTTGCCGCCGGCTGCGCCACCGGCCCCAGCCTGCAAACCCGCATGATCGCCTATATGGGCGCGCCCGAGGATACACTCGTGCAATCCCTTGGCGTGCCGGATAAGCAGATTACGGTGAGCGGGGTTTCCTATCTCGCTTATATCCGCCAGCAGGCGCAGGTGCAGCCCAGCCCCATCATCGGTTTTGGCGGCGGACCCTGGGGGCCATGGGGCGGGCCCTATGGTTACGGCGGCGGTTTCGCCGCGGCCAGCTTCCCCAGCCAGATCCAGGTGTTTTCCTGCGAAACCACGTTCACCATTAAGGACGGGCATGTGGCGAATGTGACGTTCAAAGGGAATGCCTGCAACTAGGCCGCCGGATTGCCAATCGTTTCGAATGTCCTGTAACATGGCTGCGCAAGCATTGGGGGGCGTATGAGCGAGACTGTCCGCATACAGGGCGCAACGATATTGAGGCTGACGGATCAGCTAAGCCATTCGTTATACATCGCGCCGGGCCGCTTCCTGAAAATCCTGCTGATATATCTCGCCTTGTTCGCGGTAATTTTTACGTTGCTAATGTGGACGCATTTTGCCGGTTTTATCGACCTGCTCCAATGCCAATGCTATGCTGCTGCCCGCAGGGAGCTCATGAACGGATTATTCATCCCGCTGATCTGGCTATTTGCGACAGTCGTGGCCGCCGTGATTTTGGACGCGCTGTTCCAAATCGTAAAATATCTCCGGTTGCCGTTGGCTAACCGAAAGATCAGCTATTCCATTGGCGATAATGACATTGAAATGTGCGACGAGGCTGGATTCTCAAGGAAAATTCCCTGGGGGTCGGTGGGTAAATTCACGCGCTTCCACGGCATATTCTTGCTGCGCACCAAGCCGAAATACTGGACCACCGTGCCGGTACGGGCTTTTTCCGCCGGTGACCAAGACGCCTTTGCCCGCCTCGCGGTGCGTGCCGTAAAACCCTAAACCTCCCGCTCGACGAAATCCTTCAGCCGCCCCAGTGCGGAATCCCACTGCCGGGAAACCTGGTCCATATATTTTTGCGCGATGATGATGGTCTCGGCGCGCAAAGCATAATGCGTCTCGCGCCCGGCCCGCCGGCTTTGCACCAGCCCAGCCTGCTCCAGCACATACAGATGTTTCGTCACTGCCTGGCGGGTGAGCGGGCCGGAGGCGGTGAGCGCGCTGATGGAATGGTTGCGCCCGTCATTCAGCCGGGAGAGCAGGGCCAGGCGCATCGCATCGCCAAGGGCGGCAAAAATTATGTCGGCTGACGGATCGCTGGGCTTCTTGGAGATGGTATTGGTCATAGGCAACCTCCTGGTTGCCTATGACCATGTTTCCGGCAAAAGGCAACCAAAAAGTTGCTTATTTAAGCTTCTTATTTCGCCGCCGCGGCCTTCGCCGCCGCATCTTCTTCCGCGCTGATGGAGGCGGTGTTGAAGCGTTCGTAGCGGGGAACGTCGATGCCTTTAAGCCACCACGGCATGGCGGTGACGCAATAGACTTCGCTGTCCGGCGCGAACACGGTCGGGTCGTCGAAGGAGCCGCTCTTTATGACGGTGTATTCCGAGGCCGAGAATACCGAGCGCGATTCGATCGGCGTGCCGCATTTGCCGCAGAAAACCCGCCGGACGATGTTCCCGGTGTCGCCGGCGTCGTCATAAATGGCGGGCGTACCCTGGATGGTGTACTCCTCCGGCTTGTGGAAAATCACGTTGACCGAGAAGGCGCTGCCGGTGTTGCGCTGGCAGTTGGTGCAGTGGCAAATTGTGGTGGATACCGGCGTACCGGCAATACGAAAGCGCACCTCGCCGCACAGGCAGCCGCCCTCATGCACCGGTGTGGAATTTTCATTGCTGACAGACATCGGTTTGTCCTCCTTAGATATTCTTTGGTTTGTGCGAATGCTTAAATCTTTGCGGCGCTAAACACAAATCTTTTGCATGCATCGTTGACAGACCGGGTAGGCCGCGGCCATCATCCTGCAAAATTCACTAAGCGCATGTACAATTAGAGGATCGGATGGAAACCAAGGATATCGTTGAGATTCAGCAGCTTGAATCGCTTCTTCAGCATGCGATCGATCATCCCGATCAAAGCCTCTTCCATCTGGTGTTCACGGAAGATGCCCGGTTTGATGGGCGGGGCTGCGGCGGTCCGCTGTTCGAAGGGATCGAGGCCATCAAAGGCTTCTTCGCTTTGGGCAAGCCGCCGCACCCGGCCGCGCACCACACGCTGAACTGCTGGGTACATGAGGAAGACGGGCGCGTGATGGTGAAGCAGAAATGGCTGATCCCCAATCCCAGCACGGGCGCGTTTATTGGAGGCGATGATAATGACTGGGTGGTGCGGACCCCCGATGGCTGGCGCATCAAGGAACGCGTCGCCACGCTAAGGTTCCCGTTGGGGCGTACCTCCGAAGAAACCTTCGGCTGAAATGAAACCCGTGAACCAGTCAGGCCGGCGGCTTGGCTGGGGCGCGCTGGACGCCTTCGGGGAGAGTCCTTAGGCGGCGCATTTCCGGTGTGTCGAATAGGGCGGGGGTGGCCAGGTATTCGGCCAGCATTTCGGTGGTGTCCTCGCCCCAGAAGAGCTCTTCGTTGACGATTGTTGTCGGGACGCCGAACACGCCGCGCGCGATGGCGGCGTCGGTGTTTTCGCGCAGGCGCAGTTTTACGTTGGGTTGGGAGATAGCGGTGGCGACATCCATTAGGCCCAGCGCGTGGCCTAGCTCGTCCAGCACCGCCGGGTCGGACACATCACGGCCTTCGCCGAAGGCTGCGCTGAAAACGGCATCGACCGCTGCTTCGCTGGCGTCGAGGGCTACGATCAGGCGCAACGCCGCGATGGGGTTGAACGGATGCGCGGGCGGAAAGCGGAATTGGATGCCCAGTTTTGCCGCGCGCCATTGGCAGGCGCGGTAGGTGTGAAAACGTTTGGGCGGGATTTCAGCTGGGCCTTTTTGTTCCCAATGTGTCAGCAGTGCGCCCAGCACCACCGGTATGGGCCGCAGTGTCGCGATTCCGGCCAAGCGGTGCCGGGTTTTCCATTGCAGATAGGCGAAGGGGGAGTTGACGTCGAAATACCAATCGTAGGCTTGCACGCTCATCTCGATTACTCCCCGGCGGCGGTGATGGCTTTCAGCATGGCCTGCACGCCGGCGGCGGGGCCGTCGGCATGGTTCCACACCGCACCGACCACGGCCAGAAATTCAGCACCTGCCTGCACCAGCGGGGCGCAATTTTCCGCCGTGATGCCGCCGATGGCGACACAGGGTATCTCCATCGTCTCGGCCCATAGCTTGAGCGTCTCGATTTCCGCCATTTCGGGCGGTTCCTTGGTGGTGGTGGCATAGAACGCGCCGAAGGCGACGTAGTCGGCCCCGGCCTCGCCGGCTTCCATGGCGAGGTGGCGGGAGTTGTGGCAGGTGACGCCGAGCATCAGATCGCCCAGGATTTTGCGGGCGTCTTTGATCGCCATATCGGTCTGGCCGACATGGGCGCCGTCGCAGCCTGATTTTTTCGCGAGGTCCGGGCGGTCGTTGAGGATGAAGGCGACATCGCGTTTCTGGACGATGGGGCGCAGGCGGTCGATGGTTTTCAGGAGAATGTCGTCGGACACGTCTTTGAGGCGCAGCTGCACGGCCGAGATATCGCCGGCGTCTAGGGCAGCGGCAAGCTGGTCCTCGAATTTTTCGGGGAGAATCGGCGGGGTGATGAGGTAGAGGCGGCAGTCGGTGTCGGGCAAGACGATATCCTTGGGCGGGGGAGCTATAGATGCACGCTTTTGCGGGCATGACGGGGTAGGGCGGGCATCCATAGTCTTTACAGGCTATAAAAGTCTTTACAGGCTATAAAAAGTTTCGGGGGCCGAAGCCCCCGAAATCACTGCAACAAGTGCGAAAAACTTACGCCTTGTTGAGATAGATATCGATAATCTTCTGCAACATTACCAGCGCCTCTTCACGCGGGCGCTGGAACGTGTTGCGGCCGATGATCGAGCCATTGGCGCCACCATCGCGCAGGCCGCGCACTTCGTCGTACAGCCCGTCGAGGCTCTTGGCCTCGCCGCCCGAGAACACCACGATACGCTTGCCGGCGAAGCAGGATTGCACGACATGCGCCACGCGTTTGGCCATGGTCGAGGCATCGAAGCCCTCGTAGGATTTTTTCGCGGCTTCCAGTGAGATCACATCGGTCGGCGGCTTCACCTTGATGATGTGGGCGCCAAGCAAAGCGGCCATATGCGCGGCATAGGCGCAGATGTCCAAGGCGGTTTCGGCTTTTTTGTCGAGGTTCGGGCCGCGCGGGTAGGACCAGATCACCACGGCGAGGCCCGCGGCTTTGGCTTCCTCGGCGATCTCGCGGATTTCTTCGATCAGCTGAAAGGCGAATTCGGAGCCCGGATAGATGGTGAAGCCGACGGCCGAGCAGCCCAGGCGCAAAGCGTCATTCACCGAGCCGGTGAGGGCCTGGTCTTTATCCACGGCCAGCGAGTTGGAGGAGTTGAGCTTGAGGATGGTCGGGATCTGCCCCGCGAAGGTGGAGGCGCCCATTTCCAGCATGCCGAGCGGGGCGGCGTAGGCCGAGAGCCCGGCGTCGATTGCCAGCTGGTAGTGGTAGAACGGGTCGTAGGCCGGGGGGTTGGGGGCGAAGGAGCGGGCCGGCCCATGCTCGAAACCCTGGTCCACGGGCAGAATAACCAGTTTGCCCGTGCCGCGCAGTTTGCCTGCCATGAGGATACGCGCCAGGTTGGTCTTGGTGCCCGGGTTGTCGCTCTCATAATGCGACAGGATTGTCTTCACTGCTTTGGTAATCGCCATTGCTATTCTACCCTCGTTGCAAAATCCTGGCGCTTCCTAGCCCATGGGTTGGTAAATGTCATCCGCATGGGCAGCACTTCGGCACCGTAAGAGCCAGTAAATATGCGCTAATACGGCGGAATCATGGTGCGGGCAGTGGGCCGGGGGTTAATTTTACCCCGGGGATTACATTTGGTTGAGCCAGGCTTCCAGCCGGCGGGCAGCACCCGGCGCGGCCAGATCTAGTGCCGGGGGGGCTGCGGGCAGCAAGGCAGCACCTTGGGCTGCTGCATATTCCGCGACCTGATCCCAGGCGGGGCAGGGGGCGAGGATGATGCCGGGCAGGCCTAGCTTCAATCCCTCCCAGGCGCGGCCTGGAGCATTGGCGCAATCGAGAAACGCGGGGCCGGTGAAATTTGCCGCTGCTAGCAACGCCGCCCACCAACCGGCGCCGGCGTAAAGTGCCGCACCAGGGGCGGAGAGCAACATCACCGGCCGGTTTTGTGCCTGGGCCAAAGCGATGTGCGGCAGGCCGTGCACGATCGTTGCAGGCGGGTACGGCATGAAAAATCAGTTATCCACAGTTTGTCGGTCTTGCCTTGACCTTACACGGCGCGGTCGGGTTGAATAGCACCCATGTCCGAGTCGGAATCAGAAGACGAAATCCTCGACCGCATTGAAGCGGCCCTGCGCAAAATCGCGGGCGCGCCCGGTGCGGGACGCCTGTTGGAGGGCCATGCTCCTGAAAGCCATGCTTCTGAAAGCGATGCGCCTGACCGGGATGCGCTGACCGAGAAACTGGATGGGATTATCGCGCGGCTGCGCGATGGGCTGGGCTTATCATCGCGTGGGCTGGATAGCGTGCCGGCGCGGATTGTCTCGGAAGATGCGCCGCCACCGGATCTGGCGCCGCCCGAGATTTGGCCCGAGCGAGGAGAATAGACATGGCGCATGTAACCATACGGGTTAACGGCTATGCCTATACCGTGGGCTGCGAAGACGGGCAGGAGCAGCATCTTACCCAGATGGCGGCCGAAATCGAGCAACGCATCACCAGCATTAAAGCCATTGGCGGGCAGTCCGGCGAGGCGCGGCTGCTGATGCTGGCGGCTTTGCTGCTGGCCGATGAGCTGCATGACCAGCGCAATAATGCGGCCCCAAAATTGCTCGAAGCCGAGCCCGTTAAGCCGGAGACCGGCGAGCGCCGGGCACGTTTGCGCCGTGTCGCCGCAAGGGCCGAAGAAATCGCGGCTGACCTGCTCGACAGCTAATCGTTTTACCATTGCGGCCGCCTGCGCGGAGGCCTAGATTGGCATTGGAGCTGCCCGGTTCGACAGGTAGCACATCCCCAGGGCCGTTAAGCATCTCCCTAGGGAGCTGGCTCTGTCCGGGCTCTTGGCCCGGGTATCTGGCGCCCACCTGCACAAGCAGGCCTTGGGAGGATGTCATAGCCAACGGCCAGGGCGGCTCCACTTTACCCCTGCCGTATCAAATTTCCTATGCTAAAGCGGCAATATGGCAGGCGGATTCGAATGTTTGAGCGGGTTGTGGAACGGGCAATTCACCTATCCACGAAATTTTGAGCCTGAATTTTTTACAGCTGTATTGCTCGAAACATCGGGTAGGCTCGGTGGCTCCACCCAAGAAGTTGCACGTGTTGGCCGCTCCCGGGGCCTGACATTGTATGCAACCATTCGTGGCGACCGGCACGGCGCCAAGGTGAGTTTTCGTAAGACCTACGAAAGTGAAACGCGCACGCATAGCGTTTTCTATGAAGGGACCGTAAATGCCGACGGCACCGAGATTGAAGGCCGTTGGAGCGTCCGCGAGAACTGGTCGGGACGCTTCCTGATGCTGCGTGATGCCGGCCAATCGCAGGCCATAACGCGACGGATTTCCGAAAAACTCCCTGGTTGAAACAAAAAAACCGTCTCAACACAAACGTTTATTGACCAAAACCAAGCATCCTGGCATCCTTGTTACTGGGAGAGCTGCATGACACGTTCGGAACTTATTGCGGGGCTTGCGGAAGACAATCCACATTTGACTGTCGCGGATGTCGAACGCATTGTTGCTGCCCTGTTCGATGAGATGACCTCGGCGCTTGCGCGCGGGGAGCGGGTGGAGCTGCGTGGCTTCGGCGCCTTCACCGTTAAACGCCGCCAGGCCCGCGCCGGGCGCAACCCGCGCACCGGCGAAACCGTCGATGTGGCGCAAAAATCCGTCCCCTTCTTCAAGGCTGGGAAGGAATTGCGCGAGCGGATCAACAAAACCGCTGCGGCCCCCGCCGCGAAGAAGAAAACCGCTGAGTAGGTTTTTCAATTATATCAAGCTGATACTCGGCTTTCTGGTTATTGTGGTGCTGGTGCTGTTTGTGCTGGCCAACCGCAGGCTGGTTACGCTTGGGATGTGGCCGTTCCCGGATGCGCAGGTCTGGCTCGGGCCGGCGATGGTGGCGGGCGTGGCGGGCGGCTTCATCCTTGGGCTGCTGGCGCATATGCCGCGGCATTTCTCTTTGCGGCGCCGTGCGCGCAATGCCGAAAAGCGCTTAGCACAGCTGACCCCCGCACAGGATTCCGGTAAAGTCGATTAATGAGCAGAAGACTTATTGCGGCGATCGACACGCCGGAGCTGGACCGGGCAGGCGCTCTTGTGCGCGGGCTGTCGCCGCATTGCGGGCTGGTGAAGCTGGGGCTGGAGTTTTTTTTGCGGCACGGCCCGGCGGGGTTTGCCGAGGCGGCGCAAGGCCAGCCGATTTTCCTCGACCTCAAACTGCATGATATTCCCAATACGGTAGCCGGTGCGGTGCGCTCGCTGCTGCCTTTGGGGGCGGAGATGCTCACCATTCATGCCGGAGGCGGGGCCAAGATGATCGCGGCGGCCGTTGCAGCGGCCGGGACCGCCACGTGGAGCCCCAAAATTCTGGCTGTGACGGTGCTGACCAGCCTGGATGAGGCGGCCCTTGCCGAGATCGGCGTGGCCGGCGGCCCGGCGCAGCAGGTACTGCGGCTGGCGCGCGTGGCGCTGGATAATGGCGCCGATGGTCTGGTGTGCTCGCCGCATGAGATTGCGCTGCTGCGCGACGCGTTCGGCGCCAGGCCCATTTTGGTGGTGCCTGGCATTCGTCCGGCAGGCGCGGCGCTGGGCGATCAGGCACGGGTGATGACGCCGGAGCAGGCGGTGAAGGCTGGGGCGGATTACATCGTCGTTGGCCGGCCGATTACCGAGGCGGCGGACCCGGTGGCAGCGGCGGCGGCGATTGCCGCTTCGATACGATGAGCCCCGTTTCGAAAAAACTGGTCAAAATCTGCGGCATCAACAGTCCCGAGGCGTTTGATGCGGCGGTCGAGGCCGGTGCGGATTATCTCGGCTTCGTCTTCTTCCCGGCCTCGCCACGCTATGTCACCCCGATGGATGCCGCTATTCTGTCCGCCCGGCATGAGGGCGCAAAACCATTCCGGGTCGGGCTGTTCGTCAACCCGGGGTTTGATGAGGTCGATGCGGTTTTGCAGGATATCTCGCTCGATATTCTGCAAATCCACGCCAACCCGTCGCTTATCGCCGCATTGCGCGACCGTTTCGGCCGGCCCGTATGGCGCCAGCTTGGCGTGACCACAGCCGCGGATTTTCCGGACCCGAAAGAATACGCCGACGGTTTCATCGTCGAGGCCAAGCCGCCAGCCGGTGCAACAAGGCCGGGCGGTAACGCCGTGCAAGCCGACTGGCCCTTGCTCGCAACATTCCACCCCGCAAAACCTTGGCTGGTGGCCGGTGGCCTACGTCCGGACAACGTAACCGAAGCGCTGCGCATCACCGGCGCCCCAGGTGTAGACGTCTCCTCAGGCGTAGAAACCGCCCCCGGCAAAAAATCCCCTGACCTCATCCGCCAATTCATCGCCGCTGCGCGGGCCGAGGGCGTTCGGTAGGAAAAAGGCCAGGGCAGAGCCCTGGCCTTTTTCCTACCGAACATACTCCCGCACGAGCGGCTCCAGGGCTACCGCCATGCGGGCCATGGTGGCGCTGTTGGGGTGCAGTGGCGGGTCTGGTGGGGTTAGGTGGGGGTCGATGTAATAGGCCGCGTTTATTCGGCCATCGGTTAGGAATAGGGGCGCCAGATCGACGAAGGTGACATGCGGGCTGCCGGCGTAGGCGCGGGCGAGGGCGGCGTTGGTGGTTGCGGTTTGCTCGTCCACCCAGGCGGAGCGGATGGAGGGCAGCACGCCGATGAGTACGATATGCGCGCCCGGCAGGCGCTTATGTGTCATGCGCACTACGGATTCGATGCCGGGCACGGTCATTTCCGCATTCCAATGCACATGGCCGAAATTATTCGCGCCGATCAGAATGATCGCGAGCTGCGGGTGCAGCCCGGCCACCTGGCCGTGGCCGAGCCGCCAGATCAGGCTGGCCGTGGTATCGCCGCGAAAGCCGAAATCCAGCGCGTTGTAGGGGCCGTAATACTGCTCCCAGACGGGCAGGTAATTATCGTAGCCATGGCCGCCCGGGTATTGCCAGAACTGCGAGATCGAGTCGCCTAGCCAGATTATTTTGGCATTCGGGGTTTCGCGCGCCTGGTTCAGGGTCAGCTCCCAGCGCTCGTGCCACCAGGGCAGGGCCAGCCGGTCGATCGGTGCTTCGGCCATGTTGGTGGTTGCCCAGGCCGCTTGGGGCAGCGTGCCGGGCAGCAGCAGGAGCAGGGCAGCGAGGAGCAGTTTACGCATCATATGTGCAGCAATAGCAGCACAAAACTGCCCGTGCCGAAAGCCGCGCAATACCAGGCGAAGGGCCGTAAAGCCCAGGTATCGTGGCTCTTGAAGTAACGCATGAGGAAACCCGTGCTGGCAAAGGCGACGATGCCCGCCACCACTGCTGCCAGCAGCGACATGCCGAACAGCGCATGCAGCTCGTGGTTATGGATCAACTTGGGCACTTCACCGAGCCCGGCCGCGAGAATTGCCGGTGTGCCGATGAGGAAGGAGAATTTGGCGGCACCTTCATGGTCGATGCCGCGGTACAGCGCGCCCACCATGGCGGCACCGGAGCGCGAGAGGCCGGGCAAGAAGGCCAGGCATTGGAACAGGCCGATGACCAGGGCGTCCTTGTAGTCCATTTCGCCGCCGCGCAGGGTTTTGCCGCGAAACCGCTCGCTGAGCAGCAGCATGGCCGCGTTGAGGACGAGAAATACGCAGGCCAGCAACGGCGCGCCAAATAAATGCGTCAGCGGCTTTTTCAGCAGCACGCCCACGACGATGAGCGGCAGGGTGGCCACGATCAGCTTGCCGAGCACGGCGCGGGCCGCCACCGTCTGCGCCTCATAGCCACGGCCGAGCGCGCCGGAGATGATCGAGGTCCAGTCCTTCGAGAAATAGGCGAACAGCCCGACTGCTGTGCCGAGATGCAGCATCACCAGAAACGGCAGGAACCCCGGCCCCTTTTGGTCGATGCCCCAATGCAGCAGGGCCGGCACGATAACCGCATGCCCCAGGCTGCTGACGGGGAATAATTCCGTAGCTCCCTGCAGAATGGCGAACAGGACGGCATGCAATAAATCCATGATTACTCCTAAGGTCGCTGGACCGGCGCGTTGTTCGCTGCATTGCAGAATTTTCCCGTGGCGTTAAGCCAGGGGGATGCGGAATTGCCGAAATCTTAATGTGTGGGGCCCGGCATGTTGAGTACTTTATTCATTGTGCTGGTCTCTCTGGCGGGGATTTTGCTCCGCCCGTTCGGCCTGCGCGAGGCCTGGCCGGCCATGGCTGGGGCGGTGGCGCTGGTGGTGTGCGGCCTGCTGCCGCTGCCCGAGGCGTTGCGCGCGGCGGGGCAGGGGTGGGATGTTTACCTTTTCCTGGCCGGGATGATGCTGTTGGCCGAGCTGGCGGCTTTGGAGGGCGTGTTCGATTGGGCGGCCTGCCTGGTTGCGCGTGCCGCCCGCGGCTCGTCACTGCGGCTGTTCTGTTATGTGTATGTGCTGGCGGTGTTCATAACCGCGTTTCTCTCCAACGATGCCACGGCGGTGGTATTTACCCCGGCGGTGGCGGCGATGGCGCGCGCGGCGGGGGTGGGGGCAAAAATGCCGTATCTGCTCATCTGCGCTTTTGTTGCCAATGCTGCCTCGTTTGTGCTGCCCATCGCCAACCCGGCCAATCTGGTGGTGTACGGGGCGGCGATGCCGGATTTGTGGCAATGGCTGCGGCTGTTTGCGTTGCCCTCGGCGGCGGCAATTCTCGGCACGTTTTTGTTGCTTTGGGCCAGCCAGGCCGGGGCATTGCGCCAGCCACTTGCCGTGCCGGCGCGGCAAACCCTGCAAACGAGCGGGCGGCTGACCCTGGCTGGGCTTGGCGTGATGGCGGCACTGCTGCTGGTTGCCTCGGCGCTGGGCTGGCATCTTGGCCCTCCCACTTTTGCCGCCGGCGTGCTTACGTCCGCTTTGGTGCTGGCGCGGGGTAAAAAATCGCCCTGGCCGGTGCTGCGCGGCGTGTCCTGGAGTGTGCTGCCTTTGGTTGCCGGGTTGTTTGTTATGTTGGGCGCGTTGGACCGGCTGGGGCTGGCCGATGCGCTTAGCCGGGAGGTGGCGCGTTTTGGTCCATTCCAGCTCGGCGCGGCGCTGGCGGTATTGTGCAACCTCGTAAATAACCTGCCCGCCGGGCTGCTCGCTGGCCATGTGCTTGCGGCCGCTGCCCCGCATATTAAAGCTGCCGCCCTCATCGCGGTCGATCTTGGCCCTAACCTCTCCATCAGCGGTTCGCTTGCCACCATCCTTTGGCTCACCGCCTTGCGCCGCCATGGCGAGCACATCAGCGCCTGGGGATTTCTGCGTTTAGGGTTGGTGATAATGCCACCCGCTTTGGTCTTCGCACTTTATGCCTTGCGTTTCGCGGTCTAAACGGTTGCGGGCAGGAGGCTGTTCATGAGTTTGGCACGGGGGGCGGCGCGCGGGGTCGCGTGGAATTTCGCCACCGTGCTGGCTGAGCGCAGTTTCGGTTTCCTCATCCTTGGCTTGCTTTTGCGCGTTATTCCGGCCTCGGTGGTCGGGCTTATCGCCATCGCTTCGGCCATTTCGGACCTTGCACGCGTTGTGGCCAATTCCGGTGCCGCCGAGCAGGTGCAGGCCAGCCCGGGTGATAAAACGGTGGAGGCGGGTGCCTTCTGGAGCCAGTTTTTGGCCTCGCTGCTATTCATGGCGGCGCTGTATGTTGCCGCCCCTTATCTCGCCCGCCTGTATCACGAGCCCGTCCTCACCATGGTGTTGCGCGTCATGGGGCTCAACGTGGTGATGACCTGCTTCTTGCTGGTCCCCTCGGCCCGGCTCGCCTCGCAATTCCGCTTCAAGGCGCTGGGGCTGATGTCGCTCGGCAGCACGATTATCGGCGGGCTGGTGGCTCTGCCCTTTGCCTATGCCGGGCATGGGGTGCTGGCGATGATGTATCAGCGCATGGCGGGCGTGGGGTTCTACGCCATCGGCGCTTCCATCGTCGCGCGCTGGGTGCCGGGCCGCCCGCCTTCCTTCGCGGTGTTACGGGAGTCATTTCGCTTCTCGCTGCCGCTGATGGAAGCCACTTTCGTCGATTATATCGCGGTCACCGGCTATGTGATGCTGGTAGGTCTGCGCATGCCGGTGGCGGCGTTGGGGGAGTTCCGCATCGCCCAGCGCTTAGCGGAAGTGCTGCAGGAGATCGCCTTCATGCCGGCGCGCAAAGTGTTCATGCCGGTGTTCGTGGCGGTGCGGGACGATAAGGACCGCCGCTTCGAGACCACCAAGCAGATGCTCGATGTGCTCTCTTTCGCCATCTTCTTTGTGTGCGCGGTATGCGGGGCGGCGGCCAAACCCATCGTGCTGCTGATGTTCGGTGCCAGATGGCATGCCGCCGTGCCGGTATTCGCGATCATTACGCTGATGGCCCCGGCCGTGGCGCTGTATAGCGTTATTAACCCGTTGCTTACCGCCGCCGGGCGCACGCGCCTGGTCTCGATTTACGCCTGGGCAAATGTTGCCACGATCGCCGCCGCCGCTTGGTTCGCTTCTCCTTACGGGTTGCTGGCCTTGGCTTGGGCGTTGGCCGGGCGTGGGGTTACGGCGGTTATCTTGTTTGTATTCGCCATGCGCCAGGGGTTGGAGCGCCCGGCCGGCCCGATATTGCGCCTGTTGGTGCTCCCGACCATCGCACTGGCTGCTTCCCGGCTGGTGGCGTATCTGGTGCTACGCGCTCTGCCCGGGCTGGAGCTGATACCGCAATTGCTGGTCGCGGTGGGCGTTTCCGCCGGGGCGTTCGCAGGCATTGCCCTCATCATGGCGCCGCAGCGCATCGCCGAAATGATTCTTCGCCTGCGCCAGGCGTTACTTGGCGTGCAACCGGTGTGATCACGCCCAATTTTCTTGCTCAGGCGCCCCGTTGCTGGTTGAATGGCGTAACCCATGATCATTGACCCGCCCTTCACTTTGTCGCAGCCGGCCCGCCAGTGTGCTGCGCTGGTATTGACCTCGCCGCATTCCGGACGGCGCTATAACGCCGGCTTCCTGGCGCAGGCGCGGCTGGACGCGCAAAGCCTGCGCCGCTCGGAAGATAGTTTCGTCGAAGAACTGTTCGCCGCAGGCCCGAGCCTGGGGATTCCGCTCCTGGCCGCTGAATTTCCCCGTGCCTGGTGCGATGCCAACCGCGAGCCGTGGGAGCTGGACCCGGCGATGTTCTGCGACAGCCTGCCCGATTACGCCAACACCACCAGCCCGCGCGTGGCGGCCGGGCTCGGCACGGTGGCGCGAATCGTGGGCGCCGGCGAGGCGATTTACGGCAAAAAACTGCGCTTCGCCGATGCCAAATCCCGCATCGATACTTGCTGGCGGCCGTTTCACGAGGCGCTGGCCCAGCTCATCGAGGATACCGTGGCGCGCTTCGGCCATTGCCTGGTGCTCGACTGCCACTCCATGCCGACCCCGCTCGGCCGCATGGCGGCACGCGCCGATGTGGTGCTGGGCGACGGGCATGGCACGAGCTGTGGTGCCGCCTGGTCCGATTTTGTCGAGGCCGCACTTGGCGGGCAGGGCTACCATGTGCGGCGCAACGACCCCTATGCCGGGGGTTTTATCACGCGCCATTATGGCCGCCCGCGCGAGGGTGTGCAGGTGCTGCAGCTGGAACTCGCGCGGTCTTTATACATGCAGGAGAGGCAGTTTACCCGCGGGCCGCAGTTTGGGGCAACGCAGGAGCGTATGTCCACGTTGTTAGCCGGGCTGGTGGAGGCGGTGCAGCTCTGGGGTGCGGCCGGGCCCGACATGAGGGCAGCGGCGGCCGAATAGGCGGGCAATCAGCCAAGCTGAATAATCCCATAAAAAAAGGCGGCGCATAAAGCGCCGCCAAGTTTAGGGAGGAAACGTCCAAGAAACAGGAGAGTAAACTCATCCTGTAGTCTTAGTGTATAGCTCAAGCGATGCTGCAGTGCAAGATAAATTTTGCGATGCAACATCTTTCACCCGTTAAATTTTATGAATACAGCAAAAACAATGCTCTACATGTTTTGTGGCGGGGAGGCTTTACGCCGCCGCCATGCTCGCTTATGAGCAGATCATGGCAAGACGGTGCAATTCGTCCGGCCGGGCATGGAGGGGTGGCCGAGAGGCTGAAGGCGGCGGTTTGCTAAACCGTTATACTGGGTTAACTAGTATCGTGGGTTCGAATCCCATCTCCTCCGCCAGCCTGGCCTGCCCACGAGCGTTCGCCGCTGTCGTCGAAGTAATTGAAAAACCCCGCAATTTCTGATGTTCTTGGCTGAATGGTGTCCGCCGTTTTTCGCCTCGTTGAACATCGTCAGCTCTTTGCCTGCCGGCCCTCCGCCCGCCAGATCGCCTGCAGCGTTAATTCCTCTACCCAAGCATCGGGCACTCCGGCATCCTCTTGGCTATGCGAGAGAAGCGTCTGAACCAGACGGATAGCCACCTGACCGAAAGCACCCGCGAGGTGGTGCTGCGCTACCATGACTGCTGGGAGCGGCGCGATGTTGAAGCTGTGTTGGCGCTCTGCCACCCGGATATCGAGTATAATAATTATTTCCAGAATCTCTGCATGCGCCTGGGCGGCCTGCGCGACTATGTCACCCGCACCATGCCTGTCCGGCCCAATGAATTCCTGGACCAGATCGATCGTGTCCGGGTCGATGGCGACACCGCCTTCATCCAATACAGTATCGCCATTATGCTGAGCGGGCGTCTGGCCGTGTTCCACTCCAGCGAGGCCATTACCGTGCGCGATGGGCTGGTGATACAGATCAACGAATATGCCACGTTGAGCCGCGCGCCGACCCCGGGCGCGGCGCGGCGCGAGGGGGTGTTGACCCGCCCGCTGGCCAGCCGCCTTGGCCTCTCGCCGCGCCAGCTCAGCCAGCTGGCTGCCGATCTCGAAGAGTATTTTGCGAAGGCCCAGCCCTATTTAGACCCCGAGCTAGATCTCACCCAGGTTGCCGCTGCCACCGGTTATACGCGCAACCAAACCTCCTACCTGTTCAATCAGGTTATGGGACTCACCTTTTACCAATACGTTAACCAAAAGCGCCTGGACTATTTTCTCGCACAGTTGCGCCCGGCGCAGGAACTCAGCATCGACAAGCTTGCCTTCGCCGCCGGGTTCAACTCGCTCTCGGCCTTCTACCGCTGCTTTCGTCAGCAAACCGGCATGCCGCCGCGCGAATATTTGCAGCAACTGATGAAAAAATAGTGAGTGCTGGCATTCCTTGCGTACCCGCAAGTACGACAGAGCGCCAAGCCTGCCTCTAAGGTCGCCAGTTCGTGACGTGGAGTGGTCTGAATGCCGGCATGGCGCCAAATTAGCTTATGGATGAACCAGTTGGATGACGCGCTGCAGGCGCGCCCAAGCCTGGAGGGGGAGCACGACGTAGATGTCGCCATTATCGGCGCAGGGTACACCGGGCTTTGGACGGCTTATTACTTAAAAACCCGCGCTCCGGAGCTGAAAATCACCATCCTTGAGGCCGAAACCGCTGGTTTCGGCGCTTCGGGGCGCAATGGCGGCTGGTTGATGGGGGCGATGCTGGGGGAGGGGCGGCTTGTCGGCAATCTACCCGAGCCGCGGCGGCGCGCCAGCTGGGATCTGCTGCATGCCATTCCGGATGAAGTGGCGCGCGTGCTGGCTGTTGAAAGCATCGACTGCGACTACCGCAAGGGCGGCATGCTGGACTGCGCCGCGCGCTACCCCGAGCAGGAGCGCCGGCTGCGCGCCCATTTGGCCGCGTTGCGCCGGGAAGGTCTGACTGAAGACGATTACCGTTGGCTGGCCCCTGCCGAGCTTGACCAGCAACTGCGCATCTCCGGCGCCATGGGTGCCCTCTACACGCCCCATTGTGCCACCATAAACCCGGCCAAACTCGCCCGCGGCCTGGCCCTGGCCGTGGAGCGTCTGGGCGTGCGGCTCTACGAGAAGAGCCGGGTCGAGCAATGGGAGCCGGGCCTGCTGCGCACCGGCCAGGGCAGCGTTAAAGCGCATTGGATTGTCCCCGCCGTGGAGGGCTATGCCCCCACCCTGCCGCCGCTCGGCCGCTACCAGCTGCCTGTACAGAGCCTGATGGTCGCCACCGAGCCGCTCGACGAGTCGGTCTGGGACGAAATCGGCCTGGCGCATGGCCAGGCCTTCAGTGAACACAGCCGCCAGGTTACCTACGGCCAACGCACCCGGGATAATCGCCTGGCCTTCGGCGCGCGCGGCGGCTACCGTTTTGGTGGCGATCCGCGCGGTGGTTTCAGCCCCACCGGCGCCCAAATCCAGCTCCGCCGCTCTCTGTTCAGCGCGCTATTGCCGCAGCTCAAGGACGTTGCCATCACCCATGCCTGGGGCGGCCATCTCGGCATGTCGCGCCGGTTTAAGCCGCAGATGCTGATCGACCGGCGCAACCGCATCGCCCTGTCCGGCGGCTATGGCGGCGAGGGCGTGGGGGCCGCCAATCTCGGCGGGCGCACTTTGGCCGACCTCATACTGGGGCGCGACAGCCCGGAGACGCACCAGCCCTGGGTCATCAACGACCGCAGGATGCAGGACGCGCTGCGCCCCTGGGAGCCCGAACCCCTGCGCTGGCTGGCCTACAAGGCCATCATCGCGAGCTTCGTGCGGGAAGATGAGATTCTGGCCGACCCGCAGAGCGCCCCATGGCGCCGGCGCATGGCGGAGAAACTGGCCGATGCTATGGAACGGCTGATGACCTGGCCGATCGGCTGAGGTGCCGTGCGAAATAATCGAAACATGTGGAGCAAAAATGAAACCGACCCTTCTTAAAGCCGCCCTCGATCTGGAGCTTGGCGATGCCACTCCCGTGGGCCAGCCTCTGGGCGAACCGGTTGCCGTCACGCGCTCCCATGGCGAGGAGCGCGCCGACCAGGTCGAGACCGGCGTGTGGGAATGTACGCCCGGTATCTGGCGCCGTAGCATCACCGCGCAGGAGTTCTGCCATTTCATCGCCGGGCGCGGCACCTACACCCCGGAGGGTGAAGCCCCCATCGCCTTTCAGGCCGGCGATGCGCTCCTGCTGCCCGAGAACAGCCTTGGCGTATGGGATATTCAGGAAACGGTCCGCAAGACCTACGTGCTCATCTATCGCAACGCGTGATGGAGCGCGTGATGGAGCAAATGAACCGCGACATGCACGAACCACCTCTCTCCGGCGCGGGCACATTGGGTGCCATCTCCTTACGTGGTGTGACCAGGGTTTTTGCCGGTGCCGTCACCGCGGTCAACCAGATCGATCTCGACATAAACCCCGGCGAGTTTTTTACCCTGCTCGGCCCATCGGGCTGCGGCAAGACCACCTTGCTGCGCATGATCGCCGGATTCGAGACGCCTGATGCGGGGCGCATCCTCATCTCCGGGCGCGAGATGCAGGACGTGCCGGCGCACCGGCGGGCGGTGAATACGGTGTTTCAGTCCTACGCACTGTTTCCGCATTTGAATGTGGAACAGAATATTGGCTTTGGCCTGCGCATGCGCGGGGTGAAGGCGCCGGAGCGCAAGAAGCGCGTCGATGCGATGATGGAGCTGATGCAGATCGGCCCCTTCGCCACCCGCAGCGCCACCCAGCTTTCCGGCGGCCAACGCCAGCGCGTGGCTTTGGCCCGCGCTTTGGTGAACGAGCCCGAGGTGGTGCTGCTCGATGAGCCGCTCTCGGCGCTCGACGCCAAATTGCGCACCGAGTTGCAGATCGAGCTGCTGCGCATGCAGAAGCGCCTGGGCATGACCTTCATCTTTGTCACGCATGACCAGCATGAGGCACTGGTGATGTCGGACCGCATCGCGGTGATGAGCAAGGGAAAAATCCAGCAGGTCGGCCCGGTGCTCGATGTGTATGAGAAGCCGCGCAATGCTTTTGTCGCGGAATTTCTCGGCCTGTCCAACATCTTTGCGCTCACGCCAAGCACCGCGCACAAGGTGCAGACGGTTCTGGGTGAGCTGGATGTGGCCGAGCCTCTGCAAGGCGCCAGCCTCGCCATGATCCGCCCGGAAAAAATCTGGTTCTACCCGGCCACCACGGCACGCGAGCGGCCCAATATGTTCCCCGGTGTGGTTCGGGAGAGCATCTATATGGGTGCTGCCACGCAATACCGGATCGAGCTGGCCAACGCGCAGTTTATCACGGGAGTCGAAACCAACAATAAAGCGGCCGAGCGCAGTTGGTGCCCCGGTGAAGCCGTTCTGATCGAGCTGAAGCCTGAAAACATCATGTTGATCGAGCCATGAGCCCGGCCAGGACACAGGCCGAAGTGGAAGGGCGCCGCCAGCGCGCGCGCCTATGGACCACCTCGGGCCCCGGCCTCGTCTGGATCATGCTGTTCCTGCTGATCCCCAGCGCCGGGCTGCTCGCCATCGCCTTCTTCTCGGCTGATGATTACGGCAATCCGGTATTGCCGCTCTCGACGCAGCCCTTCCAGCAAGTGGCTGGTTTCTCGTTGTTGGGCTGGGATGCCGGTAATATTGCAATCTTTCTCCGCTCGCTGCAGCAGGCCGGGATCGCCACGCTGGCCGCCATCGTTATTGCCTATCCGCTGGTGTTCTTCATCCTTTCGCGCCCGCCGGCGGTGCGCCCGCTGCTATTGCTGTTTGTCATCCTGCCCAGTTGGACGAACCAGGTGGTGCGCACCTATGCCTGGCTGGAACTGCTGGGGCCGAACGCGCCGCTCTCCTGGCTTGCGCACAGCCTGCACCTCCTGCCGCCGGAACTCGGTCTCGCCCCGGGCAGCCTCGCCGTTACCAGCGGGCTTGCCTATAACTACCTGCCCTACATGATCGTGCCGCTCTACGCCTCGGCCGAAAAACTGGACTGGGCACTGGTCGAAGCCGGACGGGATCTCTACGCTGCGGGCATAAAGCTGTTTTGGCACACGGTTTTCCCGCAAACACTGCCGGGACTGCTCTCCGGCGTCATCTTCGTTGCCATTCCGGCATTCGGTGACTACGTGGTGCCGGCCCTCCTGGGGGGCGACAAGGCGATGATGATCGGCTCGCTGATCTCCGCGCAATTCATCGAGACACCGGACTGGCCCTATGGCGCGGCGCTTACGCTCATCATGCTCGCCTTCACCGGGCTCGGGCTGGTGGCGTTCCGCATCTTCTCACGCAAACTCGGTGGCACCGGGGAGACAGCGATATGATCCCGCGCAAGCTCGGCTACGCGCTTTCCGGTTTTGCCTGGCCTGTTTATGCGCTGCTCTACACGCCGCTCGCACTCGTAGCCTATTACTCGCTGGCGCCGGCGCCGAATATGGCGGGGCATTCCTTCCATGCCTATCATGTGTTGCTGCACGATGGCGCGGCATTCGCCGCTCTGCGGCTGTCGCTTATTCTCGCGCTATGCTCAGCGACCAGCGCTACGGCGCTGGGTACGCTGTTGGGCTATGGGCTGTGCCGTTTTCGCAGCCGCAATGCCCGCGGCGTGCTGGCGCAGCTCCCCAGCCTCATCATCTACACGCCGATCATCATGCCAAGCCTGGTGTTCGGGATTTCGGAGCTGATCTTCTTCAACTTCGTGCATAGTGTCACGGGGTTCCTGGCCGCCGGCCTGCAAACCATGCTGATCGCGCATATCACCTTCGAAATCCCCTATGTCGCGCTTACCGTATTTGGCCGCCTCTCCGGATTGGACCAGAATTTATTTGAAGCATCGCATGATCTTTACGCCGATGGGCTGAAGAGCTTCCTTTATCTCGTCATCCCGGTGGTGCAGCCGGCCATCATCGGGGGCTTTCTGCTCGGCATCACGTTATCTATCGATGATTTCACCATCAGCTTCTTCACCGCCGGGCCCGGCAGCGTCACGCTGCCGATCTACATCTACAGCGCGATCGCGCGAAAGGGCATCTCACCAGAGATCAACGCCCTCGGCACGCTGATGATCGGCACAATCATCGTAATCGCCTTGCTGCATTTCTTCATCTCCCGGCAGCGGGAACGCACGCGCCAAGGTGTTTTTCCTCCCCCCCAACAGACAAAAGGAGCCGTATAATGAAAGACCGAATATTAAAGAAGATACTCTCCGTGACCGCCGTGTTGAGCATGACGATGCTCACCCAGGGGTTCTCCGCTGCCCCGGCCGAGGCCCAAAGCAATGTGCCGGTCCTCAATCTCTTTACCTGGTCCGACTATATCGATCCGGCCCTGGTCACGAAGTTCGAAGCTCAGTGCCATTGCAAGCTGGTGGAGACCGATTACGACAGCAACTCCGAGATGATGGCCAAGCTGAAGCTAGGCGGTACGTCTCAATATGACGTGGTGGTGCCATCGAATTTCGTGATCCTGGAAATGGCCGACGAAGGGCTGATCCAGCCGGTCGACCACAGCAAGCTGAGCAATTTCTCCAACTTGATCGAGCGCTTCCAGAATCCGACCTACGATCCGGGCGATAAATATTCGATCCCCTATCAATGGGGCACCACCGGCATGGTCTACGACCCAGCCAAACTGAAAAACCCGCCGCAGAGCTGGTCGCTGCTCTTCGACCCGGCGGTGAATCCCAATTATCCCTTCGTGCTGCCCAAAGGCGAGGGGCGCAACGAAATTTCCGCCGCCTGCGCTTATCTCGGCTACGGCTTCAACTGTATGGCGCAAGACCAGTGGGTTGCGGCGGCCAAGCTGATCAAGCAAACCAGGAAGCGGCCAAATTTCGCCGGTTTCGTCGATGAAACCCCGGCACTCTCGCAGGTCAAGACCGGGCTGCTGGCGACCTCCATTGCCTTCAACGGCGATGTCGGCAATTGCCATGCCGACGGGTCCTGCCGCACGTTGCAATACTTCATTCCCAAGGAAGGCGGCGATATCTGGGTCGATACCATGGCGATCACCTCACACGCCAAACAACCCGCGCTGGCGCTGGAATTCATCAATTTCATCCTGGACGCAAAAAATGGCGCCCAGCTATCGAACTTCAACCAATATGCCAGCCCGAACGCAGCCGCCACACCGATGCTGCAGCCGGTCCTGCTGACCCCCATGTTTTCCCCGCCGGATACCGAGATGAGCCGGCTGGTCTTCCTTTCGCCACTCACGGGCGCAAAGCTGAAGCTCTTCAATGCCATCTGGACGTCAGCGATGCAGTAAAACCGGCCAGCGCAAAAGCGAAATACTCTGGCGGATCTCAGCGGCAACGCCGTACGGAGACGCCAGAGTTGTTGCCAGAATGCTCATCCGGGGTTGCACCAAGGTCTCGCGCAGGACGACTTCGACCTTCTTGCGCAGCCGGCCTGACAAGCCCCGATGACTGGTCCACTTCATCTGGCTTACGGGTGTTGGCCCGGCAGTTGCTAACCTCGCCAGCATGGAGATGGCGGGCGTATGAAGATTCTGGTGGCCGAATGCGACAACAGCCACGCAAAGGAGCTGTTTGCCCGATTAAAGGCATTGGATGATAATTTTACCGTCACCTTTGCCGGTCCGGGGGAGAATCTGCTCGATGCCGTGCGCCGCGCCAGGCCCGATCTCGTAATCGTCGATATGGCCCGGCCGGACCGCGACGGGCTGGACTCCGTCCGCGCCTTGAACACGCAGGCCATGCTGCCGGTGCTGATGTTCATCGACGAAGATGATCCGCATTTCATGGAGGAGGCCATCGACGCAGGGGTTTGCTCATACCATGTCGGCGGGGTGGCGCCGCCGGCGATCAAGCCGATCCTGCGCACCGCTATGGCCGTATTCCAGCGCATGCGGGGGCTGCAGGCGCGGCTTACCGAGGCGGAGGAACAGGCTGAAGCGCGCAAGACGGTAGATGCCGCCAAGCGCCTGCTGATGACCCAGGATAAGATGAGCGAGCCCGCGGCGCATCGTTTTCTGCAGCGCCGTGCCATGGATCAACAGAAGAAACTAACCGAGATTGCCGCGGCTTTGCTGCGCGACCGCACGGCTTTGCCGCGCGACCCCAAGATGGAGGATAAGAATGGCTGAAACGATCCGTCTGGGCCTGTTGCGGCTATGCGATGCAGCGCCTTTGATTCTGGCCGATAATGAGGAGATGTTCGCAAGCAACGGCGTACGCGTGAGCCTCTCGGTTGAGCCATCCTGGGCTAATATTGCCGACAAGCTGAGCTATGGCCTGCTCGATGGGGCGGTGATTCTGCCGCCTTTGGCCATGGCCTGTGCCGCGGGGTTGCGGGGGCGCAAAACCAACCTGATCATCCCTATGTCGCTCAATTCCGATGGGAGTGCCATAACGCTGGCAGCCCCGCTGCGCGAGGCGTTTGACCGTGGCGGCATGGCGGCCCTGGTGGCGGGCAAGCGGCTGCGCATTGCCGTTGTGCATGTATTTTCGACCCATAATCTACTGCTGCGTTACTGGCTGGCGGCGGCCGGGGTGGACCCGGATATCGACGTCGAAATCTGCGTTCTGCCGCCGGCGGAAATGGTGGGTGGCCTGGCGGCCGGGGCCATCGATGGCTTCTGTGTCGGCGCGCCCTGGGCCCAGGTGGCAATACATGCCGGGCTGGGCTTCATCGGCGTGCCTACAAGCGAGATATGGCGCGGGCACCCGGAAAAATGCCTGACGCTGCGCGAGGAGCTGTTGGAGCGCGATCCGGCCGGCGTTATGGCGCTGCTGCGCACTCTGCTTGCCAGTTCCGCTCTGTGTGCCGCCCCAGATAAATACCGTGCTCTAGCGGCTTTGCTGGCGCAGACTGAATATTTGCATCTGCCGGAGGATTTGCTCGCCAGCGCCCTTCCGCCAGCGGCAAGCGGGCCGGTTTTTACAGAGCAATATCCCGACGCTGCGCGCGCCGAATGGTTTGTCTCACAGATGCTGCGTTGGCACCTGGCGCCGTCTGGCAGCCTGGACGGCGCCACCAGCATATACCGGCCAGACCTGTTCCTGGCCGCCGGTGGCAGCATGCCGGTGGCCAGGCCGGAGATTTTCTGCGACACCCAGATATGATTATAAAATAACATAAATCGGTGTATTTTTGACTTGTTCGCATCATAATTAATCACTCCACGTTCTCGTGGTGTAGCGTCCGCCTAAATATGCCCCTATTTTCGTCCTGGCACGGGAATTGCTGCATTGCACTCGAACGGCGGATGCTGTTTGCAGTGCAGTCAATGGCGATTGCATTTGCCAAGCGGGGGCGACCCCACTGAAATCTCGCGGGCCAAGGGACGGTTCGCAGGCGGCATAGCTCAGCGCATGCCGTGGAGTCATGAACATGTCCCTTTCGGGCGATAAAAGCTTCCTCAAATCCGGCCATCTGCCGACACTACTGGCAGCCTTCCTGTATTTCGACTTCAGCTTCATGTGCTGGGTACTGCTGGGGCCTTTGGGCATCCAGATATCGAAAGCGTTGCATCTGGACCCCGCGCATAAAGGGTTGATGGTTGCCACCCCCGTCCTGGCTGGGGCCTTCCTGCGCATCCTCAACGGTGTCCTGGTCGACCATTTCGGTGCCAAAAAAGCTGGTATTTTCGCGCAAATTCTGGTCATTGCTGGGCTTACCGCCGCCTGGTTCTTCGGTGTGCCCAGTTTCGATGCCATTCTGCTGGTCGGTGTGGTGCTCGGCATGGCCGGCGCCTCCTTCGCCATCGCGTTGCCCATGGCTTCGCGCTGGTACCCGCCCGAGCATCAGGGCAAGGCCATGGGCGTTGCCGGCGCCGGCAATATGGGCACGGTTATCGCGGCACTCGCCGCCCCGGTGCTGGGCCTTACCTTCGGCTGGGTGAATGTGTTCGGCATCGCCGCGGCCTTCATGTGCTTCGTGCTGGTGGCCTTCATTCTGCTGGCGAAAGACGCCCCGGTGCAGCCGCCCAAGCAGACTCTCGCCGGCTATCTGCGCGTACTGGCCATTGGCGATACCTGGTGGTTCATGCTGTTCTACTCGGTCACCTTCGGCGGCTTCGTCGGGCTGGCTTCGTCGTTGAGCATTTACTTCCACAGCCAATACGGCCTGGCGCCGGTGCAAGCCGGTTACGCTGTTGCCGCCTGCGTGTTTACCGGTTCGCTGTTCCGCCCCATCGGCGGCTGGCTGGCTGATAAAATCGGCGGCATCGCGGCACTTTCAGTCCTCTATGTCGTGGCCGCCGCCATGCTCATCCTGGTCAGCTTCGGCCTGCCCACTTTGTCCATGGCACTTGCTGCCTTCATCGTTGCCATGCTGGCGCTTGGCACCGGCAATGGTGCGGTATTCCAGCTCGTGCCCATCCGCTTCGGCCGCGAGATTGGTGTAATGACCGGGCTCGTCGGCTGCGCCGGTGGTATCGGTGGATTCTATCTCGCCTCATCGCTTGGCTATTCCAAGCAATGGACCGGCTCGTACCAGGATGGATTTCTGATCTTCGCTGGCCTTGCCTTGGTCGCTTTCATCGGCATCAACGTGGTGAAGAAGCACTGGCGCGCCAGTTTCAGCCAGGGTTTTGCGTCGGGCGTCGTACCGAAGATCTAAACGCTCCTGGGGGCTATGCCCCCAGGCTTCCTCTCTCATTTCAAAAGGATACAGGCCAATGAACGTGATGGTCAGTCCACGTAAAAAACTCGTCGTTATCGGCAATGGCATGGCCGGGATGCGCACCGTGGAAGAAATTCTGCACCGCGCACCGGGCATGTTCGACATCACCGTGTTCGGTGCCGAACCGCAGCCCAATTACGACCGCATCATGCTCTCCCCACTTCTGGCCGGTGATAAGAGCTTCGAGCAGATCGTGCTCAACAGCCTGGACTGGTATGTGGAACATAAAATCGAGCTGATCGCGGGCGAGAGCGTCACCGCCATCGACCGTGCATCGCGCATTGTCACGGGTGAACACGGCACCTCCCGCCACTACGATATCCTGCTGCTGGCCACGGGCTCCAATCCCATCGTGCTGCCGCTGCCGGGTGTCGAGCGGGCAGGGGTGATGACCTTCCGCTCCGTCGCCGATGTTGAAAACATGCTGGAAATAGCGGGGCCAAATAAATCCGCCGTGGTCATCGGCGGCGGCCTGCTCGGGCTGGAAGCCGCGCACGGGCTGAATTTGCGCGGCATGGAGGTGAGTGTGGTGCATCTCATGCCCACGCTGATGGAACGCCAGCTAGATGCCTCCGCGGCACATCTGCTGGAGCGCAGCCTGACGCAGCGCGGTATGAGCATCTACACCAGCGCCAACACAGAATCCCTTGACGGCGAAGGGGAGGGCGGCCCGGTCCATTCGGTCACGTTGAAGGACGGCCGCCGGATAAAAGCCGATCTCGTCGTCATGGCCGTCGGCATCCGCCCCAACACCAATCTTGCCAAAGCTGCGGGTCTGGCCTGCGACCGTGGCATCCTCGTCGATGCCGCCATGTGTACCTCCGACCCCGCTGTTTTCGCCATCGGCGAATGCATCGAGCACAACAAAGCCTGCTACGGCCTGGTCGCCCCCATATGGGACATGGCGAAAGTCGCCGCCGACCACATTACCGGCATGGCGCAAACCAGTTTTACGCCCATCGCCACCGGGACACGTCTGAAAGTCTCTGGCGTGGAAATGTTCTCGGCCGGCGCCTTCATGGGTGATGAAACCACCGATGACATCGTGCTGCGCGACGCCGCTCGCGGTATCTACAAACGTCTGGTGCTGCGTGACGACAAGCTCGTCGGCGTGGTCTGCTTCGGCGATGCGCGCGATGCCGGCTGGTATTTCCAGCTTCTGAAAGATGAAGAACATCTTGGTGGTTTGCGCGAGACAATGATTTTTGGTCCCGTCACCGCCTCCGCCGACCCGAACGAAGCTTTGGCCTGCATGCCCGACAACGTGGAAATCTGCGGCTGCAACGGTGTGAAAAAAGGCACAATCTGCGCCGCTATTGCTGAGCACGGCCTCAAGAGCGTGGATGACGTGCGCGCCCGCACCAAAGCCTCCGCCTCCTGTGGCTCCTGCACCAACCTTGTTGAAGGTCTTCTTAAAATTTCACTTGGCGCGGAATTCAGCGCCACCGCCGTAAAGCCCATGTGCAAATGCACAACCCATGGGCATGACGAAGTCCGCCACCGCATCAAGGGCGGCATGCTGAAAACCATCCCCGCCGTGATGCAGGCGCTGGAATGGCACACCCCCAACGGCTGCGCCTCCTGCCGTCCCGCGCTCAACTTCTATCTTCTCGCGGCCTGGCCTGAAGAATATGCCGATGACGCGCAGTCGCGCTTCGTCAACGAGCGCATGCACGCCAACATCCAGAAGGACGGCACCTATTCCGTCATCCCCCGCATGTGGGGCGGCACCACAACCGCATCTGAACTGCGCGCCATCGCCGATGTGGTCGATAAATTCAACATCCCCACTGTAAAAATCACCGGCGGCCAGCGCGTGGACATGCTCGGTGTGCGCAAGGAAGATCTGCGCGCCGTCTGGCAGGATCTGAATGCCGCCGGCCTCGTCTCCGGCCATGCCTATGGCAAGGCGTTGCGCACGGTAAAAACCTGTGTCGGCTCGGAATGGTGCCGCTTCGGCACGCAGGATTCCACCGCCATGGGGGTGGCGCTGGAAAAAGCCACCTGGGGCTCTTGGCATCCGCATAAGGTTAAACTTGCCGTCTCCGGCTGCCCGCGCAACTGTGCCGAAGCCACGATCAAGGATTTCGGTGTCATCGCCACCGAGGCCGGCTGGGATCTGCATGTCGGCGGCAATGGCGGTATCAAAATCCGGGTGACCGATCTGCTGTGCAAAGTCACCACCGAGGAAGAGGTTATGGAATATGCCTGTGCTTTCCTGCAACTCTACCGCACGGAAGCACGCTATATGGAGCGCACCGCGCCCTGGATCGAGCGTGTCGGGTTAAAATACGTGCAGGAAAGAATCGTCGATAATGCCGAGCTGCGCCGCTCGCTCTTCGAGGATTTTATCCACGCGCAAAAATTCGCGCAGATCGACCCGTGGGCGGAGGAAACCTCCTGCAGCACGCGCGGTCAAAAATACGATGCCATGGCGGAGTTGGTCTAATGGATGGAATGCAGAACGCGAAAAATTTCCTCGATGTCGGCGCGTTGGAAGACATCGCTCCGCTCGGAGCCCGCACCGTCACAACAACACTCGGCGACATCGCCATCTTCCGCACCGATGGCGACGAGGTCTTTGCCCTGCGCGACCAATGCCCGCACAAACAAGGTCCGCTAAGCCAGGGCATCGTACACGGCAAATCGGTTACCTGCCCGCTGCATGACTGGGTCATCTCGCTGCAATCGGGCCTGGCGCAAGGGCTCGACATCGGCTGCACGCCAATTTTCGCCGTCAAAGTGGAGGCAGGCCGCGTGCTCCTGGCCCTGCCATGAGCCGCGTCTTTCTCACCGGTGCCGGCCCGGGCGATCCGGAACTGCTGACACTGAAAGCCGCCAGAGTGCTCGCAAGCGCGGAGGTGGTGCTGCATGACAGCCTGGTCGATCCACGCATTATCGCAATGGCAAATCCTGAAGCGCGTATCATCGATGTCGGCAAACGCTGCGGCCGCCATTCCGCCACGCAAGAGCAAATCTGCGACCTGCTGGTGGCGGAAGCCCTCGCCGGCCATCTGGTCGTGCGCCTCAAAGGCGGCGACCCGATGATTTTCGGCCGCGCCACAGAAGAGATGGATGCGTTGCGCGCGAAAAAAATCGACTTCGAAATTATCCCCGGCATCACGGCTGCTTCGGCGGCGGCGGCGGGCACAAAAATCTCGCTCACCCAGCGCAACATCGCCCGCTCGCTGCACATCATCACCGGCCACGGCGCCGATGGCGGGCTGCCCGGACATGATTTCGCCGCTCTTACCAAATCCGGCGGCACGCTGGCCATCTACATGGGTGGTGAAACACTTCCTGGCCTGGCCGCGCATTTCATCGAATCCGGCATGGAACCCTCCATGCCGGCACTGCTGATCGAAAACGCCAGCCTGCCGAACGAGCGCCATCTGCCGGCCACCATTGCCACACTGCCGGGTCTGCATGCGGCTCATACGGCCGCGGGCCCGGTGCTGATACTGGTGGGCGAGGCATTGCGCGCGACAAACGAAACCGTGCCGGTCTGCCTGGAGAGTGCGCTGGCAAATGGCTGACAAGACGGTGAAAAGCGCTTGCCCATACTGCGGTGTCGGCTGCGGCATCGTCATGGAAGTCGCCAATAATCGCGTCGTGAAGGTTACGGGAGACAAGAGCCATCCGGCCAATTTCGGCCGCCTGTGCACAAAGGGGAATACGTGCGGCCAGGCCATCGCTGAATCCGGGCGTATGGAAAAAGCCTATGTCCGGGACCGTGAAACCGGAAACCAATTGCCCGTCGCCATGCATGAGGCGATTACCCGGACCGCCGGCCGCCTGCGCCACATACTGGATACCCACGGGCCGGATGCCATCGCGTTTTACGTTTCCGGCCAGATGTCCCTGGAAGCGCAGTACCTCGCGAATAAATTGGCCAAGGGGTTTATCCGTACCCAGCATATCGAATCCAATTCGCGCCTGTGCATGGCCAGTGCTGGAAGTGGCTACAAGCTTTCTCTTGGCGCTGACGGGCCGCCGGGATCGTACCAGGACTTCGACCAGGCCAATCTGTTCTTCGTGATCGGCGCCAATATGGCCGATTGCCACCCGATTCTGTTTCTGCGGATGATGGATCGCGTCAAGGCGGGCGCCAAGCTGATCGTCGTGGACCCACGCCGCAGCGCCACCGCCGATAAAGCCGGCCTGTTCATGCAGATCAAGCCGGGAACCGACCTTGCCTTGCTGAATGGTCTTTTGCACCTGCTGGTGAAGAACGATCATATAGATCCTGAGTTCATTGCTAATTACACGCAAGGTTGGGAAACCATCCCGCAATTCCTGAACGATTATGCGCCGGATAAAGTGTCCGAGATCACGGGCATCCCGCAGGCTGACATAGAGAAGGCCGCCCAGTGGATTGGTGAAGCCCGGGAATGGATGAGTTGCTGGACCATGGGGCTCAACCAGAGCACGCACGGCACCTGGAACACCAACGCCATCTGTAACCTTCACCTGGCGACCGGTGCGATCTGCCAGCCCGGCAGCGGGCCGTTCTCCCTGACAGGCCAGCCCAATGCCATGGGCGGCCGCGAGATGGGCTATATGGGCCCCGGCCTACCGGGGCAGCGTTCAGCAATTGTCGATGGCGATCGCGCCTTTATCGAGCAGATGTGGCAATTGGCACCTGGCACATTGCGCAAGGAGGGCGGTGGCGGCACCGTCGCCATGTTCGAGGATATGAAATCCGGCAAGATCAAAGCCTGCTGGATCATCTGCACCAATCCGGTCGCCAGTATGGCCAACCGCGGCAATGTCATCGAAGGCTTGAGGGCGGCGGAGCTGGTCATTGCGCAGGACGCCTTCCTCGATACCGAAACAAATATCTACGCCGATGTCCTGTTACCCGGGGCGCTCTGGGCCGAGGCTGAAGGGGTGATGATCAACTCCGAGCGTAATCTCACTTTGATGCAACAGGCTGTCGATCCGCCGGGGGAAGCGATGGCCGATTGGGCCATCATTGCGCGCATTGCCTGCGAGATGGGTTTCGCGGATGGTTTCACTTATCAATCGGCCGCCGAAGTGTTTGACGAAATCCGCCGCGCCTGGAACCCCAAGACAGGCTACGACATCCGGGGCGCATCGCACGATCGCCTGCGGCGGACGCCCCTGCAATGGCCTTGCGCACCAGATGAACCGCAGGACCGTAACCCGATCCGCTATCTCAATGACGGGGTAAGCCAGACCCTCAAACTGGGCGAGACCGGGGATCGTCCGGCGATCGTCTTTGCCACCGAAAGCGGGAAAGCTGTGTTCCTAGCTCGTCCGCATATGGCGCCGGCGGAAATGCCTGACCCGGACTATCCCTTCGTGCTCAATACCGGCCGCCTGCAACACCAGTGGCACACACTCACCAAGACCGGTAAAATCCCCATTTTAAATAAACTCAACCCAGGCCCTTTTATCGAAATCCATCCCGAAGACGCAAGCGCATTGGGCATTGGGGACAAGGATCGGGTCGAATTGCGGTCACGGCGCGGGAAGGCGATCCTGCCCGCTACGGTGACGGATCGCGTGCGCCCAGGCAACTGCTTCGCACCCTTTCATTGGAACGATGTGTTCGGTGACGATCTGAGCGTCAATGCGGTGACCAGCGATGCTGTCGATCCTATTTCACTACAACCGGAATTCAAATTCTGCGCTGTGGCGCTGATCCGCCTCGAACAGCAGGCGGAGGTTGAACCGGTCGTAGCCTTGCCGTCCAGCGAGCCGGTTCATACCGCCGATAACCACGCCAGCAATGATGTGAAGGCCCATGACATGAAGCGCATCGATGATTTTTCACGGATGCTGGGTCTGGATGATGTGCCTGCCTTCGATCTCAGCCCTGCCGAACGGCTCTATATGCAAGGTTTTATTCGCGGCCTGAGACTCGATGCAACCAAAGGGCTGCACGGCGTACCAGCTTTACCGTCGAGCGCACCGGTCGATGCGTCACGCCGGGTCATGCTCGATGGCGTACTTGCGGGCCTGTTTTCCCGCACCGGCGCGCACATTGCTGCGCGTGGAGCGTTTGAACCAGCCGCACCCATTCCAACCGTTACGATTCTGTGGGCCTCGCAGACGGGGAATGCTGAAGACTTTGCAGCCAGATGCGCGGATCGGCTGAAAGCCGAGGAATACGGGGTGACTCTCAGTTCCATGAATGCCTTCGGCGTGGCCAGGCTGAAGGGCATCGAGCGCGTATTGTTTATCGCCAGTACCTTTGGCGACGGGGATCCCTCCGAGAGCGGAGATGTCTTCTGGCGCGACCTGCAAAACGAGGCCGCTCCTGAACTGGAGTCCACACAATACGCGGTTTTGGCATTTGGTGATTCCAATTACGATCAGTTCTGTGGCTTCGGCCGCGGTCTCGATGCCCGTCTGGAAGCCCTCGGGGGCAGGCGCCTGGTGCCACGCGTCGATTGCGAGCCAGAGTATGAGGACGCAGCCAATATGTGGCTGGAGAATATTATCAAAGCATTGGCCGGTGTTGCGGCCGTTTCGGAGACGCGCGTTCTTGTGCCCGCGGGCGATGCCGCTGAAACGCGCCCTGCCCAGCCGGGCTATAGCCGCCATCAGCCTTTGCGCGCGCGAGTGAGGGTCAATCGTCTGCTGAGCCACGAAGGATCGTCAAAAGAGACACGCCAGATCGCGTTTGATCTTGCAGGCACAGGCATGGAATACGAGGCTGGAGATGCGCTTGGCGTCTGGCCCGTCAACTGCCCCGGATTGGTAGAAGATTTGCTCTCGGTGCTGAAATGGCGAGGTGATCAGATCGTCACCGTCAAGGATGCCGGTGATATGCCGGTTATAGAGGCTCTGACGAAGCATTATGAAATTGCCCGCATCACACCAGATTTTTTGCAATTTATCGCCGGCCGCACAGGCAGCGATTTCCTTGTTGGGCTTTCGAAACCGGACAGAAAGGCAGAGCTGAAGGATTGGCTGTGGGGGCGGCAAATCATAGACTTGCTCGGCGCTTTCCCAGTTAACGTCCTACCCGAAGAATTTATGCCGGTTTTAAAGCGTTTGCAGCCACGTCTCTATTCGATCGCATCGAGCCCGAAGGTGCAGATCGGAGAGGTTCACCTGACCGTCTCCACCGTTCGCTATGATTGCGAGGGCAAACCGAGAGGGGGCGTCTGCTCCACCTTCCTGGCTGACCGTGCCGATGACACCGAGATAGGGATTTTCATTCAAAAATCACCACATTTCCGGGTACCGCAGGATACAGCTTTGCCGTTGATCATGGTGGGACCTGGCACCGGGATCGCGCCGTTCCGGGCATTCCTGCACGAGCGTAAGGCCACGGGGGCGGCCGGCAAGAACTGGCTGTTCTTCGGGGAGCAACGCGCAGCCAGCGACTTCTATTATCGGGATGAACTGGAAGCGATGCATGCCACAGGTGTTTTGCATCGACTGGATACGGCGTTCTCACGCGACCAGGCCGAAAAAATCTACGTCCAGCACCGCATGATCGAACAAGGAGCCGAATTGTGGCGTTGGCTTGAGGCGGGTGCGTATTTTTATGTCTGTGGTGACGCCGGCCGTATGGCGAAGGACGTTGATAACGCCTTGAGGGAAGTCATCCGAACCCATGGGGGGTTGAGTGCCGAAGCAGCGGACCAGTACGTGCAGAAGATGTCTTCGGACAAAAGATACGGAAAAGATGTCTACTAGGATGCAACGAGATAAAATCGCCGCAACGCCCTTGCGTTAAGGCGCAGCTGACGCAGGCGAGGATGCCTCTTGCCAGCCACCGCCCAGCACTTTGTACAAAGTGATGCTGTTTTGCTGCGCGGCGAGTTTCAAGCTGACCAAAGTTAGTCTGGCATTCAGCAGAGCATTTTCCGCTATATACACGTCGAGATAAGTATCGGTCCCGGCGTTGAGGCGCATTGTCGCGAGCTGGTAGTAGCGGTTATCCGCATCCACCAGGTTTTGCTCCGCCTGTACTTGTGCCACGTAAGTGCCGCGCGCATTCAGCGCGTCCGCAGCATCGTGGAAGGCCGATTGGATCGCCTTCTCGTAATCGGCGATTTCGATACGCTTTTCGATCTTTGCGATATCCAGATTGGCGATGTTCTGCCCGGCGGTGAAGATTGGCACAGTGATCGAAGGTTCGAACAACCAGGACCCCTGGCCGGCACCGAAGAGATTGCTCAAGCCCGAGCTCGCCGTGCCGCCGCTGGCGGTTAGGCTGATTGAGGGGAAGAAGGCCGCGCGCGCCGCCCCCACATCGGCATTGGCGGCCAGCAGCGTGTGCTCGGCGGCGCGGACGTCAGGCCGCCGCTCCAGCAAATCGGACGGCAGCCCGGCCGGCACATCCGGCAACGCCGGTGATGCCTCCAGCCCGGCAACGGCATTCATCTGCTGCAGCAGCGGTGCGGGGAGGGACGCGCCGGCCAATAGCACCAGCTCGTCCATATCCTGCGCCACCTGGCGCGTGTATTGCGCCACGCTGGCCTCTGCCGAGTACAGCGTGGTCTGCGCCTGGGCGACATCCAGCGCCGTATCGATGCCCTGCGACGCCGACATCTGCGTCAATCTTACCGAGCTTTGCTGTGCCACAACGGTGCTGCTGGCAATCTGCAATGATTCACGATCGGCCAGCCAGGTGTAATATTCCGAGCTCACTTGCGCGATCAGAGAGATCTGCGTGCTGAGCGCGGTATTTGCATCGCTGAGATAGCTCTCCCGTGCCGCCGTGGCCTGGCTGCGAATTTTGCCGAACAGATCGATCTCCCAGGACACCGCGCCGACGCCCAGGCTATATTCCTGAAAATGCGCCGTGCTGCCGCTGGCGCTCAAATCCGCCGGGGTCGTTGTATCCTCATATTCGCCACTCGCTTCTACATCGGGAAACAGGCTGGCGCGGTCGAGGCGGTATTGCGCCTGCGCCTGCGCCACGTCGAGAACCGCCACCCGCAGGTCGCGGTTGTTGGCGAGGCTGAGCGCGATCAGACCTTGCAGCGCGGGGTCGGTGTAAAAATTCCGCCAGCCGATATCGGCCCCGGCCGGGCCGCTACTGGTTGGGCCCGCGGCTTCGGGCCACTGCGCTGCCACCGGCAAAGCAGGGCGCTGATAGGTGGGGATGAGCGAGCAGCCCGACAGCAGGCTCAGCAACAACGGTACGGCTTTACTATGGCGCATTTTACTATGGCGCATTGGTAGAGCCCTCCTGCACGGCCGGTGTGGCCGTATTTTCTTCAGGATTTTTCTCCGAACGGCGCTTCACTTTCATCACTGTCAGCACCACCACGAAGAACAGGGGCACGAAGAAAATTGCCAATATGGTGGCGGTGATCATGCCGCCCACTACGGCCGTGCCGATGGCAATACGCGCCCCGGCCCCAGCACCTGTGGCAATGGCCAGCGGGAAGGTGCCGCAGACGAAAGCGATCGAGGTCATCAGGATTGGCCGTAGCCGCTCATGTGCCGCATGCATCGCCGCATCGACCAGAGATTCGCCTTTTTCGAAGAAATCGCGGGCGAATTCCACGATCAGAATGGCATTCTTCACGGCAAGCCCCATGGTGGTGAGCAGGCCGATCTGGAAATACACATCATTGTCGATACCGCGCAGCAGATTGGCGATCACGGCCCCGATGATGCCGAGCGGCACCACCAGCATCACCGCCGCCGGGATCGACCAGCTCTCGTAGAGTGCGGCGAGGCAGAGCAGTATGAACAGGATCGAGATGGCGTACAATGTGCTGGTTTGCGAGCCGGCAGCGACCTGCTCGTAGGAGATGCCGGTCCATTCCAGGCTCACGCCCGCAGGCATTGTTTTCATGAGTTTGAGAACCTCGGCCATGGCCTGGCCGCTGCTCACGCCATTTCCTGGCGCGCCGACAATCTCATAGGCCGGCGTCTCGTTATAAAGCTCCACCGATTGGGCGCCCACGGTCCAGTTGCCGGTGATGAATGCATCGAAGGGCACCATGCTGCCGGTGCTGTTGCGGACATACCATTTGGCCAGATCGCTGGGCTGCATGCGCGAATCCGCTTGGCCCTGCACGTAAACCTGCTTGACGCGGCCATCGCGAATGAACTGGTCGATATATTGGGAAGCCAGCGCGCCCTGGATGGTGGTGTCGACATCACTCAGGGAAAGCCCAAGTGCCGAGGCCTTTTCGCGGTCCACGTTGAGAAGATATTGGGACGTATTATCGAGCCCGTTGGGATGCACACCGGCGAGCATCGGGTCGGCCGTCGCTTCCCCGAGGAATTTATTGCGTGCGGCGTAAAAATCCGAATCGCTGATGCCGCCGCTATTCTCCAGCTCGAAGTCAAAACCGGTGGCATTGCCCAGCTCCAGCACCGGTGGCGGCTGCAACAGCACGAGCTTGCCCTCGCGGCTATTGGCGAAATGCTTCATCACCCGCACGGCGATGGCATGCACGCCTTGCGAAGCCGCGGTGCGGTCGCCCCATGGTTTCATCAGCAGCACCATGAAGCCCTGGTTCTGCGCCTGACCGGCGACGCTGAAGCCGGCCGCGGTGAAGACGGATTTCACGTTTTTGCCCTCGGTTTTGGCGATGTATTGCTGGATTTCCGCGTTGAACTTCAGGGTCTGCTCGGCCGTGGCGCCGGCCGGCATCGTCACCTGCGCAATCAGCAGCCCCTGATCCTCATCGGGCAGGAAGCCTTGCGGCAGGCGGCTGAACAGAAACACCATGGCCAGAGTGATGATAAGGAAACCCAGCATCGAAAGGCGGCGCCGCTTCGTCATTTTTGTCACGCCGCCAAGATACCCCTTGCGGGTCGAATCGAAGCCTCGATTGAACCATTTGAAGGCGCGCAGGCCGTGCATGCCGCCAGGCGCGGGCGGGCGAAGCAACGTTGCGCAAAGAGCGGGCGTGAAGATAAGAGCCGTTAGAATCGAAAGCGACATGGCCGACACAATGGTGACGGAGAATTGCCGGTAGATCACCCCGGTGGAACCACCGAAGAAGGCCATAGGCAGGAACACCGCCGCCAGTACCATCGCGATGCCGATCAGCGCGCCGGAAATTTCATCCATCGACTTGCGGGCGGCCTCTTTGGGCGAGAGCCCCTCATCATGCATCAGCCGGTCCACATTCTCGACCACGACAATGGCATCATCCACCAGCAGTCCGACGGCGAGCACCATCGCCAGCATGGTCAGCGTGTTGATCGAGTACCCCAAGGCCGCGAGTATGCCGAAAGTGCCGAGCAGCACCACCGGCACGGCGATGGTGGGGATCAGCGTGGCGCGGAAATTCTGCAGGAAGATCAGCATTACCACGAACACCAAAACGATGGCCTCGATCAGCGTCTGCAGCACCTCCTCCAGCGAGAGGGTGATGTACGGCGCGGTATCGTAGGGATAGACCAGCTCCAGGCCCGGCGGGAGTTTCTTCTGCAGGACCGCAAGCTCGGCCTTCGTCGCTTTTTCGACATCGAGCTGGTTGGCGCCGGGCGTCAGTTTGAGACCCATCGCACTTGTCGGCAGCCCATTGAACAGGCTGCTGACGGAATAACTTTGCGGCCCCAGCTCGATTTTGGCGACATCGGACAGATGCACCTGCGCGCCGCTGGTCTGCACGGTGAGCAGGATATTCTTGAACTGCTCGGCCGAGGTAAATTCGCTCGGGCCGATGATGGTGGCATCCAGCCGCTGACCCGGGTTGGCGGGCAGGCCGCCCAGCTCGCCGGCTGGGATCTGCACATTCTGCGCCTTAATGGCGTTGACCACATCGGTGACGGTAAGGCCGTATTTGTAGAGTTTGTCGGGGTCCATCCAGATGCGCATGGCATATTCGGAGCCGAACAGCGTGTAATCGCCCACGCCGGGCACGCGGGTGATCTCGTCCAGCATGTTGGAGGCGATGTAGTCGGCAATATCCGCGCGGGTCATGCTGCCATTGGTGGAAACCAGAGCGAAGAACAGCATGTAGTTCTTCGTCGCCTTCTTGACGTTGATACCTTGCGTGGTGACCTCGGCGGGCAGCGTCGCCTCGGCCAGAGATAATTTGTTTTGTACCTGCACCTGGGCAATGTTGGGGTCGGTACCTTGTTTGAAGGTGAGGGTGATGGAGACGACACCATCCGATTGCGATGTAGCATCAATATATTCAAGCCCGTCCAACCCGGACATCTGCTGCAGGATCGGCCGCACCACCGTGTTGGACACGGTCTGTGCCGAGGCGCCGGCGTAGGTGGTGCTGATGGAGATTTGCGGCGGGGCAATGGAGGGGTATTGCGAGATGGGAAGCTGGGTGATTTCGATGCCGCCGGCGAGCATCAGCACCAGCGCCAGCACCCAGGCGAAAATCGGCCTGTCGATGAAAAAACGTGACATGATGGCTTGGCCTTCGGCTTTAAGGTGCGGCGGTTACGGTGAAGGAGGCGGTCTCATCGAGCGGTGCCACCACCGTGCCCGGGGTGGCCTTCTGCACCCCGTCGACGATAACCTTGTCGCCCGGTTTCAACCCACCCGTGACGATCCAGTTGTTCTGGAAATCGCCGTTGACCTCGATGATCTGCTCCGTGACCTTGTTGTTGGCGCCCACCAGCAGCACCGTGGCATCGCCATGGGTGTTGTAGGTAACACCCTGCTGCGGGATGAGGAGACCGTTCTTGTTCACGCCCTCGGCCAGCTTCGCATGAACATACATGCCCGGCAGCAGCAGATGGTTAGGGTTGGGAAAGAGTGCCCGCACCAGCACGGTACCGGTGGTCTGATCTACGTTCACTTCGGAGAACTGCATGTTGCCGGCCAGCGGATAATTGCTGCCGTCCTCGAGCTGGAGCGTGACCTTGGCCGAGCCGTCGGCCTGCGTCTGCAGCTGGCCGGATTGCTGCTCCTGCTTCAGCCGCAGCCAGTCGGTGGTGGACTCATTCAAATCCACATACATCGGGTCCAACTGGGTGATGGTGCCAAGTGCCGTTGCCTGGTCAGCGGTCACCAGTGCGCCCGGGGTCACCGACGAGGCACCGATGGTACCCGCGATCGGCGCATTCACCTTGGTATATTGCAGGTTGATCGCGGCCTGTTCGACTGCGGCCTTGGCCGAGGCGATATTGGCCTCGTCCTCCAGCACGGCGGCGACGGCGTCGTCATAATCCTGCTCGCTTACGGCCTGGGCGGCCGCCAGCGGTTTGTAACGCGCTGCCTTGGCCTGGTCGGTGGCCGCTGCCGCCTGATCGTGCTTCAGCGTCGCCACCGCGCTGTCATAGCTCGCCTGGTAGGTCGAGGGATCGATCTGGTAGAGCTGCTGGCCGGCGGTAACGTCGCTGCCTTCCACGAACAGGCGCTTCAGGATTACGCCGCTCACCTGCGGCCGGACATCTGAGGTCATCACCGCGCTCGTGCGGCCCGGCAGTTCCGTGGTGCGGGCTACATCCTGGGTGTGGATCACCACGATCCCGACCTGGGGCGGGGCCGGGGGCGGGGCCGCCTGTTTTTTGCTGCAGCCGGCGACGAGCAGGAGCGCTGCCAGGCAGGCAGCCGCAAGCGCGCGATGCCGGCCATGCATAAACAGGGTTGGTCGTTTGTGGACGGCGAATTGCACGTGAGCACTTTGCATGTGAGCGCTATCCGGGGCGGCGGAGGTCGTCATGAGAATTCACCGTCTTGACATATTTACAGTACTGATGGGTACTGATATTGTGCGGTGCGGCGCAAAGTCAAGTGCTGGAGTTGTAACAGAGCATCGCAAGTTGCCGATCAACAAGTTGCCGATCAAGAAGGACAGACTAGGGAATGGGCAGTATGCCGGAGGCGGGAATACAGCGGCGAGGGCGGCCAAAATGCGTGCCTGACAACGCGCAATGCGAGCTGATCGTCAATTGCGCCAGGCGGCTGTTCGTTAAAAAGGGCTACGGTGCCACGACCACGGACGACATCGCCGCCGAATGTAAAATTTCCAAACAGACATTATACAGGCTGTTTTCAGGTAAAGCCGCGCTGTTCAGGGCCGTGGTGGAGACCCACCGTCAGAAATGGCTGGCCTTGCCGAGAGCGGACGATAACCTGCCCATGGCTGAATCCCTGGCCCAAATTTTTATGGTTGATATCAGCGACGAGGCCGATGAAGAGCGGGTGGACGTGATCCGCCTGGTACTGGCGGAAGGCCGCAATTTTCCAGAGTTGGCGGAAATTCTGAAACAATATGGTTCGGAGTTTTCCCGTGCGGCATTGGCTGGCTGGCTGGCGCTGCAATGCACGCGCGGGCGGCTCAAACCACAGGATACCATGGCAACGGCACAGATGCTGATGGACATGGTGTTCGGGGCGATCATCATGAAAAACGTTGGCGACATGGATTGGCCGGCCGGAGAGCAGCGGCGTAATCATGTGCGGAACTGCATCGACATTTTCCTGCATGGCGTTTGCCACGATGGCGGCGTACCAAACCCCAGGACCTGACAAACCAAACCTGCGTCCAAGCTGCGTCCGCCGAACAGCGGCTGGACAACGCCTGTGTGTCCGGAAGGGCGGCCGCGAACTATGCGCCTAATCGCCCTGCTGGATCGTCCAATTGTGTTGTCATTCCAGCTTTGTCGCGCTTGTAAACATTCCGGATAGCTAGCCATCAACCATGAAATGGAAGGCGGTGTATCTGCTTCTATAAAAAGGAACGGGGATGGACGATGCCGGTTTTAAAGCCAAGTACGGGCCGTGGGCCGTCATCGCGGGAGGATCGGAAGGCACCGGGCGGTCTTTTGCGCGTCTTGTCGCGGCCAGAGGCCTCAACTGCGTGCTCGTTGCTAAAGGCGGCCCCCCGGAGCAGACCGCCCGTGAAATCCGCGACGAATTCGGCGTCGAGACCGGCCACCTCAGCGCCGATGGGTCACACCCCATCATGGCGAAACCGGGATTAAGGCCCAGGCACATGGCGCTTCACCCAAACAAAATACTTCTTTACTGCAATGGCGAGACCTCCGCCAACATCGCCGGCTATACTGTAGGTGAAACAACGGGCGCGCTGACGCAATTTCAGGGCATTGATGCCTGGCCCGTGGATAGCTCTTTGCCTACCCCGAGTACCGGTGCAGTGGTGATGTTGCTTGCATCCAGCGTCCTGCCATTGCCTGTGGCATTGCCGATCGAGACACCCAGTAATTTTGAACCGTCCGAACCCGCGGCGAATGTCAGCCCCGCATGTCCATCGGCATTGATGCCGACGATTGGGGCGCTGCCTGAAGTGTAGCCGGTCGCGGAAGTGCCGTCGATTGTGGCGGCCGATGTAATGGGGGGAGACCGCTTTGCAGCGCGATTGTGCCTTGCACAGCGAAGGTTATGGTTGAGGCTGTGCCGCCGGCATTTGCCTGCTCAATCGCTCAGCGCAGAGATCCCGTGCCGGCATCATCGGTATTCGTGACCGAGAAATCCATGTCCTGTATCCCCCAAGTTTATTTCCGGCGCCGGAAATGGGCATGGCGCTGCGCTTGGTTACGAGCATCAGAGAAGCGTAACCATACGTCAAATAAAGGATACGGGTCGGGCGGCTTGGCTGCTTACTGGAAACGCCGCTTACTGGAAACAAAGTGGCGGCATGTTGTCCCAAACCCCGCCATGGCTTGCACTACAGCTTTGACAGGGGGGTGATTGATGCTAATTTCCCTCAGGTGACCCAAACTCCCATCCGTGATGGCCCGCCGGCCGCGCCGCCTGAGGCGGGGGCAGTGTCGCTTACATCGTTTTCCACGGATTCAGTGCTCCCGGCGCAGCGTATCGACTACTGGCATGGCGGCGTGTTGCGCCGGCTTGATACAGCACCCGGGCTCGATGCGGGCGTGCCGTTTAACGCCAGGCTGACACGGCTGGCGGCGTTGGACGTGGAATTGCTGGACCATAGCGGCAGCGCCCAAATGGCGCGGCGCGATGCAGTGCGTTGCCGAGCTGATGGGCGCGACGATATCAGCCTTAATTTCATGGTGCTGTCGTCCAGCACCAGCGTGGAGCACGGCGCCGCCAGGCTGGCCCTGCGCGCGGGCGATGTGATGATACTCGACTCCTCCCTGCCGACGGAGATGAAGCGCAAAAGACACCGGGCCATCAGCCTGTTCATCCCGCGGGCGAAGGTAAAAATGATATGCCCGGACCCTGGCCGGCTTGCCGGGCGGTTGCTGCGGCCCGACGGCATTGCGGGTGTTTTACGCTCGTATCTGCAGGCGACCATGGACCATGCCGCGCATATGCAGCCGCAGCAACATGTTGTGGCTATGGACGTTGCAATGCAGCTGGCGCTTGCAGCCCTGGCTGAGGAGGCTGCCGCCCCTGTTAATGCCGCGGTACTGGACGAAGGGTTGTACCATGCGGCGAAAACCCACATCGCCCAAGACTGCACGAATTTCGGAACCAATCCGTTATCTGTCGCGCTGCATCTAGGTTGTTCCCGCAGCGGGCTTTACCGGGCGTTTGCCAAGCATGGCGAAAGTGTTGCGGCATGCATCTGGCTGGCCCGTCTCGTTCATGCCCGGCGGATGCTGGGTGCTGCCCGGTACCGCCATCTCCAGATCAACGAGATCGCGTTCCGGAGCGGGTTCTACGATCATTCGAGCTTCGACCGGATGTTCAAACGCGCATACGGCATGAAGCCGGCGGACATGCGCCAGCTGAGCCTGGAGCGCGGCCAGGCACGTTAGATCGCGAGCTTGCCGCATTTTGCGGTAGCATTGGCAGGCCATCGATTGATCCGGATTTGAGGATGGAGCGGGCTTCTGGGTGTTCAGAAGAGCAACTATAGACTGCTGAGGCAGCGCTGGCGTTTGTCTCGGCACTGGGACGTACAGTCAATAAATAAAAAACATCCTGAGATACTTGGTCAAATACAGGTGCCTGCTGGCTTTATAATAGTCGTGAATTAGCACAACGGTTGTGCCTGCAAGTCTTTGTTGAGGCAAAGCATGAACCAGGAACGGCGTTGCCATGGCACCCATATGGATTAAATTATGACTCAATATGTCGTGTACTCAGGCACTACCAGCAGCGGACTTGTCCTAGGCAGTGGTGACGTCATTGTTAATTATGCAGGCGGCACGGTCATAAATGCCATCGTGAACAGCGGTGGATTTGATGACTTATATGGGGGGGTTGATTCCGGTGCCACGATAAACAACGGCGGTCATCTGGTTCTGCTTTTGGGTGGCACGGCCAGCAATGCTGTAGTCAACGGCGGCTTTGTTGTCATTTCCAGCGGCACGGCAATCGGCTTGACGATCAGCAATGGCGGCGTGGGCGGCGTCATGGTTGAAGCCGGTGGTCTGCTGAGCGGCGGGACGATTGATTATGGCACGAATGCGAACATATACGCCGGCGGCACGGCGCGCGGCGTTACGGCAAATAATGCGGGTCTGGAAGTCTATAGCGGTGGTGTTGCCTCCGGCAGCTTCATCGTATCGGGCGGGCATCTGGACATTTCCGCTGGTGGTATAGCCAGAGGCACCACGGTGAGCACCGGCGGCACCGAAAACGTGTCTTCCGGTGGTACGGCCAGTAACAGCGTTGTGAGCAGCGGAGGCATCGAGAACGTGTCTTCCGGCGGCACGGCGAGCGGCACCGTGGTGAGCACCAGCGGTACCGAAAACGTGTCTTCCGGTGGCATGGCGGTCAATACCACAGTCAGCGGTGGCACGGTCGTCATTTCCGGCGGCACCTCAATCGGCTTGACAATCAGCAATGGCGGTGCCGGCGGCGTCGTGGTTAAGGCCGGTGGTGTGCTGAGCGGCGGGACGATTCTTCAAGGCACGAATGCGAACATATCCTCCGGTGGCAAGGCGCTCGGCGTTACGGCGAATAATGCGGGTTTGGTGGTTTATACGGGCGGTATTGCCTCTGGCAGCATCATCATATCGAGCGCTCATCTCAATATTTCCTCCGGCGGCACGGCCAGCGGCACGGTGGTAAGCGGCGGCGGCGAGGTGTTTGTATCGTCCGGTGGCACGGCGACCGGCACTGTGGCGAATTTCGGCGGTTATCAAATCGTCGATTCGGGCGGCACGGCCGTTAGTGCCACGGTGAATATCGGCGGACTGGACTACGTATCGGGCGGGACTGAAACAGGCGCCACCATAAACTCCCAGGGTGAGCAGAATATCGTTGCTGGTTCGGTCGATGGCACGACGGTGAGTTCCGGTGGCTACATGTATGCCTCTGGCGGCACAGTCAATAATACGACGGTGAATGCCGCTGGTTGGCTGATTATCTCTGGCGGCACAGTCAGTGGCGTAACGGGGGCTGGAACCTATGACGCAGCGATAAGCGCCTATATTTTAGCCCAAATTCAAGCATATGGCGATGTTAGCGGCATCTCGCTCGACGCCACTAACCTCGCCATTTACGCCGGCGCTACGGCCTATACCGTGACCGCTACGGACCATAGCAATATAAATGTGGGCAGCGGCGGCATTATCAGCGGCGCCACTGTTTCCGGCATCTCTACTGAGAATGTCGTCTACGGCGGGATAGCCATAAGTTCGGTCATCGGTGCCACGGGAACGATGACCATTTCCGGCGGGGTAGCCAGTGGCACGATTGTACAATCCGGGGGCACCGAAATCATTGCTGAAAATGCGATAAAAGGTGTGGCCAGCGGCACGATTGTGCAATCCGGAGGCATCGAGATTGTCTCCTCCGGCGGGACAGCAAGCCGGACCACGGTGAGCAGCGGTGGCCAGCAGATGGTTTCAAGCGGCGGTGCCACCACCAGTACGACCGTCTATGCCGGTGGGTCGGTAACAATATCAAATGGCGGTAGCACCAACGCGGATATCATCAGTAGTGGCGGCACGGAAAAATTGTTGTCCGGCGGCACGGCCAACGGCATCACGCTGCTCTCCGGCGGAAAACTCGATCTTCTGGGCGATGCATATGTGAGCGGCGCCACCGCGACGTTGAGCGCCGGCAGTGGTGGCACAAATGTTCTAACCATCACCGAAGGCGGCCATAGCTATACACAGACCCTGTCTGGTGATTATACCGGCGAAACCTTCACTTTGTCGGTGGACAGCACAGGTGGCACGGTCGTCTACATCTGCTTCCTCGCCGGCACCCATATCGCCACCCCGGCAGGCGAGGTCGTGGTTGAGACTCTCTCAGCCGGCGACTTGGTGCTCACCGCCGGTGGTGCCGCGCAACCGGTCATCTGGCTCGGCCGCAGCACCGTCTCCACCCGCTTCGCCGACCCGGAAGCCAGCTCGCCCATCCGAATCAAAACAGGCGCTTTGGGTGCGGGGTTGCCGGTACGCGACCTGCTGGTCTCTCCCAACCATGCGCTGTTTCTAGACGGTCTCCTTGTCCAGGCCAATGCGCTTGTGAATGGTATGAGCATTGTGCGGGAAACGAATTTGCCGGAGCGTTTCACCTACTTCCATGTGGAACTGGCAACGCATGAGTTACTGATCTCCGAAGGCGTGCCCTCGGAGAGTTTTGTGGACAATGTCGATCGTATGAATTTTGACAACTGGGAAGAGCATGAAGCTCTGTTCCGCAACAAAACCGGAATTGAGGAAATGCCGTATCCAAGAGCGAAAGCCGCCCGGCAGATCCCTTCTGCCTTGTCCAAGATGCTGATCGAAAGGGCGACCCAGATCAGCGCGATACCACGCTCTGCGTGATCGATGGCCAATATGGGGTAGAGCATGCCAGGAAACGCGAAACTAGCGGCGCCTCCCATTTTTGGGATGCCTTACCCACGGGCGAAGTCAACTCCCTGATGCCCTGCACCGTAGGCTCGCGGTGCCGCGCCAGGTGTAATCGGGGCCGCGACCCGGAGGTTCACTCTAAACACATGTGGTGGTGCTGGGCTACATCTCGTTCCAGGATACGGCTCGCTTAGAACAGAGCATCCTCAAAATCATCGCTTGCGGCTGGTGCAGCGGCGCGTGCGGGAGCTGTCGCCGTAACAATACCCCAGTTCGCGGCAACCGTAGCCTGGATATCCCGTTCCTGGGCCATCGTGTAGATTGCGCCAAGCTTGCCAAAGAATGCAGCGAGCGGGGCTTGTATATCGTCGTCACAAGGCTGCGCCTGGGCGGCCAAACAGTGCAAATCTTCGCCGGTCCGCCGAAGGGCGTTTCCGATTTCACCGTGAAACGCCAGTTCATCGCGCGAATTCTTCAAAAGGTTCAGAACGGTCTCGCCATTTTCAGTCAGTGCCGCGACGTCACGTTCGGTTGTGCCCGCGGCTGCATTTATACAGAGAATCGCGGCCGAAAGCGCGGCACCGGCAGTCTCGTCCTGGGCGCCCATTGCCTCGGGCACCGCCGAGGATAGATCCGATGTCGTTGCAATCAATGTTTTCAGCGCGGCGACGCAGGCGTTGGCCGTACCTTCCAGATAACCCGCATGTGTGCGCAGTTCCGTTGCTATAATGCTGAGCGGCCGGCCCGCATCGCCGAGCCGCGTCGATTTCAAAGTGGTATTCAATGCCATATACAGTACATCGGATTTCATCATTTGGATCGCATCCAACCGGTCCGACAGGATACGCGCGGCGGCGGCGGCGCGGTGGCCGGTATCCTGGGCCAGCGTATCGGCCTCTTCTATTTCGGTGGCCAGCCCAACGGCCTCGCCCATGCGCTGCTCCAGCGTTCGCAGAAAACCGCCGGACTCCGTTTCGGTTTGCCCATAGGCCACATCCCGCAGAGACAGTAGAGAAGCCGCGTCCCGTGACAAGCCCTCCAGCCCGTTGCTGATCTGCGCGACCTCGTGGTTGAAATCATGCAATGTGGCATCCAGCTGTGCGGCCAGAAGCGTGCTCATCACGGCTCGTATGCGTGCCGCGTCCCGTGCCGGAATGGCGGGATCGATCGTTTCTAGAAACAAAACGCCCGTTTGAATATGCTCGACGCGCTGGCGTGTGCTATCGCCAATCTGCAACGCCACCAGCATGCGCATAACCTGCTTGCGGACGTTGGTCGCCAGGGTGCTGGCATCCGCCGCCGCGGCACCTATTTTGCTGCGATGCCCGGCCAGCAGGTCTGCGGCATCGAGCAGCTGGCTGGAGACCATTGGAATCGTATCGGCACTGCCGCACTCTAGTGTTTCTGCTCGCAGCACGGCCGTCTGCAATTCGCCTTTCAGCATCAAAAGCCCGTGTTCGAGCGCCTCAACCTCGGCGCGGCCGGCTTCAACACGCTGGCACATCTCCTGGGCAAAAACCTCGAATTCCGTATCCGCGTTAGGAATTCCGCCGGCGGTTATTTTTATGCTCACGGTGAAGGCGCGCATATAAATAAGGCTTCGGCGCATATCCTCGATGCGCGATGAGAGCGCGGCGCATTGATTTTCGAGCTGGCCGATCGTAGCGCGCCGCTCGCTTTGCTTGGCCGGCAGTGCGGCCAGTTGCGCCGACGCGCCATGGAGCTGTTGGGTTGTTGCGGCGATGGTGCTGGGGCCAAGTGCTTTCGTCATACCATCCAGCGTGGTTACCAGTGTGGCGATACCATTGACCACTTGCGACAGAATTTTTCCCGCATCCAGAAACTTCGTCTCGATCACCAGCCGCGATGCTTCCATGCCTTGGATCATGCCGGCAACGCTCATTATAGTATCCGGTACCATCGTCTTCATTCCTATTCTCACCGGGCCGCCGCACGGCGGATCTCTTGAGCGATGTGATGCAGCGGCACAATTCTATCGACGCCACCTCGCGCGATAGCCTCTTTCGGCATGCCGAAAACAATTGAGGTCGCTTCGTCCTGGGCCAATGTGAACGCCCCGGCGGTCTTCATTTCTGCCAGGCCACGGGCGCCATCATCGCCCATGCCGGTCATGATGACACCCACAGCGTTGGTGCCAACAACGCGCGCCGCCGAGCGAAACAACACGTCCACCGAGGGACGATGCCGTGTGACCAGCGGGCCATCCTTGACCGAAACATAATAACGCGCCCCACTGCGCTCGATCATGGTGTGCAAATTACCGGGTGCGATCAGCACCCGCCCGCGCAGCACGGTATCGCCATTTTCAGCTTCCTTCACCTCCATCGCGCACAGGCTGTCGAGCCGGCGCGCGAATGAGGCCGTGAATTTCTCAGGCATATGCTGGACAATCACGATCCCTGGTGCATCGATTGGCAGCGCCTCCAGCACCTCGCGCAGCGATTCCGTGCCGCCCGTGGAAGCGCCGATGCAGATGATCGTCTCCGTCGTGCGGGCCATGGCGCCGCCGGTGGCGGGTGGCAGCATGGCATCCGCCGTCAGCTTCTGGCTCGGATCATGCGCCGCCGCGACGCGATCCCGGCGGCGCCCGACGCGCGCTTGCGCCGCACCTTTCACAACCTCGCATATATGCGCGCGCGCTTCGGTCAAATGGTCGCTCACGCCTATTCTCGGCTTGAGAATGATATCGACAGCCCCAGCTTCCAGCGCCTGCATCAAGGTCTCGGAGCCGGTCTCCACGAGGGAAGAACACATCACCACGGGAATGGGATGCTGTGCCATTAATCTGCGCAGGAATGTTATCCCGTCCATGCGCGGCATTTCCACATCCAGCGTGATAACGTCGGGCACTTCATCGCGTATGCGCGCGGCGGCGACAAAAGGGTCGGAGGCAATGCCGAGCACTTCAATGTCGGGGTCGGCGGCCAGTATTTCGGCCAGCGTCTGGCGCACCGTGGCGGAATCATCGACGATAAGTACCCGCACGCGTTTCCTGGTTTGCAGCATTAGCCTACACCCTCTGAAAAACGGTGCTCATAACCTGGACCACCGGCAGGCCCTCGCCCGCCCCGGTTTCTGAATGGCCAAGGATAAGATAACCGCCCGGCCGTAAATGATCGCACAGCCGGGTTAAGACATTGTTCTGCGTCTGCCGGTCGAAATAGATCAGTATATTGCGGCAGAAGATGCAATCGAGGTCGCGGTCCACGGGATAGCGCTTTTCCATCAGGTTCAAATGCCCCCAGGCGATCTTGGCGCGCAATTGCGGCACGATGCGGACCATATCCAGGCCCGGATCGCGCGACTGCAGAATAAAACTGCCGCGCATATCGGGCGGCACCGGGGCGATCATGGCCGTGGGGAACTGGCCGGCCACGGCGACTTTGAGTACGTGTGTTGAAATATCCGTTGCGAGTATCGAGTAATCCGGCCCGCGGTGCTGTTGGCGAAATGCTTCGAGCACCATGGCGATTGTATAGGCCTCGGCCCCGATGGAGGCGGCGGCACTCCATATTTTAACCGTCCGCCGTCTTGCCTGTACCATCGCAGGGAGAAAAACATCCCGTAAAAAATCGAAATGCGCGGGCTCACGGAAAAAATCCGTCTTGTTGGTTGATACCGCGTTGATCAGATGCACGAGTTCCTGGTCGAGACCATGATCTTTGAAGAGGTAATCGCAATACTCATCAAGCGCCTCAAGCCCCAACGCAGCCAGCCGCGAGCGCAGCCGAACCGCCAGCATGGTGCGTTTCGCAGGTGGCATCTTGATGCCGCTATGCTGATGGATCAGCCCGGCCAGCCGCTCGAAATTGCGCTTGCTGAAGCGCTCGGTCACGGTATCGAGCGGTGCCATCAAAGAAGATTCACTCACGCAACATTATACCTTCACCGGTGCTGTAGCGCATCAGGCAGCGTGGTGCTGCATGTTGCCGGCCAGCATGGTCTCGCTGCCGGTCAGTAGTTTTGGCAGGTCGAACAGAACCACAAACCCGTCCTCCCGGCGGACGACGCCCGCGATATAATCCGAACGCCACGGCACGCCAATCTCCGGTGCGCCCTCGATATCCGCCGCCGCAAAACTGACAACCTCGATCACACGATCGGCCACCAGCCCAAGGCCGAGGAGCTGCCCGCCCACGGGCACGTCGAGCACCAGAATGCGGGTTGCACCATCCGGTACCGTGGGTGGCAACCCCAGCCTGGCCCGCAGGTCGATCATGGGGGTGCCACGCCCCCGCACATCGATCAGACCAAGCAGATAATCGGGTCCCTCTGGTATCTTGAAGGGCGGTCGATAATCCAGAATCTCCCGTACATAGGCGACCGGCACCGCGAAAACTTCCTGTCCCAATGCCAATGTCACGAAATCTCCGGCTTGCATGATGCTGCCCTCTCTCAAACATAGGCTTTGAATTTAGCGTCGCCCTCATCCGGGCCACCCACAGTGAGGTCCAGGGCAAAGCCGTTGCTCGCCGGCGGTTGAACCGGAATGAATTTGCCCTGCGGCGGCGTGGCTTTTTGTGCGGGCTTGGTCCGCGCCGGCGCTCTGAGCACTGCCTCTCTGGGAGCCGGTACACGTGCCGGCTTCACCGTCTCCCTGCCGTGGGCTGATGCATCGGTACGGAAAAAGGAAATCGCAACCTGCAGTTCTTCCGCCTGTGTCGATAATTCTTCAGATGTTGCCGTCATCTGTTCCGAGGCCGCGGCATTCTGCTGCGTAACCTTATCCAGCTGCTGAATGGCCTCGTTAATCTGCGATGCGCCGATATCCTGCTCGCGGCAGGCAGCGCTGATCTCCGACACAAGCTCCGCCGTTTTGCGGATGTTAGGAACCAGACTGGTCAGCATATCGCCCGCCGTCCGCGCCGCTTTCACGGTCTCTGTTGAAACCGCGCTGATTTCGGTTGCGGCAATCTGGCTGCGTTCGGCCAATTTACGAACTTCTGATGCCACTACAGCGAAACCTCTGCCATGCTCGCCAGCACGCGCCGCCTCTACAGCGGCATTCAAGGCCAGCAAATCGGTCTGGCGCGCGATCTCCTGCACGATGGTGATTTTCTCGGCAATCGTTTGCATTGCTGCCACGGCGCGGTTCACCGCTTCGCCACTGGCTTCCGTATCCTTGGCCGACTGGCGCGAGATTTTCTCGGTCTGGGTAGCATTGTCAGCGTTCTGTTTAATGTTGGCGGTCATCTCCTCCATCGAGGCCGAGGCCTGCTCCGCCGCCGAAGCCTGCTCGGTAGCACCCTGGCTCACCTGCTCGGCCGTAGCGGAAAGTTCCTGGCTGCCGGAGGATACATTGTTAGATGCAACCAGCGCACTACCCACAATATTGCGCAATTTCGCGCTCATACTATTGACCGTATCGACCAGATCCTTGATCTCGTCGCGCGTATTGATTTCGACGGTTTTTGTAAGGTCGCCATTGGCGACAGCCGCAATCAGCGTGCCGATTTTGCTTAAACCCTTACTGATCGACAAGGCCAGCCAGATCGCGGCACTGAGGGCGATGATAAGTGAGCCCACGGCAACGCCGATCAGCACGTTGCGGGTGGAACCGTAAGTATTGCCGGCCTGCTGCTCCTGGGCCTGCATCTCCTGCGTCGCCAGCTTTACGAGATCATCCGTAATCGCGCTGCTCTGGTCTGTAACCGTTTTCAGCTGGCCGACGGAAAGCGCATCCGCCTGTACGTCCTTGTTGGCCAGCGCATAAGTCCGCAGCTGGCTATCCAGAGGCTTCATGGTTTCCCACAGCGACCGCAGAGCGATATATTTGTCCCGCTCAGCCTGTGAGGAGCTTTGATCTCCTTGGTCGAGAAGGGCTTCGAAATCCTGGCGCTCCTGGGTGAGTTCGTTGTCATAAGCTTGCATCTGCGCAGGGTCGTCCTCAAGGATGAGATCCTTTTCGGCACGATTGATCTCGAGCAATTTACTGCTCACCGCATCCGCCAGCTGGACCTTGGAGACGGGGCCGCTGATCAATGCCGTCATGGTGGTGTTCATGGTGGCAAGGCCCATCACTGCATAGCTGGCGGCACAGATCAGCAGGAGGATGATGAGGCCAAAGGACAGGCCAAGCTTGAGCTTAATGGTAAAGCGCATGATGGAATCTTTCAGAAAAATAATTGAGAGAGCCGAAGAGGATTCGAATCATGATGTGATCCAATGTCACGAAATCTCTGACCTGCATGGCGCCGTCCCTTCAGCTATAGGCTTTGAATTGCGCATCGCCCTCGTCCGGCCCCCCCACAGCCAGGTCGAGGGCAAAGCCATTGCTCCCGGATGTCTGAACCGGAATGAATTTGCCCTGCGGCGGCGTGGCTTTCGGCATTGTTTTCGGCACATGCCTCGCCCGCACTGGTGCCCTCAGCACCGGCGCCCGTGAAGGCTTCATCGCCTCGGGCTTGCCTTTGCTTGTCTCATCAGTACGGAAATAGGAAATCGCGGCCTGTAGTTCTTCCGCCTGTGTCGATAATTCTTCAGATGTTGCCGTCATCTGTTCCGAGGCCGCGGCATTCTGCTGCGTAACCTTATCCAGCTGCTGAATGGCCTCGTTAATCTGCGACGCACCAATATCCTGCTCGCGGCAGGCGGCGCTGATCTCCGACACGAGCTCCGCCGTTTTGCGGATGTTGGGAACCAGGCTGGTCAGCATATCGCCCGCCGTCCGCGCCGCCTTCACTGCCTCCCCGGAGACCGTGCCGATTTCGGTCGCCGCAATCTGGCTGCGCTCGGCTAATTTGCGAACTTCCGAGGCCACCACGGCAAAACCTCTGCCATGCTCGCCGGCACGCGCCGCCTCCACGGCGGCGTTCAAGGCCAGCAGGTCGGTCTGGCGCGCGATCTCCTGCACGATGGTGATTTTCTCCGCAATCGTCTGCATCGCCGTTACCGCGCGGTTCACCGCCTCGCCGCTGGCTTCCGCATCCTTGGCCGACTGGCGCGAGATTTTCTCGGTCTGGGTGGCATTATCGGCATTCTGTTTAATGTTGGCGGTCATCTCCTCCATCGAGGCCGAGGCCTGCTCCGCGGCTGACGCCTGCTCGGTGGCACCTTGGCTCACCTGCTCGGCGGTAGCTGAAAGTTCCTGGCTGCCCGAGGATACATTGCTCGAGGCCAGCAACGCATTGCCCACGACATTGCGCAGCCGCTGGGCCATGCGCTCCAGCGCCAGGCCCAAAGTGTCCTTATCCGAGAGTGGCTTGGGCTGCACCGTCAGATCGCCATCCGCGATCTGGTCAGCGATGCCGGCCGTCACCCGCAGATTGGCGCTCATGCGGTTGACCGTTTCGATCAAATCCTTGATCTCGTCATTGCTGGTTATCTCGACCGATTTGTTGAGGTCGCCGATCGCGACAGCCTCGGCCAGCGTTACGATTTTGCTCAAGCCCTTGCTGATCGACAAAGCCAGCCAGATCGCCGCGGTGAGGGCGATGAGCAAGGAGCCGGCAGCAACACCGATCAGCACGTCGCGGGTAGAACCATAGGTGCTGCCCGCCTGCTGCTGCTGGGCCTGCATCTCCTGCGTTGCCAGCGTTACGAGATCATCCGTAATCACGCTGCCCTGATCCGTGACCGCCTTCAACTGCCCGACAGAGAGCGCGTCTGCCTGTGAGTTTTTATTGGCCAGCGCAAACATCCGCAATTGGCTGTCCAGAGGCTTCATGGTTTCCCACAGCGACCGTAGCGCGGCATATTTCGCCCGTTCCGCCACGGAGGAACTCTGATCGCCCTGGTCGAGAAGGTTCTCGAAATCCTGGCGGTCCTGGGTCAGCTCATTATCATACGCCTGCATCTTCACCGGGTCTTGCTCAAGGATAAGATCCTTTTCGGCGCGGTTGATCTCGAGCAATTTCGTGCTCACCGCATCCGCCAGCTGTATTTTGGCGACCGGACCGCTGATCAGCGCCGTCATCGTGCTGTTCATGGTGGCGAGGCCTATCACCGCGTAACCGGCGGCACATATTAGCAGGACGATGATGAGGCCAAAGGACAGGCCCAATTTGAGTTTTATGGTAAAGCGCATGAGCGGAGTCCTTCAGATGAAAAATTCGATAAATCCTTCAGAGATCAAAATTCTGATGAGCATTTTAGGTATCATTCCAGCCCGGAATAAAAACTACTGCGCCGGCTCACGCAAAATGCCCGGGCAAACGAATCACCCCGCCATCGGCACGGCCACGGGCGGCGAAGATGGCGGCGAGATCGGGCAGCACGATGATGTCGTCATTGCGTTTGGCAAGCCGGCGGATGAAGTCCGGCCGCCAGCGTGTCCCCAGCCGGGGTGCCGCCTCGGTCGCGGCATCGGCAATCGTTGTTACCTCGTAAACCTTGTCGGCACGCAAGCCGAGAAGCGCCGCTTCGCCGTCAATCTCGAACTCGATGACGATAACGCGGCTGTCGGCTGAGCTGCTGCTGGTCTTGAGGCCAAAGGCCAGCCTAAGATCCGCGAGCGGGATGATCCGGCCACGGAAATTGATCACGGCATCGGCAAATTCCGGCGCGCCCGGCACGTAGGTCTCGGGGGATCTGTCCAGCACCTCGCGCACGAGCACCGCTTCCAGTGCGAATGTTTCGCCGCCCAGATCAAAGGTCAGAACCTCCAGCCCACCGTCAGCGGCGGTGGCAGCGGCGGTATTGTTCAAGCTCGCATTCTGTACTGACATCATACGGTCCTCATCTCAGCTCGCGGCCCGCAATTGTGCAGGATTATGCTGTGCCTCGGCCGCCACCAGCGCGCCCACATCCAAAATCAAAGCGACGCTGCCATCCCCCAGAATGGTGGCACCGGAGAAGGTGCCGAGTTCCGCATGGAAGGGCGACAATGGTTTGATGACGGTCTGGTGGTCGCCCAATATCTGGTCCACCACGAGCCCCACGCGGTCGGCACCGCTCGAAATCACCACGATCTTCTGGTAGAGATCGGGCTTCATTGCGGTCTTGAACATGTCGTGCAGCCGGATAAACGGCACAAGCTGCCCGCGAATGGTCAGCAGGCTCCTGCCGGCGGAACGGTGGTCCTGCTCGGCCGAAAGTTCCAGACATTCCTCCACCGCCGAGAGCGGAATGACATAGCGCGCGGCACCAACCCGCACGAGCAGCCCATCGATGATCGCCAGCGTTAGCGGAATGCGCAGTGCCACCACGGAACCCTCGCCCGGCGGGCTCGAAAGCTCCAGCGTGCCGCGCAGCCCCTCGATCGTGCGTTTCACGACATCCATGCCAACACCACGGCCGGATAAATTCGTCACCGTGGCCGCGGTCGAAAAACCTGGCTGAAACACAAGCTGCATCAGCTCCTGGTCGCTGAGTACGGTACCCGGAACGATTAAGCCGTTTTCCTCGGCCTTGGCCCGCACACGCTCGCGGTTCACCCCCCTGCCGTCGTCACGCACGGTAATCACAACCTCGGCCCCGGCCTGCCGGGCAGACAAGGTAATGCGGCCCAGCGCCGGCTTGCCAGCGGCACGGCGTTCCTGCGCGGTCTCAAGCCCATGGTCGGCGGCATTGCGGATAAGATGCACCAGCGGGTCGGCCAGGCGCTCGATCACGGTCTTATCCAGTTCCGTGCTCTCGCCTTCAGTGACCAGCTCGATCTCCTTGCCGGTATCGCGGGCAAGATCGTGGATCAGCCGGCGGAAGCGGCCAAACAACTGCACCACGGGCACCATGCGCACCGACATCATGCTGTCGCGCAATTCCGAGGCCAGATGCTCGATCTCTTCAGCCACCGAGCGCAAATTCATATCGATGCTGGCACCGGCGATTTGTTTTAAGCGCGACTGCGCGATCACCAGTTCTCCCACCCGGTCCATGAGCTCGTCGAGCCGCGTTGCGGGAACCCGCACCGAGGCATCCGGGCGTAAGGTCTTGGCATCCCCGCTGGCCATGGCAAGCTCCGCCGCCGGGGAGGGGCCTTCGGGCGGCGCGGCCGGGTCCGGCTGTGCCTGCGAGGTCATCTCCAGGGTCATGTCGTCCATAACGAACATGAACACATCCTCGATGGCGGAACGCGGCTGATCCGTCGTCAGCATCACATCCCAGCCGAGATGGCATTCGGTTGGCACCAGCCCATCGAGCGGCGGAATATTATCGGTGATCACGGTAATCCGGCACGGGCCCAGCGCGCGCAATTCATCGAGCATCGGCAGCGGCCGCGTGCCGTTCACCAGAACATCAGAGGCCAGAGTGAAGCGCAGATGCCAGTCCGTCAGCGCCGTGCCATTCCCGGCACTAACAGGTACCGCAGTGCCGCCGCCCGCTGCGCTGCCCACCACACGCTCCAGCGCCGCCAGCAACTGCTCACCCTCGGCGGCGGCAACAATACGCCGCTCGGCCAGCGCGCGCATATGGTCCATGGCATTCAGCACCGCCGTCACCAGCTCCTTTGTCGCCGGCACGTCGCCCTTGCGCACCCGGTCGAATGCGGTTTCGCAATGATGTGTGAACGCCGCCAGCGCATCGAAGCCGAACATCGCCCCGGACCCTTTGAGCGTATGCAACGCCCGGAACACCATGGCGACCAGCTCTTTGTCGCCAGGGTTATGTGCCAGATCCAGCAGCCCCTGCTCGATCTGTTCCAAGAGTTCCTGGGATTCCACCCGGAAGATCTCGATCCCCTCATCCGCGCTCATTTGGTCAAAATCTTTTTAACGAGCTTGATCAGATTATCAGGGTCGAAAGGCTTCGTCATCCAGCCCGTCGCCCCAGCGGCCTTGGCTTGCGCCTTGAGCCCGCCATCGGATTCTGTCGTCAGAAACAAAATCGGCACCCCGGCCTGGTCCGGTATTTTGCGCAAAGCCTGGATCATTTCCATGCCGTTCATCACCGGCATGTTGAGGTCGGTGATGATCAGATCAAACCGCCCAGCCTGGGCGTTGCGCAACCCTTCCGCCCCGTCGCAGGCCTCGGTTACGTCATAACCTTCGTCCGTCAACGCCATCTTGATGGTCCAGCGCACGCTCGCGGAATCATCGACTGTGAGAATGGAGGTCATTAAATTTGCCCTTGTAACTGCGGCTGGCCAAGCCAGAAGCTGGTGCGTTCGTTCTCGGGGTCGGCGGGGCTGTTAATAAACCCGCCCCGCTGGAGCGTCTCCAAAATCAGGCCTTCAGCCGGTTGCGATAGCCGGATTTCCACCCCCGCCTCGGCCGCGCTGCGCCTGGCGGACTCGATCAACTGCAGAAAATTCAGGTCGATATCGACAACACCGGTCAGATCGATTTCAAAAGAGGCGCCTTCAGCAGCAACCTGTTTCAGTCTTGTGAAAGCGTCGTCTATCGAACGGATGTCGATCACGCCCGATAATTTCACAATTGGCCATGCTTCAGCACCCATGGGATACCCCGTCATTCAAGATTGCTCAGCGTGAGATTAGCCGTGATCTCTTAATGGCCGGATAACGGCGCACAGCCGATTAAAACACCCGCTGGCGAAGCCATCGATTAACCGATGTGCAACCTATATGAACCCTATATGAACCCTGTATGAACCCTGGATGAACAAGGGACGACAGCCATCCTTACAGGAATTTTTCCACGGCCCGGGTGATGGCTGCGAGCTTGCCCTCGGCGAGCGCATTTGAGCAGATCGGATTATCCGCAAACGTTGCGAAGCCGCAGTCCGGATGCAGCAGCAAACGGTCGGCACCAAACAGACCGATGGCGCGGCCAACTCGATAATCTCCTCGCGCAGCACGCGCACGATGTCCGCGGCGATGGCTTCACGCGAGGCGTAAACCTGGTCGGAAATTCAGTCGATCCACATGGTACGCGTCAGCAGATAGGGCCCCGGCAGCGCCACTTTCACGGGAAGTTGCGTCTGCGTGCGCATAAAATCAAGCTCATGCACCGCAATTGGCCGGCTGCGGCGGATGCGGCCGAAAACGCCGGGGTGGCGCACCTCGCCGGCCGGCACATCCAGCGCCCGCAATTCGGCTTCGAAGGCAACGGGGTCGTCGGCCAGCGGCAGTAAATCGGTAAGCGGCACGAGCTGACAATTGTCAGCCGGTTGCCGGCGAAACTGGCATAGCTGTCGCGCCGCTGGGCGCGCAATGGCTGGTGCAGGTACAGAGCAGGCGCTGGGTCACATAAATGCCTTGCCCGAGGCCGTCAGGCGGCTGCGAGAGGGTATTTTCGGTCTCCTTCGTCAGCACCGCCGATTACAGCATACTGCCCTTGCTGGTACGCCGTTACGCCGCATGCTTTCCCGAGGTCGAAATCTCCCTGACCGAAGCAACCAGCAACGCCCAGATTGTCGCGCTGCTGGAGGGCAAAGGCCATGTGGGGCTTGTCATTCCACCGCCGCATGAAGCGATGCCCGAGGCCCTGTCCTATCTGCTGCTGCTGACCGAAAGACTGATTGCCGCCGTGCCGGAAAACTGGGTAAGGTTATCCTTGGCCAATGGCTGGCTCGCCCCGAAGGGTCTGCCCGGCGCACCGCTCATCCTGTTCCCCCGCCAGAACGCGCCGGCCTTTCACGATCTGGTCACCGGTTATTATGCGGCGCATGGCGGGCAGGCACGGATCGTCCAGGAAGCAATTCAGATGCAGACCATCATCAGCCTGGTCTCGGCCGGAATGGGCATCGCGCTCGTTCCCGCTTCGCTGCGCAATCTGGCGTGCACCGGTGTCAGCTATATAAATCTGGACGGCCCGGCACCGGTCCTGGAGACGGGAATCGCCTGGTGCTCCGCAGACGCCACGCCCACAATTCCAGGGTTTGTGAACATTGCCCGTGATATGATCGCCGGCACAAATTGAAGTTTCGCGCTTGCTAGGGGCGCCTGGGTCACGCACCATTGGGGCATGGCAAATTTCAGCATCAGGCACGCAACCACGTATTTATACCGGCGGCCGGTGCAGCTGGGCGTCCACCGGTTGCAGCTCCGCCCACGAGAGAACCGGGACATCAGGATTATCGCCATGGATGTGCTTATGACCCCGCCCGGTGTGCTGACCTGGGCCAATGACGTGTTTGGTAACGCCATCGCCAGCGCGACATTCGCCGCACCCACGGACAGGCTGACGATCGAAAGCCAGGTAACGCTTGAGCATAACGCGGTGCCCTGGCCGCAGTTTGAAATCGCCCATAGCGCTGCCTCGTTCCCCTTCGCCTATTCGCTCGATGAGGTCTCCGATCTGGGCGCTCTAATGATCCCGCAATTTACCGACCCCGCGGGCCGGCTGCCACGTTGGGCGCACGGGTTTATCCGGAGTTCGCCGACCAACACATTGGCATTGCTGAAAGATATCAACGCCGCAATCCTCGCCTGGGTGGAATACGAGGCACGCGACGATGAAGGCACGCAATCGCCGCTCGCCACGCTGGACCGCCGGTTCGGATCATGCCGCGACATTGCGGTGCTGATGATCGAGGCGGTGCGGTGGCTGGGGTTCGGCGCGCGGATCGTTTCCGGCTATCTGATCAACCGCAACACAGGCGTGGTGGGGACAGACGGCACCGGCTCCACCCATGCCTGGGTCGAGATATTCCTGCCCGGCGCCGGCTGGGTCACTTTTGACCCAACAAACCGGACAGTGGGAGATTTCAGCGTTATCCCCATCGCGGTGGCGCGTGACATAAAGCAGGCCGTGCCGGTCTCCGGCAGTTTTGCGGGGACCGCGGAGGATTTTCTAAGCATGGAAGTCGAGGTGTCGGTTTATTGACGAATATGGCTGCGGAAGGGAAGGTCGGGCCTGGCTGATAGCCCCTTCTTTCCCTCAGGGCGTGGCCGCTGCGGGGGAACTCACCGGCGGCGTGGAACTTGCCGCTCCTGGCGCACCCTGGACAGATGTGGCCGGGGATTCGGTGCCAGGCGTTGCCGCCGCTGAACTCGGGCTATTCACGGCTGCCGGTGCCGTGGCTTTGCCAGACGCGGCAGGCGTTGCAGCGGTTGTTGCAGCGGGGTTTGCGGAAGCGGGTGCCTGTGGGGCGTTGTTTACGGCTGCCGGTGTCGCGGCGTTGCCGGACGTGGAAGCTGGTACGGCAGGTGTTGCAGCGGGCGCCGTAGCGGGATCGCTCACCACATCGCCGGGAGACACCTGCAAAGGTGCTGCCGCATCGCCATCCGGCAGAAGCGGGGTGATATTAACCTCAGTGGGCGCCGCATTGTTCGGCGCGGCGGCAGTGTTTGTCCCATTAGCCGGCGCGGGCTTCGCGGCGGGTGGTGCCGCCGCAATTTGCACGGTGTAGTCAGGCACAATCCGCGCCTGCTGCGAGTCGGAGATAACCAGAACATGCAGCCCGATCGGGAGCGATATCTTGCTCGTCTGGGTGACGGAAACCAGCTTATCGCCATCCTCCTGGACGATATATTCCCAACCTTTGGTATTGGAGATCGCCTGGGCCGCCGCGGTGCCGCCGATGCCCCCGGCCAATGCCCCCCCGACCGCGCCCAACCCAGCCACCACCGGGCCGCCCGAAACCTGTGCCCCCGCGACGCCGCCGGCAGCACCACCGGCGGCCGCACCTATCGCGCCGCTCGCGGCGATCATCACCTGCCGCACGCCGATAATCGTCCCCCGCAGCACGGTAGCCTCCTGCTGTGCGGCGGTGGAGGCATAGGTGTTGGGGGAGTAACCCGCGTTGCATCCGGCGAGGGTCAGCAGGAGCACTCCAGGGATCATGACAAAAGGCAAAGCGAGGTGGCGCAAGGCGTGGTCCTTTTTCGTGTCAGATTTCGCGTCAGATTTAAGGCAGTTCAGATTTAGGGCAGTATAACTGTTGAGACACGCGCCGTCACGCTGGGCCCGGCTGCCCGGCGGTCTGTCCGTTCGGCTTTTCCGGCGGATCACCAACATCTTACTGGTGTTAAGGCGGCTTTATTAAGGCAACAGCCGCTTCCTGTGAGGCGTCGTCTGGTCCAAGATTAGGCCATGAGGTTCTCTCCTATTGGGCGGCGCGCGGTGCTGCTGGGCGGGCTCGCGAGCTTGGGCGCCGCTCGCCTGGAAGCCGGCCCGGCGTGGTCCGCCATCCCCCTGGAGCTGGCAAATGGCCGGTGCGTTGTATCCGTGCTGCTAAACTTCCGGCCGGCGCGCATGGTGCTGGACACCGGCGCCGAACGAACAGTGGTAACACCCAGCACAGTGCAACGATTGGGCTTGCGAAAAGATATCTGGGTGGATTCGACAATGCGCGGCGCGGGGGGAATGCTGGAAACCCATGCGAATGCCGATGTGGATTCGGCCAGCATCGGCGGAACGGCGCTGTTCCAACGCCCGTCTACCCCCGGGCTGAGCCTGTCGGTCGCCAATTTCGATCTGGGTGATGCCGATGGTCTGCTGGGCGCCGACGTGCTCCGGCATTACGCGCTAGACCTCGATTTTCCCCGCGCCCAGCTCACCCTACGCCCCGCAAACCAGAGCATGCCACGCACCGGCGCCGTGCAGTTGTCGCCCTTGCGTGGCGACCTGCTCCTGGCCCCGGTGCAACTGGACGGCCACAGCCTGCTTGCCCTGCTGGATACAGGTGCCTCCGTATCACTAATCAACGCGCGAGGGCTCTACAGGCTCGGCCTCACGCCGCAACAGCTGGCACAGGACCAGCCCCTCTCCACGACGAGCCTGGGCGGCAAATTTTTGGGGCGCATGCATCGTTTCACGCAACTGCGCCTCGGCCCGCTCACCATTATAAAACCATGGATGCTGGCGGCCAGAGTCCCGGAACTGGCATTCGATCTAACCCTGGGACTCGATGTGCTCGGCCGCCAGCGCCTGCTTCTGTCCTATGCTGATCTGGCGCTTGGTTTCCCCGCTTGATCTCCCCGCTTGATCTCCCCGCTTGATCTCCCCGCTTGATCTCCCCGCTTGATCTCCCCGCTTGATCTCCCCGCTTGATCTCCCCGCTTGATCTCC
>JAMFRU010000001.1 GCA_026224875.1 Acidocella sp.
CGTTGGCGCGTAAGGCCAGTCGCGCCCGATCATAGTCGCCCGGTGCTTCGACACGGCACGCGAGATGAAGGCAGTAGGATAGAACAGATATCGAAGCTCTTTGGCGACATTGAACCGGCTTCGCTGAACAAGAGATGCCAGCCGTAGTCACGAGCGTGTCGTGTGGGAGGATACGGTAGCGACCGCTCTGTGAATGCTTCGTTGGCTCGGACATTTTCAGGGCCATTTGTACCACGTTCCTGTACCAGAAGAAAGCGGAAAGCCCTTGATTTACCTGATGTCTTTGAAATCGCTAAACAATTTAGAGCGTTGGCTGGGGGACCTGGATTCGAACCAAGGCTGCCCGGGTCAGAGCCAGGAGTTCTACCGCTAAACTATCCCCCAACGGTATCAGCGCCGCCGCTCTAGCACCGGGCGCGGCGCCGGGCAAGCAGGGTGTGTCACCGGCACGTCACAAATTTAATGCCCAGTTCGCCCCGTCGCGGTGTTTCCGCTTGCCCCTTCCGGTTAAAGCGCGAATATATAAGTACAATGGGCACGTCTTTAACCTCACCGCCGGACGAAAAGGTGCCGCACCCGCGCCGCGGGCGGAGGCCGGTTTTTGGCGGCATAGACCTTGGCACCAATAATTGCCGCATGTTGCTCGGCACGCCGTCAAGCCAGGGCTTCCATGTGCTGGACAGTTTTTCCCGCGTCGTGCGCCTGGGCGAAGGCCTGTACGAGACCGGCCGGCTCTCACCCGTCGCCATGGATCGCGCGATCGCTAGCCTACAAATTTGCGCCGAGCGCGCCCTGCGCTGGGCCGACAGCAACGGGGCAGGGGCCGGCATAAGGCTGCGCGCCATCGCCACGGAAGCCTGCCGCCAGGCCGAGAACGGTGCGGATTTCATCGCCGCCGCCCGTGCCGCCACCGGTCTGCCGCTGGAAATCATCAACGCGCGGGAGGAAGCCGAGCTCGCCGTGGAAAGCTGCGCCCCGCTCATCGGCAAAACCGTGCGCCGGGCGTTGTTGTTCGACATCGGCGGCGGCTCCACCGAAATTGCCTGGGTGCGCGTACAGCCCGGCGAAGCCCCGGTGCTCATCGGCTATCTCTCGCTGCCCATCGGCGTCGTCACCCTCTCGGAGCGCTGCGCCCAGAGCTGCTACAGTCCCGCCGGCTTCTCGCGCCTGGTCGATGATATCACCGGCATGCTGCACTCATTCGAGGCCGTACACCGCATCGGCGAGGAAATCCGCCGCGGCGGCGTGCAAATGCTCGGCACCTCCGGCACCGTCACCACCCTCGCCGGCGTGTCCCTAAAGCTAGACCGCTACCGCCGTGGCCTGGTCGATGGCGTCGCCCTCAACCGCGAGGCCGTCGATGCCGCTTTGGCCGAGGCCCGGGCCCTGGGGCGCGAAGGCCTCTCGCGCCATCCCTGCATCGGCGCCGAGCGCGTCGATTACGTCCTCCCCGGCTGCGCGATTTTCGCCGCCATCCACGAATTATGGCAGGTGCCGGAGCTGATCGTCGCCGATCGCGGCCTGCGCGAAGGCATGTTGATGCGTCTCATCCGTGCCTCCCCCGCAGCCCGTACAGCATACCGGCGCAGCTACAACGCATGACCAATCCGACCCAGTTTCCGCCCCGCCGCGAGGCGGTGCGGCTTAAAAACGCGAAAAAACTGTCCACCTCCAGCCAGAAATGGCTGAACCGGCAGCTGAACGACCCGTACGTTACCGCCGCCAAGGCGCAGGGCTGGCGCTCGCGCGCCGCGTTCAAGCTCACCGAGTTGGACGATAAATACCATCTCATCGGCAAAAACGCGCGCGTGGTAGACCTTGGTGCCGCCCCCGGCGGCTGGAGCCAGGTCTCACTCGCGCGCGGTGCCGTCAGCGTCGTCGGCATAGATCTTCTGCCCATCGACCATGTCGAGGGCGCCGAATTCATCCTCGGCGATTTCATGGAAGAGGGCATGGAACAGCGCCTGACCGAAATGCTCGGCGGCAAGGCCGATCTCGTCCTGTCAGACATGGCGCCCAACACCTCCGGCCATACCGCCACCGACCATATCCGCATCATGGCCCTGGCCGAGCTGGCCTTGGCCTTTGCGTGTGACGTGCTCACCCCCGGCGGCTCGTTCGTGGCAAAATTGTTCCAGGGCGGTGCGGAAAAAGACATGCTGACCACGCTGAAATTGCGCTTCAAAACCGTACGCCACGCCAAACCGCCGGCCTCGCGTAAGGATTCGAAAGAGATGTACGTCATCGCCATGGGCTTCCGCCCGGAATAGCGCTTGGCCGGCCGGCTTCAAGCCGCCGGCTTTCAGCAAAACAACCCTCTACAATCACAAAGCCGCGCGGCACCGGTCCGGGAGCGGCAAGTTTAACATTGGAAAAATCAAAAACCAAGCGCTTGCTACATAAGCCGCGACTAGCTATGACAAAGGAATAGGGCAGACCGGCCGAGACGGTTTAAGAGACAAAAAGGCGGATTATGAGCATGGCAAAGCGGCAATTGAAGTTAAGCGCCTTCACCCCGGCGTCCAGTTATCACCAGGCGGGCTGGCGGCATCCGCAGGCCGATCTCAGCGTCTACGAGGATTTCAGCCGCTGGGTGACCATCGCCAAAAAGCTGGAAGCCGCCAAATTCGACATGATCTTCATAGCCGACACCGCCTCGCCGGCAAAAGCCAGCGAGCCCGACACGTTCCGCCGTCTCGCCGGCGGCGACCAGTTCGAACCCATGACTCTGCTGGCGGCACTCTCCGCCCACACCACCCATCTGGGCCTCGCCGGCACCATCCCCACCTCCTACCGCCCGCCATATGATGCGGCGCGTGAGCTGCTCTCGCTCGACCGCATCAGCGGCGGCCGCGGCGGCTGGAACATCGTCACCGGCATCTCCCCGGATGATGGCGCCCAGTACGCCGACCAGATTCACCCACCCCAATCGGAGCGCTATGCCCGCGGCGAAGAGTTCGTAGATGTGGTGCTGAAACTATGGGCCAGCGTCGAGCCAGGCGGGTACATCCGCAACAAGGAAACCGGCATTTTTAAGGATCTGGATAAGATCCACCTCATCAACCACGTCGGCAAATTCTACAACGTACGCGGCCCGCTCGCGGGTCTGCCCTCACCGCAAGGCCGGCCGGTAACCGTCCAGGCCGGCCAGTCGGAAGATGGCCGCGCGCTGGCCTCCCGCGTCGCGGAGGCCGTGTTCACCGCCCAATCCACATTCGAACAGGCAAAAGCCTTCCGCGACGACATTCGCAGCCGCGCCACCGCCTGGGGCCGCAATCCCGATCACCTGAAACTTCTCCCCGGGGTCATCATGGTCGTGGGCGAAACCCGCCAGGAAGCCGAGGACAAATGGGCCGAGATGGACTCCTATCTCGACATGCAGGCAGCGATGTCAGCCCTGCAGCTGAACTTGAAACATGTCGATCTCAGCGCGCATGACCTGGATGCACCGTTTCCCAAACTCCCGCCCGAAGCGGTTGTCAGCCGTGGCAGCCATCTCGTGGAAGCCGCGAAGAAAGAAGGGCTGACCCTGCGCCAGGTGCTGGTCCGCTCAGCCGGTGCCAACGCGCATTTCACCTTGAAAGGCACCCCCAAGGATATTGCCGACGAGCTCGAACATTGGTTCGAGAACGGTGCCTGCGACGGCTTCAACGTGCAGACCGCGGTCTCCCCGGTCTCGCTCGACGACATCCTCGAAAAAGTCGTGCCCGAACTGCGCCGCCGCGGCCTGTTCAGAACCGAATACGAGGGCAAAACCCTACGGGAAAATCTCGGCATCCCCGCCGACCCCATCCCAATGCGTTATTAGGCCGCGCCGCCCGAAAATTTTGAAGACCAGCCTTTGAAAAAAGGGAATGAAACAATGACCACGGAAATCCTGCACGAACCCCAGGCAGCCAGCATCGATGAGCTTCCAGATTCGGCCCCTCTGCTGAATGATCCCGAGAAACTGCGCGCACGCTGGGAAGCCGACGGCGCGCTGTACTTCAAAAACATTATCGACGCAGACGCCATCGCCGCGGTCCGAAACGATTACCTGGGCCGCTTAAAGGATATAGGCGTCGTCGCGCCAGGCGAATCCCAGCCAATATGGAACGGCGTAAACCGTCTGGACGGCAAACTCGCCAGGCCGATAAGTGACAGCATCTGGCAAAATCTGGTGGCGCATTCATCATTCGATGCAGCCGTGCGCAGTTTTCTAGGCGAGGTGCCGGTATGGGTACCCATCGTCGTACACCGCTCGGCACCGCCGGCTGACCCAGCCAAGGTCCCCGCCGACTCCTTCGCTGCCGGCCATCAGGACGGTGTCTATAATTACGGAATAGATTTCATCACCTGTTGGGTGCCGTTGATGGAAATCGATGAGCAAGTGGGTGGGCTCGCCGTGGTTCCCGGCTCACACAAGGCAGTTCATTACGCAAAACATTCCGGCCCGGCGGGCGTAAACCGCACTGGCGTTTTCCCGGATTCCGCCTGGCGCCGGCCCAACTACAAACCGGGCGATCTCCTGATGTTCCACAGCATGACCGCGCATGCCGGCCTGCCCAACAGATCAGACAAGATACGCCTGTCAGTCGATATCCGTTTCCTGCCAAGCTCCGTGCCCAAGCCCATCGTAGGCGCGGTCGTCAATTTCGATGGAACGACGCTGAACATAAAAACGGAATCCGGCGAGACCCAGAGTTTCGTCATCGACGATACGACCATCGTGCGTGGCCCCAAAGGCACACCGGTCATCGCCGATGCACGCCTGGGCGTGCTGTTTCCAGGTGCCACCATCATCACGGCCCCCGGCCCCAACGGGCGGGCGCAACTGGTGCGCTCGGTATCCAGAAAATATCTGGACCTGCCGGCAGCCTGGTTTACGGAGCTGCCACCCAACTGGGTGAGCTGACGCCCCCCACAGCCCCCCTCCCGCCGCATAGCCGCTCACCACCCGCACTCTTGCAAGCGGGGGGGCAGGCGGTTATTGGGAACCGCCAAGGTCTTCATTTGAAAGCGCGGCCATGGCATCCGATTCACCGTATAAAGTCGATTTCAGCGATCGCATCGCCGAGGCCCTGGCCTTTGACGACGTTCTGCTGGTCCCGGCGTATTCCCTGGTCCTGCCCAATTCGGTGAAAACCACCACACGGCTGACACGCGAAATCTCGCTGAACATCCCCCTGGTCTCCGCCGCCATGGATACGGTCACGGAAGCCGCCATGGCCATTGCCATGGCCCAGCAGGGCGGCATCGGTGTCATTCACAAGAATTTCACCATCGAGGAACAGGCCGCCCAGGTCCGCAAGGTCAAAAAATTCGAGAGCGGCATGGTGGTCAACCCGCTCACCATTTTCCCCGACCAGACCCTGGCCGACGCCCGCGCACTCATGGAGCTGCACCATATCTCCGGCTTCCCCGTGGTTGAGCGCGACGGCAAGCTCGTCGGCATCCTCACCCATCGCGATGTCCGCTTCGCCACCGACCCCAACGCCAAAATCTACGAGCTGATGACGCGCGAAAACCTCGCGGTTGTCAGCGCCGGCGTCTCGCCGGAAGAGGCGCGCGCCCTGCTGCACAAGCGCCGCCTGGAAAAACTGCTGGTGGTGGACGAGAATTTCCACTGCGTCGGGCTCATGACCGTGAAGGATATGGACAAGGCCGAAGCCTATCCGCTCGCCAATAAGGACGAACTCGGCCGCCTGCGCGTCGCCGCCGCCACAGGGGTGGGCAACGACGGTGCCGACCGCGCTCTGGCGCTGGTCGAAGCCGGTGTGGATGTGGTCGTGGTCGATACCGCCCATGGCCATTCAGACGGCGTGCTCAAAGCCGTCACCCGCATCAAACAAGCCTCGAACAACGTTCAAATCATCGCCGGCAACGTCGCCACACCGGAAGGTGCGCGCGCCCTCATAGACGCCGGGGCAGACGGCATCAAAATCGGCATCGGCCCGGGTTCCATCTGCACCACCCGCGTGGTCGCCGGCGTCGGCGTGCCGCAATTCTCCGCCGTTATGGAAACCGCCGCCGCCTGCCGCGCCCTCGGCGTGCCCGCCATCGCCGATGGCGGCATCCGCGCCTCGGGCGATATGGTAAAAGCCCTGGCCGCCGGCGCCGATGCCGTGATGGTCGGCTCGATGCTCGCCGGCACCGATGAAGCGCCCGGCGAGGTCTTCCTCTACCAGGGCCGCTCTTACAAATCCTACCGCGGCATGGGCTCCCTCGGCGCCATGGCGCGCGGCTCGGCCGATCGTTATTTCCAGCAGGAGATAAAAGACACGCTAAAACTCGTGCCGGAAGGCATCGAGGGCAGGGTGGGCTACAAGGGCCCCATGGCCGCAGTGGTCCACCAGCTCGTCGGCGGCCTAAAAGCCGGCATGGGCTACACCGGCTCAGCGGATTTGCAGGCATTGCAGACCCAGGCCAAATTCCGCCGCATCACCGGTGCCGGCCTGCGCGAAAGCCATGTCCACGATGTGGCGATCACCCGCGAGGCACCGAACTACCGCCAAGAGGGCTAAGAGACTGTTTGAGAAATCCCACACGCTCCCGTCATCCCCGCGAAAGTCCCGTCATCCCCGGATAAGCGGGGATCTCTGGCTCCCAAGGCCATGGAAGTCACACCTCCCCGCATTCGCGGGAATGAAGAGGTAATGTCGCCGGAGGGCTTCTCAAACAGTCTCTTACCCCGCCTCCCCCGTCAGCGCGCAAAGCAGGCGCTGCACGTCATCGTTCAGCCGCAAAAGCTCCTCGCCCGACATACCGGATTTGGCGATCATGGCATCTTTCAAGCAATGCGTCTGAGCCCGCACGTCCCACCCCTGCTGGGTCAGGCTCACATGCACCTGCCGCTCATCTATATTGCAGCGTTTACGCGCCACAAACCCCGCCTGCTCCAGCCGTTTTACCAGCGGGGTAATGGTGCTCGGCTCCAGCGCCAGGAAGCCGGCAATGCTGCCGATGGACTGGCCGTCCTCCCCCCACAGCGCACCCAGCACCAGATACTGCGGGTAGGTGAGGCCGAGCGGGTCCAGCATCGGCTTATACAGCCGGTTAATGGCGATGGCGGTGGAATAGACGGAGAAGCAAAGCTGGTCGCGCATCTCGTCCCGCTTAATCTCGGTCCCAATCTCAGTATCGGTGTCCGGCATAACTGAACTCCTTTGTGCCAGAAAGTGTGTCGTACCAGAGGGCACGTATTGGAATAACATTTATCACGATAAATAAGGTGTTGACAAACAAATTCTGCTGCCCTAGATAAAGTTTATCGCGATAAACATTGTCGCGGACAAATCAAGGATCACTACCATGTCGCATTTCTCGAAATTCCTGCCGGTTGTTGCTTTAGCCGCTGCCCTGGCCACCCCGTTCGCCGCCAGCGCGCGCAGTGACCATGGCCCGCAAGTGCCGGCGCAGCAGCAGCTTCTGGTGGGCCAGTTCGGCACCGCGCAGTCGCATGGGCGCGCCGCTGAAGCAAACGCCCCCGGCGGCCAGCTGATTGTCGTAAGTGCGCCGCAATATGCCGCCGCCGCCGGCGTTGCAGGGCCCGAAGTCAACTAAACGCCTCCCATTTCCGAGGCTAACGGCCTAACGGCCCATCACCATCAACTCAGCCGGAAACGACTGAGCTGATGGTTATTTTTTGCGTTGTTGCGCACTCACGTGTGGCCCCGTTTATCTCAACAAAATTCACAATTTATAATTGGTTTTATCCACACGCCCAATCACCAGGGGTTGTTTCCAGCGTCGTCTCACCTAAGTCTTGTTGAAAACACAACAAAACGAGGGGGGATACATCAATGAAACGGCGCAATTTCAACTTTCTGGCCGGTTCCAGCCTTATTGCCGTAAGCACCGCCGCGCAAGCGCAAGCGGCAACACCGGACCCCAGCCTGCTCGGCACAAGCCTAACGCCGATGGGCGGGGAGCGCGCCGGCAATGCGGATGGGTCCATTCCGGCCTGGACCGGCGGGTTCACCGGCCCGGCTTTGCCGCCCGGTGAGCCGGTGGTGAAACCGGTGTTTGCCGATGAGCAATCCTTATACACAGTGGACGGCGGCAACTTGGCGCAATATGCAAATCTGCTGTCGGCGGGTACGCAAAAAATGATCACGCAATTGGGTTTCAGCCTGAAAGTGTACCCAACCCACCGCACCGCCGCCGCACCGCAATATGTGTATGACAACACCCTCAAAAATGTAACGAATGCGCAGCTCGACCCGGCCGGCGGGCGGCTTGGTTTTTCCGGTGCCTATGGCGGTGTGCCGTTTCCCATCATCGATACGGCGGACCCGCTGGCGGGCGGCGCGCAGCTCATCTGGAATCATCTCACCGCGTGGAACGGGGCGTCTTACCATACGACATTCGTGCCGAGCTATGTGATGATCAAGGGCGAGCTGCTGCTCTCGGGCGGCGGCCTGGTGCGGTTCACCTATCCGTATTACGATCCGAATGGGTCGCTTGATGATTTCGATGGGTATTACAGCAAACTTCATGTTTATTATGCGGCCCCCGCGGTGGACGTGGGGCAGGAGCAATTGGTCTGGCACAGCACCAATGTCAATGCGAACGCGGATATTGTGTGGACGCTGTTGAACGGCCAGGGGCGTGTGCGCAAGGCACCCAACGAGGCCTTCGACACGCCGAACCCGGCAACCAACGGCATTGCCAATCTGGATGAAAGCTCCTGCTTCTACGGCAATCCCTCGCAATATGACTGGACCTACATCGGCAAGCAGGAGATGCTGGTGCCGTATAATTGCAACAACATGCATTCGCACAGCGCGCAGGAGCTTATGCTGGTGCATTTCTTGAACCCCGATATCGTGCGGTGGGAGAAGCACCGGGTATGGGTGGTGGAGGCTAATCTGCACCCTGGCCAGCGCAACGTGAATGCAAAGCGGCGCTTTTATATCGATGAGGACAGCTGGTACGCGTTGTTGGGCGAGGCCTATGATGCAGATGGCAATATGGTGAAAACCTATGCGCTTTATAATGAAGCCGTACCGTCATTGCCCGGAACGACGCAGCAGGCCGAGGCGATCTTCAGCCTGGTGACCGGCGATTATACGCTTGGCGGTTCGGTGACCTATCCGCCGTTTAAGTCCGAAACCTATATTGGCCCGCAAGCGCCGAGCTTTTTTGAATCGCAAACGATGGCGGCGAATGCGGCATTCTGAAGTAGATTCCCAGATGTTCGGGCACGGGCGTTAGCAGTCCAACACCCATGCCCCCAGCATTAAAAGTTTTTGGTGCAGCTTTTTCAAAAAGCTGCTGCTTTTTCCTAAAACAAATTATCAGCCGCATGCCTGAAATAAGACTCCACCAACGCCGGGGTCACTTCCTCCAGCGTCGCCGGATTCCATTTCGGATTCCGGTCCTTATCCACCACCGCAGCTCGCACACCTTCATAAAATTCATCCGAACCCAAAACAGCATGGCTGGCATCAAACTCCCGCTGCAGGCATTCCTCAAGCGATTTGGAAGTCCGTCCGGCGCGCAGCAGGCGCAGGGCAACCTTCAGGCTGGTGGGGGATTTGCGGGCCAGATCGCCTAATGTCTTTTTGGCAAATTCGGTACCGGCGGCCTCCAAAGCCGCGACGATTTCCTCCACCGTATCGAAGGCAAAGGCGGTATCGATGTCGGTACGGTGCGCCGCGAGCGGCGGGGTAACCTCAATGGAAAACCCCTGCACGGCGCTGCGGACCGATGCGATATCGGCCGTGGCGGGCAGCGCGCTGAGTTTCTCAATAAGCGCTGGGAGTTTCGCGCTCTCGACATAATGATCCGCAAGCCCCGCATAAATCGCATCAGCGCCCGAAAACCCCTCGCCGGTCAGCCCAAGGCAGGTGCCGATTTCGCCCGGCGCGTGGGCAAGCAGCCAGGTACCGCCAACATCGGGGAAAAACCCGATGCCGGTTTCCGGCATGGCAAGCTTCGTGCGTTCGGTCACAATCCGGATAGCGCCATGCGAAGAAATGCCGACACCGCCGCCCATGGTAATACCGTCCATAATGGCGATATACGGCTTTTCATAAGCCGCAATATGCGCGTTGACGCGATATTCGGCGCGAAAAAACTCCGCCCCAAATCCGGAACGTCCATGGTCGTAAAGCGCTCGGATATCACCCCCGGCGCACAAGCCCCGTTCACCCTCGCCGCTGATCAGCACGGCGGCAATCCCGGGGGCGGTCTCGTATTCGGTGAGTGCTGTTTGAATGGCCTGGATCATTGGCAGAGTAAGGGCGTTGATCGCCTTCGGCCGGTTGAGGCGGATGCGCCCCAGGCTGCCCGTGGTGCCAATCAGAACGTCATCGGTCATGCTTTTTCTCCTACCCTTTAACAAAAACGGCCTCCCGTGGGGGAGACCGTTTTAACATTATACCAAACGCAAAGTGAACTTAGGCCATCGTCGGGATGACAAAGCTGGCACCGTCCTTGTTTGTGGACGGCCAGCGCGAGGTCACGGTCTTGGTCTTGGTGTAGAAGCGGATCGAATCCGGACCATGCTGGTTCAAATCGCCAAAGCCCGAAGCCTTCCAGCCGCCAAAGGTGTAGTACGCGATTGGCACCGGAATCGGCACATTCACGCCGACCATGCCAATCTGGATGCGGGCGGCGAAATCGCGCGCCGCATCGCCGGACTGGGTGAAGATGGCAACGCCATTGCCGTATTCATGGTCATTGACCAGCTTGACCGCATCTTCGTAATGCTCGGCGCGCACAACCGCGAGCACGGGCCCAAAGATTTCTTCCTTATAGATGCGCATGTCCGGCGTAACGTTATCGAACAACGTGCCGCCAACATAGAAACCGTCCTCATAGCCCTGCAGCTTGAAGCCGCGGCCATCAACGGCCAGGGTCGCCCCCTCCGCCACACCAATGTCGATATAGCCGGACACGCGGTTGACGGCATCGCGCGTCACCAGCGGGCCGTAATCAGCCGCGGCGTCGGTCGAGGGTCCGATTTTCAGGTTTTCCACGCGCGAAACCAGTTTCTCCATCAGGCGGTCGGCGGTGTCCTTGCCAACCGGCACGGCAACGGAGAGGGCCATGCAGCGCTCGCCGGCGGAGCCATAGGCGGCGCCGATAATCCCGTCCACAGCCTGGTCCAGATCCGCATCCGGCATGATCACGGCATGGTTCTTGGCCCCGCCAAAACACTGGCAGCGCTTACCATTGGCCGTGGCGCGGGAGTAAATATACTGCGCAATCGGCGTGGACCCCACAAAGCCAACGGCCTTGATGTCCGGATCGTCCAGAATCGCATCCACGGAAACCTTATCGCCATTCACCACGTTCAGCACACCAGGCGGCAGCCCGGCCTCGATGAACAATTCCGCGATGCGCATCGGCACTGAAGGATCACGCTCGGAAGGCTTCAAAATCATCGCATTGCCGCAGGCCAGAGCCGGCGCCAGCTTCCACAGCGGGATCATCGCCGGGAAGTTAAAGGGCGTAATGCCCGCGACCACGCCGAGCGGCTGGCGCATGGAATAAACGTCGATGCCGGTACCGGCATTGTCGGAATACTCGCCCTTCAACAAATGCGGAATGCCAATGGCGAATTCCACCACTTCCAGCCCGCGCTGAATGTCGCCCTTGGCGTCCGGCACGGTCTTGCCATGCTCGGAGGAGAGCAATTCGGCCAGCGAGTCATATTCCTTATTAAGCAGCTCCAAAAACTTCATCAGCACGCGGGCGCGGCGCTGCGGGTTGGTCGCACCCCATTTAACCTGGGCAACCTTGGCGTTTTCCACCGCGGCGCGCAGCTCTTCCGGGCTGGCCAGGGAAACGCGGGCCTGCACGGCACCGGTCGAAGGGTTGAAAACGTCGGAAAAGCGGCCGGACGTGCCAGCCACGCGCTTACCGCCGATAAAATGTCCAATCTCACGCATGTCGAGGGTTCTCCTGCTTAATGACCGCCGTGTTGCACGATTTCACGCGCAGACATAGGCTCTATTTCCCAATTCCATTGTGCAAGAATTCACATGAGTCAAATTTTCGACTGGGACCTGTTACAGTCCTTCCTCTCCGTGGCGCGCGCCGGGCGCCTCACCGTGGCCGCGCGCCGGCTGGGCGTCGATCATTCAACCCTGAGCCGGCGGCTGGTAACCCTAGAGACGGCCCTGGGCGCCAAACTCTTCGACCGCTCCCTCTCCGGCTACAGCCTGACCCACCAGGGCGAGGATCTGCTGGCCCGCGCCGAAAGCATGGAAAGTACCGCTCTGGCGATACAATCGGAGGTGGGGCAAGCCCGCAGCCAGGTCTCCGGCACAGTCCGCATCGGCGCGCCCGACGGTTTCGGCACGGCGTTCCTGGCCCCCGTCATCCACGAGCTGACAGCAGCCCAGCCCGCGCTGCAAATAGACCTGGTGCCAACCCCCAGCGGTTTCTCCCTGTCCAAGCGCGAGGCAGACATCGCCATAAGCCTGGCCCGCCCGGCCGAAGGGCGCCTGCACGTCCGCAAACTCACCGACTACCGCCTGGGCCTATACGCGGCGGCGGCCGGCCTAATGGTAGAGAGTATCGAGGAAGCAGCCAAACACCCCTTCATCTCCTACATAGACGACCTGCTCTACACCCCGGAACTGGACTACGTACCGCCCGCACTCAAAATCGTAGAGCCACGGCTACGGTTCTCAAACCTGCTGGCCCAACACGCAGCCTGCGCGGCGGGGGCAGGGCTATGCATCCTCCCCTGCTTCCTGGCGGACCCAGATGCACGGCTGGCACGGATACTGGCGGACCAAATAAATCTCACCCGCAGCTTTTGGATGATCGTGCACTCAGACATGCGCGACCTGGCACGAATACGCGTAACAGGCGATTTCATCGCCGAGGCAGCGCATAAAGCCCTGGCGCGGTTCATGCCGGGTATTTAGAAGGCTGTTTAAGAAGTCCCATACGCTCCCGTCACCCCTGCGAAAGCCCCGGCACCCCGCGAAAGCTGGGATCTCTGGCTCCCAAGGCCATGGGAGTCACAGCTTCCCGCGTACGCGGGAATGGCGGGATAATACCGCCAGAGGGGCTTCTGAAACAGCCTCTTAACCACTTTGAGGAGAGATAATATGGATTTAGTAATCGCGATTACCGGTGCGAGCAGCGGCATCGGCAAAGCGGCGGCGCGGCTGCTGGCCAGCCGCGGCAACGCGGTGGTGCTCGGCGCACGGCGCGAAAAAATTCTGGCGGAGCTGGCCTCGGAGCTGAACGATGCCGGTGGCCGGGCGGCGTATCTCGCCACGGACGTCACGAAGCGTGCCGATCTCGAAGCTCTCGTCGCCCTCGCGGTCCATCGCTTCGGCCGGCTGGACGCCATCATCAACAACGCCGGCATCGGCCCCATTTCACGCTTCGACGCGCTGCACGTCGAAGATTGGGACGCGATGATCGACGTCAATCTGCGCGGCACTCTCTACGGCATCGCCGCCGCTCTGCCCGTGTTCGCGCAACAAAAAAGCGGCCACGTCATCAACGTAATCTCCACCGCCGGCCTCAGGATTCTACCGACCATGGGCGTGTACGCCGCCACCAAAAACGCCGTGCGTACAGTAACAGAGGTACTGCGGCAGGAGGCCGGCCCACACCTGCGCGTCACCGAAATATCGCCGGGCGTAATCGCCACGGATTTCGCCAGTTCCATCACCGACCAAGCGGCGCGGGAAGCGATCGAGAAACGCCTGGGCGGTATCGCCATCCCGCCAGATGCCATCGCACGCGGTATCCTGTTCGCGCTGGAACAGCCGCCCGAGGTGGACGTAGGCAGCATCGTCATCCGGCCAACCGCACAGGATTGAGCGCAGAAAAAGCAGCCGCTTTTTTGTAAAAAACCGGCACCAAAAAATTTTATTTTTTAAGAATACGCGCCATCTGGTGGCTGCTTCCGGCCAAGTCTAAAGTCCAGTGGCCCGGGAGGCAGACCCAGGAGCAGACGTACAGCGTCGCCTTATACCGGTAGCTTTGCGGCCATCCCGGACGAATCGCCTGCGCTTGCCCGCACCCAAAAGCGGACGGGGGAATTACCGTCGCAACGGCGGCGCTAGCCCGTCCCCCGCCGGTATCATGTTGCTTAGAATTACACCTCAGTTATGTAACGCTGGCTGTGGGCCGTGCAGGTGCTTTACCTTATCGGCGCCGGCAATCATTGGCGGAGTGTCATAGCTGCGTTCGACGCGGAGGTAGGAGAGCTTCATGGTCTTTATATACCAGCGCTCGCCCTGCTTTTCGTAGGTTTCGAGATAATGGCCCCAGCCGTGATTCTGGCTGCTATCCTCCCAAATGTTGTAATCCTCCATTGACCAAACGCCGGTCGCCGTGGCCGGCCCGGTCAGGTCGATTTCCGGCATATGCCCGTGATGCACGCTCCGGACAATCTTCAGCGAACTTGCATAGGCCACGAAATTTTCGATGCCGTTATGCAATTCGCCGCCCGCTCTGCGCAGATCGACAACGACATCGTCCGCGAATACCGATCGATACACATCCCAATCCTTCGAATCGAGCGACCGGAAGTACCGGGCCTTCAGTTTTTTGATTTCTTCCAGATCATCCATAACCTTCTCCTTTAAAATTTAGAAATACACATCCAAAATCTGAAAATTATCTGAATGCTGGTAGAACTTCCCGCTCCAGCATACGCAAATTCTCCCACGCAAGTTCGATCGGCATGCCGCCACAAAGCGGATGCAACGCGAACTGAGGACGTGGCATTCCTTTGAGCTTCGCCACGAGCGTCTCGGGAGCTACGATATTGTACCGGCCGCTCGCCCGCAGATCGTCGGTACCGGCAACACGGCGGTATGGGCCGTCGAGCCGATCCGGCTCCGCCCAGGCGCCATAGGCGTTCATCTCATACGCGAAATAGGGCGCCATCCGCCGCCAGCCCGCCTCGGGATCGCGCGAAAGCACGGTCACTTCGGTCTCACCGATCTGGCAAGGTCCAGGGTCCGGTCTACCGAGCCGAATGACCTCGTCACGATAGTAATCCCAGAGATGCACCACCGGGGGGACGAAGCCATCGCCAATCCTCGCCGCGCGTCTTGCGGCAGCCTCGGTACTGCCTCCCATGAGAACCAGCGGCCCTCCAGGGCGATAGGGCGCGGGCGTGATCTTTACCACGCGGCCGCGGAATTCGAATGGTTCACCGGCAAAGGCCGCCTTCAGCGTCTTCACCACTTCGGTTACCCGCTGGGGCCTCTCCTTCATCGGCACGTCAAACATCGCGAACTCTTCGCGCACATAGCCCCCGGCCACGATCACATCGACACGGCCGCGGGTGAGATTATCCAGGACGCAGAAATCTTCAGCGATCCGGAGCGGATCATGGAAAGGCGCGATGAGCGCCCCCACCGTAAACCTTAGCGTCTTGGTCCGCGCTCCCATCGCCGCCAGAAGCGCGACCGGACTGGGAATATAGCCGTCCTCCGCGCCGTGATGTTCGGCCACACCGATGCCGGCACACCCATTGGCCTCGGCCCACTCCGCCATCTCCAATGCCGCGGCATAGCGATCTGCCATGGCGGTTTTCGCAAAGGCTGGATTGCGAAAGTCAAACCGCATCGAAAAATGTAGCGCCAAATCGCCCCCTACCCACCCTCAAGCTGCCGAGGAGCGGTGCGTGGATAGGTGGCTGTTCAGGGGGAAGTTGCCAAGCCGATTATATGTAGAGTTCTTACTAAGCCTTTCGGAATTAGGACATTCGCCGCCGGGAGGGCAGCATTCGCGTCATCGTTCGCACTTCCACGCGCCTGGTGCCAAGCCCGTTGCCTGCCGGAATGCGGAGCAGAAGCTGGAAGGCGAAGAGAAGCCGAGGCCATAGGCCACCGATTTGACCGCCTCACCGCATGCCAGCCGCTCCTTTGCCTGCTCAACCTTCTGCTGGAAAACATAGCGGCCGGGCGGCACTCCCCTGGCCGCAAGGAAGCCCCGTGACATCTGGCGCACGGAAAGACCGCAAAGATCGGCCAGATCGGCCAGCGAAGGGAGAGGCCCGTCTTGCTTCACGCGTTTCTCGATCAAATCGAGGCGCCACGCAGCCATTCCAACGGCGTTCAACCGGTGGACCATATCATGGAAATGGCGCCGCAATTCGATGGCAATCTGGACGATCAAGGCGTCACAAAGCATTTTGCTATCTAAACCAGGACGTGCCATTTCCGCTGCGAGACGGTGAAGCAGAACCTTCACCGTTCTGCTGGCAACATCCACGCTCGCCGATCGCAGCGGATCGGTCCATTTGATGTCCGTTTCAAAGAAACGGACCAAATCTTCCATCATGAACTGGCATGAAATAGCGCGCTGCGAGCCCCGGCCGCTTCTGATTTGCACTGGCTGTCCTGGGGGCCGCATGATGAGCCGTCCCGCCGGCTCGAAATGCCCGCCGTGCCAAATCTCGCTGAACCGCAGTTCCGTGAACGATTCCCTTTCGGTAAGGCAGAAGTCGAGGCTGCAGGCATGGCCCGGGTCAAGTACCACATCAATTGGATGGCCGAGTTCGGAGCGCATCAAACTGACCTGCGCATGCCTGCTGTGAAAGGCAGCTTCCTGCCTGACATGACCGACGTCAGCACCCGTGACTTGCATCCACAGTCCTCCCAGGGACTCTACGCCCCGTTATTTTATCTCACTTTGCAATCCCCTGCTCAGGCCAGTCAATGCTGAAGGTGCCCATGGCGTTTGGAGATGAGCCCAGCAGACCCAGATTCCCGGAAATGCTCCAAGGGCATGAAAACCACCTTGGCTATCTACAAGCACGAACGTCTCCTTGATCGTCCCCCCGCTCCAAACCAGCCGGTCAGCTCCCGGCCCATTACGGCGATAAGGCGAATGTCCGGTATTCATAGCCCCGCTTCAGAAGCGGACAGGCAGCTATCCACCTAAGGAGGCTATTTGCCGAACGCAAGGTTTTTGCATCGCCAGATGCGAGGTCGCGATAGAGGAAGGCTGAAGGCCAGTACCGCCGGCACCGCACTTCAGGGGCAACCTCACTGCCTTCCGGCCACGGCAGATGATGCATATCTCAACATGCCAGGGTATGGATAACCAGCCGGTAGCTGGCCTGGGCGGCGCTAGACACCCCTAAGCAACTTGAGGCAACATCGGCCGGGGGCCCAGAGAGGTTGAGCGCGTGACACCAGCCATTGAAGCCGCTTTTGCCGCCACGCTACAGCGCATTGCAGCGCCCGGCTGGACCGGGGATTTTTCCGCGCCGCAGCCCGTGGTGGGGCCGCAATTCGACCCGCTTGCCGAACTCCCGCCACCAGACCAATGGAGCGATCTGCAGCACGAGCTGCTGGGCGAGCTGCGCCAGATCAAGCCCAAACACAAACTCGCCGTGCTCACCATGATGTGCAACGACGCACCCTATATCGCCGAATTCATCGCCCATCATCTCGCCATCGGCGTAGAGCGCATCTTCGTCTACACGAACAACAACACGGATTCATCGCTCGCCGTGCTGCGCTGGTTCGAAGCAAACGGGCTGGTCACCGTACTGCCGATGGCAACGGCGGGTGGCATTCACCTCCAGCGTAAAAATTATCACCACGCTTTGTTTCTACTGCCGGAATTACGGCTGTACGACTGGGTCGGGGTCATCGACAGCGACGAATTTTTGACCCCCGATGCGCGCTATAACCACCATCTTCCCACAATGCTGGACGCGGCACCGGCGGATGCGGAGGCGATTGTGTTTCCCTGGCACTGGCGGCTCGGCCCCGTCACCTTCGAGCCCACGCCGGGCCTGCTGGCGGAGCGCTTCTCCCATGCCAATCACTGGGACCACGGTAAATCCGTAATGCGGATGCGCCATGTCTGTTCGCTGTTCATGTTGCATTACCCGTTGTTCTTCGGCGCGTTTCCGTTATACGATACGTTGTTCAACCGTATCGTCAGGGACCAGGGCCGGCCAGACCGCAACTGCACCGGCGCGGGAGGCTGGACGGAGCATTTCTGGACCAAATCCTTCGCCGAATTCGTGGTCAAAAAACGCCGCGGCGAGGTCCCGGGCCTCGGTGGCGAAACGGCCTTCCTGCGGCAGTACGAAACTTATTTTGAATGGAACCAGCCTTGCACGCCGGCCAACCGCGCCCCCTGGCCGGCGGCGGTGCTGCAACGCACCCGTGAATGGCTCGCGCGCTTCGCCATGCGGCCGGGCTATGCCGCCTTGCGGGAAAAATGGGAAGCAGACTTTGCCGCCAATACCCAAGCCACGAGCGCGGACCCTGAACTGCGCAAGATATTCGCAGACATGCAGGCGCGCCTCCCCTCTTAATCTATCACGGACAGCCGGCCAATCATGGGCGGCTTAAAGGTACCCTTGTTTGGGTGAGGATGACGAGCCGGTAACTGGGATGCGCCGCCGGCGTTAAATTATGCTGGGTATAAGTCACAGTTCCTCGTTCCGGATGGTTGAATTTTCGCAATCCCCCTTCGCGCGCCAGCACCGTAAAACTGTTCCAGTATTGCGCAAAATCCGGACTGTCCCGGCACAGGCTTTCAGCCAGTGTGCGGCGCGCCGGAACATCTGGTTTTTGCCCGGTTTCAGCATGGAATTCAGCAACCAGGCGCTGCGCCCGTTCCGGCCAGTTCTCGATAAAATCCCGGGCGTTGGGATAGAGGAAAACATAGCGGAGCAGGTTGAACTCGCCACTTTTCAGCCAAGGCGCAAGCAGATCGCGGGCAGGCATATTCCAGACGCGTGCATTATAGCCGGCGTCGAGCACATAGGCGGGAGAGGAGATGGCACTGGGCAAAGAGGACAGGTCCGGCGGCAATTTCTGGTCCTCAGGCTCATGCGGCGGGGCCGGGTCCAGCCGCGCCGCCAAAGCGAACATATAGGCGCGCTCGGCGGGGGTAAGGCGCAACGCACCGGCAAGCCGGGCGAGGGCGCGTGGGGAAAGAGAAATATCGCGGCCCTGCTCGGCCCACATATACCAGGTGGTGCTGACGCTGCCCAAAGCCGCCACCTCCTCGCGCCGCATCCCGGGCGTGCGCCGGCGCCCGGTGGCGGGTGCGGGCATTGCCTCACGGCGGGCGCGGAGAAAATTACCCAGGGCACGGCGCTGGTTTTGGTCTGGTTCCATGGAGGTATTTTATACCATGATATTTTTGGTCCTTATACTAGTTTATTTTAGGCCCGATGCTCAGGCGCATCAAAGGAGTGCGACATGACCCAGACCCAGCAGGACTTCGCCGAGCAAACCTACGCCCCCCGCGCGGCGGATTACGTGACCAGTGCCATACATTCATCAGGCCCCGATCTGGACCAGATAGAGGGGCTGCTGACCGGACAAAATGATGCCATCGTGCTGGATCTGGGCTGCGGCGGCGGGCATGTAAGCTATCGCGCAGCGCCCCATGTGGCCCGTGTAGTGGCGGTGGACGTGACCGAGGCCATGCTGGACCAGGTGCGTAAAACCGCCGCCGGGAAGGGGATCACCAATATCGAGACACGCCAGGCTCCAGCCGAGGCTTTACCCTTCGCGGACGGGGCGTTCGATATCGTGCTGTGCCGCTTCACCGCCCACCACTGGCAGGATTTTTACGCCGGGCTGCGCGAGGCGCACCGCGTGCTGAAATCCGGCGGTTTGACTGTGTTTATCGATACCGTAGCACCAACCCAGCCCGTGCTGGACACGCATTTGCAGGCCATAGAATTGCTGCGTGATGCCTCGCATGTGCGCAATTTTACGGTAGCCGAATGGGTAACGGCAGTAACGCAAGCCGGATTTGCCCTGGAGGATTTTACCCTGCGCCGCCTGCGCATGGATTTTCCGGTATGGACCGCGCGGACAAAAACCCCGCCTGGACTGGTAACCGCCATCCGCCACTTGCAGCAAAACGCGCCAGAGGGCGTAAAAACCTATTTCGCCATAGGCGAGGACGGTGGTTTCGACATTGACTCCGCAACCCTCGTGCTACGCGCATAAAAATGCTGCACGCATAAAAAACCCCCGCCGGAGCGGGGGTTTGCATCTCACACCGTAGTAAAAATTACTTCGCGGTGGCGTGGTAATGGTTATAGGCGCGCACGCGGCTGCCATATTTACGCCAGCAGGAGGTGCCCTCGTAATGCGCAAAAGGGGCGGCCTTCCGCGGTTTTAACGCGCGGCTCAAAGGCTGCTCAGCGGCGGCCTTGCGGGCGCCGGCCAGCCATTCGGCGGACAGGCTGGCGGTGGCGGTGTTCTGCGCAGGTGCCGCAATTTTGCCGGTGCGGATGGCGTGGCGAAGAACCCGCAGCGAAACGCCGAGCTGGCGCGCGGCCTCGGGGAAGCCAAAATTCGAAGTGTCGGTCATGTATGATGTTCCAGGTTGATTTGCCGCTCTCGTAGCCGTGCCCTGGTTTTGTGGCAAGCTACGTGCGTTGTTCAATGCGCTTAAAGCGCCGGCGCGCAACGCTTGGCAAAAACACTGCCGCCGATTTGGCCCTGCGCGTTTTCAAGCGGTTTCTGCGTGCCACGCATCCCGGAGACAGTAAAACCCCCGCCGTGGCAGAGATTTTACTGTAAGGGCAACGGCTTAAAGCTCGCTGCTGACACTATTGAAGGTGGAGCTTACCTGGCTGCCGAGCGTGGTGGCGGCACCTACAATGACCACGGCGATAAGGGCCGCGATCAGAGCATATTCAATGGCGGTGACGGCACGGGTGTCGCGGCTAAGCAAAGGCAGCAAGTAACGGATATGGGCGAGCATGGTTCGGTACTCCTGGTTAAAGATTTATCACATTTAGGTGATACGTCCTTACCTTCCAGTTATTCTATAGTAAGTCAATCGGTTATCGTTAAAATTCTCTTAGAAAAACTAAAGTTTCAGCATACTGAAATTGTTAAATTTATATAGATATATATGCTGGCTCGTTACGATAAAGCTGATTATTCATCATAAGTTTATGCGCACAACAAGTTAATATTTTGTTAGGATTTTGATGGCTTTTGGCTGGGTTTTTGGGGGATTCCTGAAGCGAGTTTGACCCGATTCAACATTCGGGCTGGCTGGGCGCCCAGTTTGGATGGCGAGCCTTATACGATTTATTTACGTGAGCGAGCGCTGCGTGTCTGCGGGCGAGAGTGTGCGTTCTGTTGCGTCTGTTCTGCGCATAAGCGCTTCCAGTCTCGTGAAATAGGCGCAGCGTGAACGCTCGACGAGGCGTGTGGTACCTGGCCAGATGGGGGCCACCGGCCTCGGGTGTTGGTCGGCGTGTGCCGGGGCTGGCTTTCGCAATGGGTAAGGCCTGATTTTACGTTGCGCGGCTTGGTGGCAGCTTGCGGACCAGGTTTGTTTGGGCCGGCTCAGTCCCTCTGTGGCGATGATCCCGGATATAAACATTAAGCCGCCTGAGACCGCATGCCATTCGTGAGAGATGGCTTACTGTCAAAAAAACGCTGACATCGGTCAAGACCATGGGCGCCTTAACATGCAACAAAATGGGAAGAGCCGGAGCAGGTCGATTATCCCAAAGAGCTTCCAGTATTTCAGAATTTTTTCAAACCGCGTGGTGTATTGCACTGCAAGGCGGCGGATGTTGATGACCCGGCCGAGAACCCGCGTTTTGGGCGGGTCGGCAAGCAGACGATTGAAGATACCGGGCCGCTATCGATCAATGGATAAGAGGCATCGGCGAGGCTGTCGATGTCCTCGGTATCGTGGTGATCGCTCTTGGCATCGTCTGGCCAACCGGCGTTTTTTTCCAAAACATACCCTTGGAAAAGCGTTATGACCATTACCGGGTGCAGATTGGCCGCTGCTGCTTCTGGGTTTGGAAATTCTCGTCGCCGCGGATATTATAAGGACCGTTGCTTTGCAGCTGAGTTTCAGCGGGCTTGGTGTTTTGGCCGGGCTGGTACTTATCCGCGTGCTGGCCGCCTGGCTGACGGCGTTGTTTTTCAGTTTTGGGATATTTGCCCGGGGCAATTTAACCGTTGTCGTGACGATGTTCTGCGGTGCACTCTCGGTTGCCACGGCGATATTTCTCATTATCGATATGAGCCAGCCGTATAGCGGATTGACCAGGGTATCCGTGGCGCCGATTCAAAGCGCACTGGTGCAGATCGACCGGTAAAGCCGGGCGCTTGCAACATCATATCCTGAAACCCTATAAATAGCATCCAACGGCGCGATCCATGGCGTTTCATGTTCCGGGAAGTGATTGCTATGAATATGTTGTTTTTCCGGCTTCATCATTCGCTTGCGGCACCGGTGGTTTTAGGGCTCTTGCTCTGTGGATGCTCGGCCCCGCTTACAATCAGCCATCTCAATCTGACCCAGAGCTATGCCCAGGCTGACAGCTCCGCGCTGGCGGGGGATTCTTTAAGCAACAGCACGAAAATCACTTTGCGGCGATACGCTTTGTTGGATGAATGGCGGACCTCACCCCCGGCCGCCATCGCCGCGTTGCACTTGCGTGTCGCCGGGCAGCCAAGCCGATGGCAGGATTATTTCGCGCTTGCCGAGCTGAGTTATCTTGAGGGCAAGACGGCAAATTCGCGCCAGGATTTTCTGGCCGCTGCGTTGTATGCCTATGCATTTCTGGACCCAGGTGCCACGGCCGACGTGCCGACCCCGTATGACGGACGGTTTTCGCAGGCTGTGAACATCTATAACCTGTCCCTGCTCGCGGCCTTCCCGCAAAACCAGGACGAGCTGATCCAATTTTCCTCCGGCAGCCAGGCAGTGCCGTTCGGTGCCATTGATCTGGCCATGGATGAAAACCAGCTGGATTGGCACGGCTACCGGATGGCCGGATTTGTCCCGACATCCAATCTGGCGGTGACGGGTTTGCAGAACATATACCGCAATCCCGGTATCGGGGAGCCGCTTGCGGCCAAGCTGAATGTGCCGGAGGACCCGAACGCCAGCCTGGTGGTTTCGCCGGATTCGTGGGTTCCCGCGAATTTACTGCTGACTTTCGATCACCCCCGCCAGCAGCTGGCGCAGTCCCAACTCCATGGCAAGCTTGAAATTCATACTTTTGATGTTCAGCAGAATGCGCAGATCGGGCAGCAATCCGTACCACTGGAATATGATCAGACCACGGCCCAGGCATTGGCGCTTAAGGCACGGGCACCATGGTCAAGTGAAATAAGCGGGTTTCTGAATGCCGCAACGTCCGACAACACAAAGCCGCACCTCATAGTACTTGAGCCACATCAATACGGCCATATGCCGATCATTTTTGTACATGGCACGGCCTCCAGCCCATTCCGTTGGGCGGATATGGTCAACGATCTGACGCAGGACCCGCAAATCAGGGATCATTTCGAGTTCTGGTTCTTCTCCTACGCGTCGGGTAATCCAATCCCCTATTCCGCACTGCAGCTGCGTAAAGCGATAAACGGCGCCGTTGCCCAGCTCGGCGGCACGCAGGCAGACCCGGCACTTGGGAAAATAACGCTGATCGGGCATAGCCAGGGTGGTCTTCTGGTCAAAATGATGGTGATCGATCCGGGCGACAAAATCTGGAACGGCCTGTTCACAAAACCGATTTCGCAGTTGAATTTAACGCCCAAATCGAGGGCCCTGTTCGCAGCGGGTTTGATGCCGAAGCCCTTGCCTGAAGTTCAACGGGTTATTTTCATTGCAACACCGCATCGCGGAAGCTACCTCGCGGCGTTTTCACTGAGCCAGCTTATCGGCCGGCTGGTGAAATTACCGGCAACGATTCTCGATGCCACCTTTGAAGTCATGAATATAAATGCGAAGGACACTGTTCTGGGGAAGAACAAATTGCGCGTGGTGAGTATCAACGGCATGTCTCCCAACAGCCCCTTTATCAAAATATTGGCAACGATTCCCATTGTTCCCTGTGTGCATGCGCACTCAATTATTCCCGTGCAAAATATGAGGCAGATTGCCAGCGGCAATGATGGGGTGGTCCAATACAGCAGCGCGCATATTGCCGGTGTCGATTCCGAACTGATTGTTCACTCCGGCCATTCGACCCAGTCAAACCCGGAGACGATTGCGGAAGTACATAGAATCCTGCTTCTGCAGCTGGCGCAGGCGGATACCCCGCCGCTTTGCGGTCCTTAATTTCGCCGCCCGCTCATTTACCTAATCGTCGGCCTTGTCCAGCGCCTGCCAGCCCCAGGAGCCATTTTCCCCCCAAGCCCCTGCACAAGAGCGCCCAGCTCCGCGCGCCCCAGCAGCACCGGCTTCAACCAGCTGAACCGCGGCATGGGTGCCCGCCAGGGCGGCATGTAATTGCGGGGGCGGGCGGCGCAGCCGTTAGGCCGTAAGCACAATCCCGCGTTCTTGCCATTGCACACAGTGCGGCGGGCAAGCATTGTTCAGGGGCCAACCTTACACGGCAGCCACCCCAACCCGCGCCAGTAAAGAAACAATATGCCCAGCCCCGACCAGAACCTGAGCGCTATCCCACCGAATAACGTGGATGCACCCATGAGCGTCAGCGAAGCCGTCGCCAGCCGCAGAACCATTCGCGATTTCACCAACCACCCGGTGCCTTACGAGGCATTGCTGCGGGTGATGGAAAAGGCGCGGCTTGCTCCTTCGGGCAGCAATTTCCAACCCTGGGAGGCCACCATCCTCACCGGCGAACCGTTGCGGGTGCTGCGCGAAAAAATGAGCGTATCGCCGCCGCAGCAGCCCATGGAATACGTAATCCAGCCGGCAAATGTTCCGGCGGAATATCCGGCCCGCCTGGCCGAGACGATGGCCAAGCAATACGAGGTGCAAGGCATCGCCCGCGACGACAATAACGGCCGCATGGCGGCGATCATGCGCAATGTGGTGAGCTTCGGCGCGCCGGTGCTGCTGCTGTGTTATCTCCCCCGCGTGATGGGGCCGCCGCAATGGTCCGATGTCGGCATGTGGCTGCAAACCATCATGCTGCTGCTGCGCGAGGAGGGGCTGGACAGCTGCCCGCAGGAGTTTCTCTCCATCCATGGCCGGCTGATCAAAGAGCATATCGGTGTCAGCGACGAGACGCATATTTTCTTTTGCGGCATGGGCATCGGCTACCGCGCCGGCACCCCGGTGAACGGGTTTGAGCGCTCGCGCGTGGCGCTGGAGCGGCAGGTACGGTTTGTTGGTTTTTGAAAAAGACACCCCGCCTGGATGCGTTTGACCTGGCTGGCAGGCGCGCGATAGATTGCAGGCAATTGCAAATACACACGGGAAATGTTCATGAAAATTGACAATGGTTCGGTCCTCATCACCGGCGGCGCCGGCGGGTTTGGCGGTGCAACGGCACGGCGGCTGGCCGCCCTCGGTGCCCGGGTGGTAATCTGCGATGTGGCCGACGAGCGTGGCGAAGCCCTGGCCAAGGAGCTCGGCAACGGCGCGGTCTATGTGCATACCGACATCATGGACGAAGCCTCGATTGCCGCGGCCGTGGAGACGGCGGCCAAGCTGGCCCCCTTACGCGCCGCCGTTATCGCGCATGGCGGCCCGCCGGGCCCGGGGCCAGGTGGCCGCGTTATCGGACGGGACGGCACACGCCTCTCGGTCGGCGTGTTCGCCCATGCCGTGCAGGTGTTCCTCACCAGCGCCTTCACCGTGACCAGCTACGCCGCCGAAGCCATGTCCAAGAACGAGCCGCTCGAATCCGGCCAGCGCGGCGTGATCATCAACACCTCCTCCATCGCCGGGTTTGAAGGCCAGCCGGGCCTGGTGCCCTATTCCGCCGCCAAGGGCGGGATCATCGGCATGACACTCACCCTCGCGCGCGATATGGCTCCGCTCGGCATCCGCGCCATGGCCATCGCACCCGGCACCTTCCTCACCTTCGCCTATGGGGCAATGAGTGCCGAGGACGCCCAGGCGAAATTCGGCCCGAGCATCCCGAACCCCAAGCGCATGGGCGACCCGGATGAATACGCCCAGCTCGCGGCGCATATCGTCGAGAATGATTTTCTCAACGGCACCACCATCCGCCTCGACGGCGCGCAGCGCTTTCAATAAGCAGCAGGCAGAGACGCCGGCCCGGCCGCAATTTTGCGGTGCGCCGGCGCCTGATGCACTTTCCGCCATAAAGCCGGGCTGGTCCCCACATGGTGGCGAAACAGCCGGGTAAGATGCGGCTGGTCGGCCAGCCCGCAATCCAGGGCAATTTGCGTCAGCGGCAGGGTCGTGCGGATCATCATCTCCTGGGCGCAGCCAATCCGGCAGGCGGTAACGTAGCCATGCGGCGATTGCCCGAGACTCCGCCGGAACGCCTGGAAAAAATAGCTGTCGCTCAGCCGCACGCAGGCGGCGAGATCGCTGATGCGGATGTTTGTGGTGATATGCGCGGCGATATAGGTTTTTACGCGCTGCAACTGCCATGGTGCCAGCCCGCCGCGGCCCGGCCCTTGTGCCCTGTTAAGGGCCAGAGCCATAATGGCATGAAGTGCCGGCGGATTGCGTGGCTTGTCGGTGACGATATCGGTCATAGAGGCTCCCGCTGCTGGTTGTGCCGGCTTTCAGTCTCGTCGGGATATTGCCGGTCGAGGGCATTTCCGCCGGATGAGTTTAGGCTGGTAACGGCGTAGGAATATTTGTTAATTTTGCGGAATTTTGGCGTTTTTTGCGGTGATGGCAAGAGGGCGGGGGCGTTTTGTTCAAAAACGGTAAGTGCGCCGCCATACGCCGGGGCTCACACCGGTGATTTTGGTGAACACCCAGGTAGAATGGCTTTGGCCGGCAAAGTCCGAAAGCAGGCCAATCGCAGAAAGCGGCAATTGCGTTTCCAGCATCAGGGTTTTTGCCTGCTCAAGCCGCAATGCGGTGAGCCAGCGGTCAGGCTATTATACTCGTAGCGCAGCTCCTCGAATTTCCAATGCGGGATAAAGACATTGAAGGTTTCATGCGGCTGCAATATTTCCGGCTGCCAGATGTGGCGATAGTCATAGATGCTTGTCGTTCCGGGCTGGCAGAAACGCGGACCCAGGCTTTTGCCGTCACGGGTCATGTTCTCAGCGCTGAAACGATTTAGGGCCACAGAAATATGGTATTTATCATCCAGCTGGTTTTGCAGGAGCAAGCCGAAATTCGGGCGATTCACACGATGGTGAAACGCTGACATCTCTCTAGGTCCAGAGCGCAGCGCAAGCGCATGAACAATGCGCCCGTCCATACGGGGCGGGCCGACGTCGGGGATTATCTCGTACGGCGGGGCAGGGGGCATGCCAAGGGAGCCTATCCCCAAAACGCCCTGCGGATAAAGAGGCTAAAATGCCGGCAGAAGCACTGCCTCTGCCGGCTATGGGTCAGCCCTTGATGAAGGCCAGCAGATCGGCGTTGATGGTTGCCGCCTCGGTCGTCGGCATGCCGTGCGGGAAGCCGGCATAGGTTTTCAAACTGCCGTTTTTCAGCAGTTTGGCCGAGAGCGGGCCGGAATCTGCATAGGGGACGATCTGGTCGTCATCGCCATGCATCACCAGCACCGGCACGGTGATCTTCTTGAGGTCCTCGGTGAAATCGGTCTGGGAAAACGCAACGACACCGTCGTAATGCGCCTTCGCCCCGCCGTTCATGCCCTGGCGCCACCAATTCCAGATTACGCCCTGGGACGGCTTGGCCCCCGGCCGATTATAGCCATAGAACGGCCCAGCCGGCAGATCGTAATAAAACTGCGCGCGGTTGGTCGCTACCTGCGCCTGAATCCCGTCAAACACATCCTTCGGCGTGCCGCCCGGATTGGCCTCGGTTTTAACCATCAGCGGCGGCACGGCGGAGATGAGACAGCCCTTGGCCACGCGCGCCTCGCCGTGCCGGGCGATGTAATGCGCAACCTCGCCGCCGCCGGTGGAATGCCCCACATGCACGGCGTTTTTCAGGTCGAGATGTTCGGTGAGTGCCGCCAGATCATCGGCGTAATGGTCCATGTCATGACCATCCGCCACCTGGGTGGAGCGGCCATGCCCGCGCCGGTCATGCGCAATCACCCGGTAGCCCGTGGCCAGAAAGAACATCATCTGCGCATCCCAATCGTCGGACGACAACGGCCAGCCATGGCTGAACACGATGGGTTGCCCGGTGCCCCAGTCTTTGTAGAATATTTCGACGCCGTCCTTGGTGGTGATCGTCGGCATGGCTACCCTCCGTTGGCTTGTGATACGGACAGGCTACCCCCCGGTAGCGGCGGGGTCTTGAACATCCCAATGCAGAAACGCTGTTATTCTGGCTTGAGCGGGTACGGCATTATGCCCTCGGCGGGGCCCGGCCCTTCAATCTGGTCCAGGTAATGTTCGATGAACGCAATCGTCTCCGCATGGCCTTCGGACGTACCGAGTGCCGCCTCCGAGTTGATCAGCCGGGACGCGCCATCGAGCAATATGGACAGCACAATCGGCGGCCATGCCCCGCGCTCCAGCCCGCGCTCTTCCAGCACCCGCGACAGCACCGCCGCATAAATCCGCCGCGTCCGCTCCGCCGCCCGCGCAATCTCCTTGCGCAGATGCTCGCGATGCGTCGCCAGCGCAATAAATTCCTTGTTCAGCCACGGCCCTTGCGCATCGATGCTGATTTTCCACAGCGTATGCAGCGGGGTTTTGGCGGCAATCGCCTGCGTTAAGCGTTGGAACTGCTGCTCCTCTACCCGCTGGAACAGGGCCAGAAACAGATCGTCCATGGAGCGGAAATAATAATGCACCAGCTGCGACTTCAGCCCTGCCTTGCTGGCGATCTTGCGCGAGCTGACGGCCGCATAGCCCTCCTCATGCATGATCTGCTCCGTCGCATCCAATATGGCGCTACGGGTGATGCTGCTCCTGTCCCCACTCATTCATCCGGCCCCATGCTTATACCGGGGACAATACGCGCACCGGAGCAATGGGACCAGTCTCAACCCACCATTACATTACCGGCATCCACATTTATGGACTGGCCGGTGATGGTGCGCGCCATATCGGAGGCTAGAAACAGCGCCAGATTGGTAACGTCTTCCGGCGTGCTGACAACTTTCAGCGCCATATCCTTCAATGTCACCAACAGCCGGTCCTCATAGCTGATCCCCTGCTCCTTGGCCGTGCGCTCGACCCAGCTTTTCAGCAGCGCGGTCTCAATCTGCCCGGGCACGACGCAATTGCAGCGAATACCATATTCCCCCACCTCGGTGGCAATCACCTTGGTCAGCACCCGCAACCCCGCCTTGGCCACGCTGTAATGGCTCTTGCGCGGCATGCCGTTCCACCCGGCGGTCGAAGAAAAATTCAGGATTACGCCCGATCTGCGCTCCAGCATCGAACGGCGCAGCACCTCGCGGCTGCACAGCATCGCGGCGGTCACATCCACCGCGATGGTTGCATTCCAATTCTCCAGCGTCTGCTCCCAGATGAATTTATCCGTGCCCGGCACGGCGGCATTATTCATCATGATATCGACCTGACCCCAGTGCGTCATCGCGGCGTCCACCATCGCGGCAACGTCTTCTTCCTTGGTCACATCAGCACGTATGGCAATCGCATTCTCGCCGATCTGCGCTGCAGCTTCCTCCACCAGTTCGAACCTGCGTGCCGCCAGCACAACGCGCGCGCCTTCATCAGCCAGCATTTTGGACATCACAGGCCCCAGCCCTGTGCTTGCCCCGGTGACGATCGCGACTTTACCTGTAAAGCGGGCCATCGGAATCTCCTCTATTGTGTAATTATGCATTCGCTTAACATTGGCCGGGCTAGAACGTCAATCAATCCGTTATTCGGCCATAAACCCCGCCAGCATATCGCGCATCGCCTCGGCTACCTGGCGGCGGGGCAGGGCGTTGAACATCGTGAATGCCTCTTGTATCTGCGGGCGCACCAGCACCGGGCCGTTGGCAATATCTGCCAGCGTGTCGCGCGCTATGTCATCCGGCGCGTCGATGATCTGGTCAGGCGCATCGTGCAAGCCCATCTTCGCGCGCTCCAGCGTATCGACCGCCCCAGCTGGCGCGCAAACGCGGCACCAACGCCTTCCGAGCCGCCGGTAATCAACGCCCATGGCCCGTATTGAGTCTTGGAAATCATGGTGTTCTCCCGTTTTTTCTGCGCTGATATTTATTATGCAGTCGCTTAATGCTCATTAGGCCGGATATTTACGCCTGCGGTCAAGCTATTTACGCGTCTTATTAAGCATCGGCGGGCGGCATTGCCGGTGGTGGCCCGTAATCTTCCTGCGCAAAAAACTCGCCGGACATATCCTCCTTGCCCATGTAATGCAGTTGGAAGAAGGCCCAGGCGCGGCGCCATACACCGTTCTGCTCGGCAAACCGCTCATAATACGTGGCAACCGTGTGGCTGGGCGGCGTGTTCTTGTAAGCGTTCAGCTCCGTCACATAGGTCCGCCCCGTCGCCGTGCCCTGCCCAATCTCGAGGATAGGAGCACGGAAAGTCATAAGCACCCAATGGGAGTTCGCAATCCGCTCCTGCAGAAATGCCATGGCCTCCCGCCGCCCGCGCAATACATATGCTCCCAGCCGCCATTCGGCATCTTCCGTAAAACAATCAGCGAAGCTGCTAAAATCCTTACGGAACACCGCATCGGCATAGCGTGCATGGAGCCGCCGGATTCCGGCCTCCGCCGAGAGATAATCGGTCATCCTCAATCCCTTCCCGCGCGTTTTTACGGCCGCGGATAATATGTTTTTTCTTTTCAATATTTAGCAAGCGCCCAAACCCGGAGCAAGGCAATATCGGGGGCGGCTCCAGCACATCTCTGGCATATCATCAGATTGACGAAATCGGAAAACATATTTAAGCAGATGCTCAAAAAAATACCGGCAATCCGGTATGGGCGGGGAAAAGGCGGTTGAATAGACCGCCGCCGGCGTTGCAAGAGATAGGAGAGCGTGAGTGGACATGGAACAGCGTTTGGCGGCCCTTGAGGCACGGCTTCTGGCGGCGGAGGACCATCTCGAAATTCTACGCCTGCTGAACAGTTATGGCCCGCTGGTCGATAGCGGCTCCAGCGAACCGGCCGCCGATTTATGGGTGGCAGGCGGCGGCTATAATTTCAGCGGGGGCTTAAGCGGCGGCACGTGCCTCACAGCGCCCGAGCAGCTGGTCGCCATGTATGAAACCGAGGGCCATAAAGGCCTGGTTGCCACCGGCGTGTCGCATCTCACCGCCACGCCGCGCATTACCGTGCATGGCGACACAGCCGAAGCCGTCGGCTATTCCTTCGTGGTGTTGAAAGAGGGCGACCGCTGGTATTTCTGGCGTGCCGCCATCAACCACTGGATTCTCATGCGCACCCCCGCAGGCTGGCGCATCAAAGAGCGTTTCAACCGCGGGCTCGACGGCTCTCAGGATTCACACGACACGATGCGTAAAATACTGGACTGAACCAAGGGAGGTTAATATGGCGAATGAAATGCCGAATGCAGAGGAATTCACCGGGCTTTCCCGGAAAGTTCTGAAATATAGCGAAGGTTTCGCAAAGATCTCGGAGAAATTGCAGAAAGGTCCTGTGTCGGATGCGGATTGGGCGCATTTCGAACAGGTCGTGGATGTCGAGAATTTCGAGCGTCAGGGCGTGTTCCTGACCGCCGAGGCAGAAATATGCGGCTGGAAAAAATACAAGGAAATCATCTCCAGCTACGCTGGCGGCACCATATGGGAAGGCACGCTGCGGAACATCACGGAGAGCAAAAACCGTGTCATCCTAGAGCTTGAAGAACGCAATATCCGCAACGGCATCACCAATGTTTCAAACACGGTAACAATCTACGAATTCAACGAGGCAGGGCAGGTGCGCCATCTCGAAGTTTACGTAATGCCATTACGGGAAAACTGAATTTTTGCGGCGCTGGAAAAACCAGCGCCGCAAAAATTACCAAAAGTTTTTTGCGCCACTTTTTTACAAAAAAGCGGCTGCTTTTTAACTTAAACTTTTTTCCCTTTAGCCGCATTATTAGCAGCCCAATCCTTGCTCTCTCCAGGCCGCTCGCCGGTCGTTGGGGTATCACCCGTTTCGGTCTTCAGGTCGTAACCGATCTTATTGACGTTATCTTCAAGCTGCACACCTAGTACCGCGATCGTCCAGCTCAGCATGGTGTAATTGCCGACCGTGAATATAAAATCCATGATCTGTTGCTTGTCGAAATGCTGGGTCAGCTTGGCCCAGCTCGCATCTGAAAGACAATTGTTCTGCAACAACTCGTCCACGGCCGTTAAAACGGCGTGGTCCTGCTCATTCCAGTCGCCGCCCGCCGGGAATTCCTTGATCGCCGCAATTTCTTCCAGCGTCACGCCGATTTTGAGCGCGTAGCCAACATGGTAATGCCACTCATAGGCTGATTTAAGCCGCCATGAGGTGCGTAGCACAACCAGCTCGCGCGGACGCGCCGGCAATGTGGAGTCCAGCAGCAAATGCTTGCCGAAAACATTATACGCCAAAGCCAGTTTGGGGTGATGCGCCTGCACCATAACGAGGTTGGAGACTGAGCCTACTTCCCGCGCATTCGGCTCGCCCCAAAAGGCAAATACGTCGCGCGCTGCATCTGTCCATTCTTCTTTCGGCAGAGGCAATATACGTGGTGTCGTCTCAGTCATTTCTTATCCGCCCTTTATGAACGTTGCGCGACTTTCACGCGCCCGAACATCATGCTCGCAGGCCCATCCTTGAGCAAGTCATGCGGAAAGCCAAGCTCGATTTTACTGGCGGCATCAAGCTGGGCAATTTGCGCCGCGCTAAAATCCACATCCAATGCCGCGAGATTATTCTCTAGCTGCGGCAATGTCCGCGCGCCGATCAGCGGTGAAACCACGGCGGGGTTGAGCATGGTCCAGGCCAGCGCCACCTGCGCGGAGGTAACACCCATCTCGGCCGCAACGTCAGAGACTACAGCTACGATCCCCAGATTATGTTCGGTGAGGCGGCCGGTTGCGATGTTGATATCCTTGCGCGAACCATCCTTGCCGAAATCCGCAGGTGGTTTTGCGTCGAGGTCGGCACGGCTGTATTTGCCGGAAAGCACGCCACCGGCGAGCGGCGACCAGGGCAGCACGCCCATGCCCATCTCAAGCGCCATCGGCATAAGTTCGCGCTCCACGGTGCGCTCGGTGAGGTTATAGGGGATCTGCAACGCAATCAGCGGAATCCACCCGCGCAATTCGGCAATCGCCTGCATGCGCGAGGCCTGCCAGGCCGGGATATCGGAGAGACCCGCGTGTACGATCTTGCCCGCCCGCGCGAGGTCATCAAACGCGCGCAGAATCTCCTCAACCGGGGTACGATAATCCCACATATGCAGATACAATAAATCGATATAATCGGTCTCCAGCCGCCGCAAACTATCCTCCACCGCGCGCACCATATTCTTGCGATGGTTGCCGCTGGCGTTCGGGTCGCCCGGGCGCATGGTGAGCGAATATTTGGTGGAGATGACCAGGCTATCGCGCCGTCCCGCGATCAATTTCGCCAGCACGCATTCCGACTGGCCGTTGCTGTAGAAATTCGCGGTATCGATAAAATTCCCGCCTTTTTCAACATATAAATCGACCATTTTTTTCGCGGTCTCATCATCCGTGCCCCAGGCCCCGCTTACGCCAAAGGTCATGGTGCCGAGCGAAAGCGGCGAGACGCGCAGGCCGGAGCGGCCGAGCAGGCGATAATCATCGAGTTGAATCGGCATTTAGTCCTCCGTTTATTGTTTCAGGCTTTGCCAGGGTCTTTCGCATAACCGGTTATGGCGATGCCGGTGAGATGTTCGGCCAAAACGGCCAAATCCACTTTCTCCTCGCCGAGTGTCTGGTCCATGGCGAGTGCGAAAATCATTCCGAACACGGCCACCTCGATGAGCCTGGCATCAAACCCGGGTTTAAGCAGTCGGCCGATGGCCTCCGCGCGTTCCTGTAAAATCGGCGTGATCTGTTCGCGATACAGTTTTTTGCCGAGTTCGAGGTCGGAAAACATGGCCGCGGTGAAGAGCGGAAAAATCTCCACCATGGTCGCAATCTGCCGCTGCGCCGTGGTCTGGGCCAGCGCGCGCATACCCTCCAGCGATCCGACTGCCTCGTAGCTTTGTACCCGGTCATTCATGCCGCGCACGGCCTCCACCAGTGGCTCCACCACCGCGGCGTGAAACAGCGCCTCCTTGGATTCGAAATGCTCGAACAGCGTCGCCTGATTGACCTCGGCCGCCTTGGCGATATCGCGCGTGCGCGCCCCTTGCAGGTTGCTGCGGGCGAAAACCTGCTGCGCCGCCTCTATGATCAGCCGCCGACGCTCCTTGGCCGGCAGATACGCCCGGCGCAGTTTAACGGGCAGCTCGGCGGTTTTGTCTTTTTCTGTCACGTCCCCGCCTTAATCAATCATCTGGTTGATTTATGCCGTGGCACGCGGATTTTTGCAACCTATCCCCGTGTCCGCGCCAGCACGAGATCGAGGCTGGCGCCAAAATCATGCGCTTTCCAGAGGCTCAGGAAAATCGTGAAAATATGCAGGAAGCTGCGGGCGGATTCCTGCCTGCGGAACACCGGATCAAGCGGCCCGGTGGCCGTTGCCGCTTCCGGCAGCCGTGCCAGCACGATGTATGGCGCGTTGATCAGCCCAGCGAGGCCGATCATTGCGGCGTATGAATTCAAATTCAGCGTCAGCTCGGCGATGTCGAGTTTCGGCCCGCCATGCGCCTGTAATTCATGGATGAACAGGGTCAACAACTCGCCCAGATGATGATCCCAGATGTCCAGACCAGCGCCGCACAACCCGCCCCAGAGCGCATAAGCAACATTCATCTGCCGTGCCCGTTGCCAGTCGAGCAGCCCGCATTGCAGGGCGCCAAAAGCATCACGCCAGAACCAGGCGTTATCAATATGTGCGTTGAAATGGTTGAAGGCAATGAATTCCGGCGTGGCGATATGTGCCGGCAACAACTGCGGATAGCGCGCGGAAAATTCCGCATACAGCGCCACACGCTCCCGCATGCCCGCCGCATCCAGCCCAATCGGGTCCTGGCGCACCACCTCGTCTACATCGAACGGAAACAGCTCCTCCACCTGTGGCGATAAAACCCCGGCCTTATGCGCGCCGGCGAGCCGCGCCAAAGCGGTGACGATGGCGCGATAATGCGCGAGCGGCTCTGCAAGTTCGTGGTCCATGCATTTGGCATGCATTTTCTCAATCCCGCCTTCGCCAAAATCAATCCGCCCGGTGATGATCATGCCGGTACCCGATGCGGCGTGGAAATCAGCAAAGCAGGCGCGCGGCACGGCGATGGGGAAATTCTCCGAACGTGAAAGCTCGGCCAGCCTTATCTCAGCCTCCAGCTCCCCACGCCGCCGGTCACGAAAAATATCCTTGAAATCGCGCGAGAATTTCACGAACAGATCGCGCGGTAGCCCCGGCTCTTCGCGCGCATATTCCACGGACAAGAAAAGCTTCTCGCCCGTGCTGCCGAACGGGCAGGGCTCGAAGCGCGTAATCCTGGTCACCCGGTTATCGGCGGCAAGCGAGCCGAAGGCCCGGAACGCATCGGTCAGAAAATCCTCGCCTGCTTCCCGCAATGCCTTGGTATGTGCCGGTATGGCCAGCCCGGTGGCATCGCCAATCGCATTTTCCAGCACGTCGTCGTCATTATAGGGCTTCATGGTTTTGTCCGTGCATCGCTGTCCATCGCTAGCCCGCGTTATTCGGGGGCTTCTAAATCCCATTATTGCCTGCTAACGAGGTCATTAGCAAAACGCGAGCAAAACCCGCCGGCCGGTGTAAGGCGGCGCAGAGGGAGGGAAAAATATGTCGTTAAAAGGTAAAGTAGCGGTCGTCACCGGCGGCGGCTCAGGCATTGGCCGGGCCGTGGCCATACGCCTGGCGCGCGACGAAGCCGCGATTGCGATCTGGGATCTGAACACCGCGGGTGCGGCCGAGACGGCGAAATTGATCACCGATGCCGGCGGCACAGCGCTCCCCCTCACGGTCGATGCCGCCAATACCGCCGCCATCAAGGCCGCGGCCGAGCAGACCCGCGCCAAATTCGGGCCCATCACCATTCTCGTCAACAATGCCGGCATCACCGGCTTCGTGCCCTTCCTGCAGCTTGAGGAAGATGTGTTCGACCGCATGATCGCGATCAACCTGCGCGGCCCGTTCCTGTGCATGAAGGAGATCGTCCCTGACATGCTGGCCACCGGCTGGGGCCGCATCATCAACATCACCTCCTCCTCCATCCAGACCGGCGCGCCGGGCATGGTACATTATGTCGGCGCCAAGAGCGGGCTGCTCGGCATGAGCAAGGCGCTGGCCGTGGAATATGCGGATAAGGGCATCACCGTGAACACCGTGCCGCCCGGCTTTATCGACACGCCGATGCTGCGCGCCTCGCCGGTGGATGTGGATGCCTATGCCGCCCAACAGCTGATGAAGCGCCCGGGCAAGCCCGAGGATATCGCCGGCGCCGTCGCCTACCTGGCCTCGGACGAAGCGGGTTACGTTACCGGCCAGACCATCAGCGTTAACGGCGGCCGTTATATGGGCTCGGCGTAAGCCTGAAGGAGCGAAAAAATGATCCTAGAACGTGCGGAAATCACAACCAAATCCGGCATGGCGGCTGGGCTTCTTGGCGCTTTGCGGGAGCAGGGGCTGACGCTGCTGCGCGGCATCCCGGGCTGCCATTCGGCGCGTGCCGGCGGCGGCGTGGAAACACCGGACAAGGTTCTGCTCCTTGTGGAGTGGGACTCGCTGGCGGCCCATGAGGCATTCAAGAAAATGCCCGAATACGGCACGCTTAACGGTCTGTTCGGGCCCTTTGCCGCTGGCGGGGCCGTTGAACATTTCACCATGATCTAGCGTGCTCTAAGCGGATTAAAGTGCCGGGGCATAACCCCCGGCCATCCGCACTAACTTGCCAATAAAATCAACGCGCTCCAGTACCGGGTACGGTTACATTCCTCGAATTGGGTATTGGCAATAATATTCTGGGCCAATTTACCCCATCTCGCGCATGACTGGGTTTCTTAATTTGGGTAGTGACACTGTCTTATGCTGTCCTGCAAACAGAACCCAGCGGAGGTGCATAAGTGTTAATTACCGGTAAGCGGAATTTCACCCGATGATTTGGCTCGTCCGCGTCGCCCTTGCGCGTCCCTATACGTTTATCGTGCTCGCGCTGGTCATTCTCATTATCGGCCCGCTGGCGGCGTTCAACACCGCCACCGATATTTTTCCCGCCATCAAAATCCCCGTCATCGGCGTGGCCTGGACCTATACCGGCCTCTCGCCGGACCAGATGTCGGCCCGCATCATCACGCCCTATGAGCGCGTGCTGACCACCACGGTCGATAATATCCAGCATATCGAGAGCACCTCGCTGCCCGGCATCGGCATTGTCAAAATCTACTTCCAGCCGAATGTCGATATCCGCACCGCCACCGCCCAGGTCACCTCGATCTCGCAGACCCTGCTGAAGAACATGCCGCCCGGCGCGACCCCGCCGTTGATCCTCAATTACGACGCCTCGACCGTGCCGGTGGTGCAGATCACCACCTCCGGCCAGGGATTGTCCGAACAGCAGATCCTCGACCTCACGCTGAATTTTATGCGCCCGGCATTAACCACAATCCCCGGCATCGCCATCCCCTATTCCTACGGCGGCAAAATCCGCCAGATCCAGGTGGATTTGAACCCGCAGGCGCTGCAGGCCGATGGGCTCTCCGCCCAGGACGTTTCCAATACCATCGCCAACCAGAATCAGATCGTCCCGGCCGGCAATGCCAAGATCGGCTCGAAACAATATACCATCAGCCTCAACGATGCCGCCCCCACCATCAAGGCGCTCAACGACCTGCCGATCAAGACCGTCAACGGCGCCACCATCTTCGTCCGCGATGTCGCCAATGTGCGCGACGGCTCGCCGCCGCAGCAGAGCATCGTGCATGTCAACGGCCTGCGCGCCGTGCTCACCTCGGTACTCAAAACCGGCGACGGCTCGACGCTCGCGGTGGTTCAGGGCGTCAAGGATGCCATCCCGGGCATTCTCGCGACCATGCCGCCCGGCTTCAAAATCAACCTGATCAACGACCAGTCGGTGTTCGTGAAAGCCGCCATCTCGGGCGTGATCCGCGAAGGTGTCATCGCCGCCTCGCTCACGGCACTCATGATCCTGCTGTTCCTGGGGTCCTGGCGCTCGACCATCATCATTGCCACCTCCATTCCCTTGTCCGTGCTCTGCTCTGTCGCCGCCCTTTCGGCCGTGGGCCAGACGCTGAACATCATGACCCTGGGCGGTCTGGCTCTGGCCGTGGGCATTCTCGTCGATGACGGCACGGTGACCATCGAGAACATCAACTGGCATCTGGAGAAGGGCAAGGATGTTCGCACCGCCATCATGGATGGCGCCAGCCAGATCGTCACCCCGGCCTTTGTTTCCCTGCTGTGCATCTGCGTCGTGTTCGTGCCTATGTTCACGCTGGGCGGCGTCGCCGGCTTCCTGTTCCGGCCGATGGCCGAGGCGGTGATCTTCGCGATGATCGCCTCCTTCCTCCTTTCGCGCACCTTGGTGCCGACGCTGGCGGCCTATCTGCTCCGCCCGCATGAGGAGCATGCGGTGGAAACCAAGCGCAATGTCTTCCAGCGCTTCCAGGCCGGCTTCGAGAATCGTTTCGAACGCATCCGCGAGGGCTACCGCAATCTGCTGGCCATGGCGCTGGCGCATCGCCCGCTCTTCGTCATCTGCTTCGTGCTGTTCTCTTTCGGCTCGCTCGGGCTGGAGCCGCTGCTGGGCTCGAACTTCTTCCCCAGTGTGGATTCCGGCCAGATCACCATCCATGTGCGCCCGCCGGTCGGCACGCGCATCGAGGATTCCTCGGCCGAGTTCGGCTCCATCGAGGCCGATATCCGCCAGGCCATCCCGCCCAGCCAGCTCGCCAATATCGTCGATAACATCGGCCTGCCGATCAGCGCGATCAACCTGACCTACAGCACCGACGGCGTCATCGGCTATCAGGACGGCGACATTTTCATCTCCCTGAAGGAAGGCCACCGCCCCACGGCCGATTTTGTACGCAACTTGCGTAAGAGCCTGCCCCAGGCTTTCCCCGGCAGCACCTTTTCCTTCCTGCCGGCCGATATCGTCAGCCAGATTCTGAATTTCGGCTCGCCGGCGCCGATCGATGTGCAGATCGCCGGCGCGAAACTCGGCCCCAACCGCGCCTATGCCACCGAGCTGCTGCGCAAGATGTTCACCGTTCCCGGCATTGCCGATGTGCGTATCCAGCAATCGCCGGACAACCCGCAGCTCAATATCGATGTCGATCGCGCGCGCATCGCGCAGTTTGGCCTCAGCGAGCTTAATGTCACCAACTCTGTTTCCACCATGCTGGCCGGTACATCGCAGGCCGCCCCCACCTATTGGCTGGACCCCGTCAGCGGCGTGTCCTACCCCATCGTCACCCAGGCGCCGGAGTATAATGTAGACAGCCTGTCCAAGCTGGAAAACATCCCCATCAATGCCCCGGGCACGGACCTCGCCGCGGAGATTCTGGGCGGCGTTGCCACAATGTCCCGCACCCAGACCAATGCGGTGATCTCGCATTACAACATCCGCCCGGTCATCGATATCTACGCAACGACGCAGGATCGCGATCTCGGCGGTGTCACCGCGGACATCCGCTCGATCATCGCCGGCACGCATGGCCTGCCCGAGGGCAGCACCATCACCGTGCGCGGCCAGGCGGCGACGATGCAGACCGCCTTCGCCAGCCTGCTCATCGGCCTGCTCGGCGCCATCGTGCTGATCTATCTGATCATCGTGGTGAATTTCCAGTCCTGGCTCGACCCGTTCATCATCATCACCGCACTCCCTGCCGCTCTGGCCGGCATCGTCTGGATGTTGTTTGCCACCGGCACCACGCTTTCCGTGCCGGCGCTCACCGGCGCCATAATGTGCATGGGTGTGGCCACCGCCAACTCCATCCTGGTCGTCAGTTTTGCCCGCGAACAGCTGCAGGCCGGCGCCACGGCGGCTGCGGCTGCGGTCGAGGCCGGCATCGTGCGCTTCCGCCCGGTGCTGATGACGGCATTGGCCATGATCATCGGCATGACGCCCATGGCTTTGGGCATGGGCGAAGGCGGCGAGCAGAACGCCCCGCTGGGACGCGCCGTGATCGGCGGCTTGATTTTTGCCACCTGCGCGACCTTGCTGTTCGTGCCGGTCATCTTCAGTATTTTTCACGGACGGAAAGAGGCTACAACCTCCCGCCCCGGAGGCGCGCATGGCTGATCAACATCAACCTGACCAACATCAACCTGATCATCAACAGGACCTTCTGCACTACCAGGCGCCGCGCCGGCTGAAACTTTACGCCATTATCGCGGCCTGCGTGTTCGCGTTCGTGCTGGTGTTCGGCATCATCAGCCGCATTACCGCGGCCCACAGCCTGGCCAATGCCGCCACGGCCAACGCAACACCCACGGTTGCCCTCATCACCCCCGCCACCGCCACCACCGCACCCACGCTGGTCCTGCCCGGCACCATCAAGGCCTTCTATGAGGCGCCAATCTACGCCCAGGTCAGCGGCTACCTGCAAAGCTGGACCGCCGATATCGGCACACAAGTAAAAGCCGGCCAGCTGCTCGCCACCATCTCCACCCCCAATCTCGACCAGCAATTGGCCCAGGCCCAGGCCAATCTCGTCTCGGCCATGTCCAACGAGCAGATCGCCGCCACCACCGCGGCACGCTGGAACAAAATGCGCGTGGGCGATGCGGTCTCCCAGCAGGATGCCGACCAGAAAAACGCAGACTCCGCCGCCGCCCACGCCGCCACCGCCGCAGCGCAGGCCGCCGTGAACGGTTTCCAGGCGCAGGAGGGTTTCAAGCGCATCGTCGCCCCGTTCGACGGTATCGTCACCCAGCGCAATACCGATATCGGCGCGCTGATCTCCACCGGCACACCAAGCCAGATACCACTTTTCGTCGTCGATGATGAATCCCGCCTGCGCATCTATGTCAGCGTGCCGGAGGCCTATGCCGCCGAGGTACAGCAAAGCAAAACCGCAAGCTTCACCGTGCCCGACTACCCCAGCCGTACCTTCCAGGCCGCCCTCGCCAGCACCGCCGGCGCCATCGCCCCCGCCTCCGGCACGCTGCTGGTGCAATTCCAGGTGGACAATGCCTCGGGTGAACTGCAAGCCGGCGATTACGCCCAGGTGACGATCACCCTGCCGCTCGAAGACCAGGCGCTGAGCCTGCCCTCCAGCGCGCTGATGTTCCGCGATAATGGCATGCAGGTGGCAACCCTCGGCGCCAACAACCGGGTCGTCATCAAACCCATCACCATCAGCCGCGACCTCGGCAATGTCGTACAGATCGCAACGGGCATCACCAAGGACGACAAAATCATCAACAACCCGCCCGATTCGCTGGCGCAAGGCGACCAGGTCGACGTGGCCCCGGCACAGGTGGCGAAGGCGAACTGAGGAAAAAGGCGGGGGCTTTGCCGTCGTGCGAAGCACGCCTCCGGCGTGACGACCCGCCAAGGACCTCAGGCCCCTGCGGGGTCGTCACGCCGGGAGGCGTGCATTCGCACGACGGGCGGAGCCTCCGCCTTTTTCCTCACCTTACCCGCAAGCCGCGTTGCGCCTAGTTTGCCGCTTGTTTTAAGCGCCGCCCGGCCATCGCTGCCCGGCATTTGATGGTCGTTGCATGAGAATCCTGTTTGCCTTTGAAAACCCTCTGCCCAATGCCGAGGCCGATGCCGAGGTGTTCGTCACCACCGCCAAATATCTGCGCCCTTTCACTGCCAGCTCCTGGCTGCACGCGCCCGTCGCCGAAACCTCCACGGTTGAGGCTGTCAGCACCCTTGCCGGCATGGAAATCGTGCGTGCCTGGGCGCCGCTCGCCCCCGCTGCTCTGCGGCATTTCTGTGCCGGGCTCACCATCGTGCTGCGTTCAGCCTTCCGCCAGGCAGACCTCGTTTACACCCGCAATCTCTGGGTCGCCTTCATGTCGCTGCTGTTCGGCCAGCGCGTGGTATTTGACCATTACCGCCCTTGGCCGGACCAGATCCCGCCGCTGCAGTATTTTCTCTACCGCATGTTCTGCCACCGCCGGTTTCTCGGCAGCATCTGCCACTCCGAATACACGCGGCAGAAATACATCGAGCTCGGTGTGCCATCCGAAAAACTGCATTGCGTACATAACGGCTTCGAGCCCGCCCGCTTCGCGGCTCCCATCCATATCGCAGAGGCCAAAACCCTCATCGGCGTGCCGGTCGAGGCGAAAACCATCGTCTATACCGGCCGCATTAACCATAAAAAGGGGCTGGAGCTGGTCGTCGAGGCCGCCAAACGCCTGCCGGACCTCACCTTCCTGCTGGTCGGCTCCTACGGCGAAGGCCCCATCGAGCGTCTGGCCGCCGGCGTCCCCAACATCCGCATCATCCCTTGGCAGAGCGAGCCCGAACTCAGCCGCTATGTGTTCGCGGCCGATGTGCTGCTCATCCCACCCTCGCTGAGCCCCCTGGCCAAATTCGGGTCCACCGTGCTGCCCCTCAAACTCTTCTTCTACCTCGGTTCCGGCCGCCCAATTCTGGCGGGCAACACGCCAGATGTCGCCGAGGTTCTTAAAGCAGGCGAGACGGCGTATTTATGCCCGCCCGACTCACTGGATACGCTGCTCGAAGGCCTGACACGCCTCACCAGCGAGCCCGATCTCGCCCAGCACTTGGCGGCCAATGCGGCGGCGGACAGCCATAATTTTACTTGGGGCGCGCGGGCGGCAAAAATCGCTGCCATCGTCGCTGCCTGGCGCCAGGGCGCACCGGCAGGGCAGGGCGGCTGGGGGGCGGAACAATCACGTATCTGGCGCACCGAATCGCGCCGCTGGTTCGTGCATTTCGCCCGCACCCGCGCCGTTATTTTGCCCCCAGAGGCAGCGCCCGGCGCGGAATGAGCTTCGCGGAATGAGCTTCGCTGAATGACTGAGCTTCACACGACGGAGGACCACCGCCGCCATCTCGGCCGCGGTTTCAACTGGCTCGGCGGTGCCGCCATCATCGCCAAAATCGTGGATTTCGCCACCATTCTGGTGGTGCTTTTGTACCTCACCAAAGCGCAGGTCGGCCTTGGCTCGCTGGTCATCGCCTTCGGCATGGTCATCGAGGCGTTCGACGGGCTCGGCACCGGCGACGCTGTGTTGCAGGCGCCCTCCATCACCCGCGAACAGCTCGACAGCCTGTTCTGGTTCATTTTTGCCGTTGCCGTTCTGGTGGCGGGGCTGACGCTGCTGGCCGCCCCGCTGGTGCAAATGCTGTACGGCCAGCCCGGCATGGCCGCGTTTTTCCTGCTTGTGGCCATCAAACAGCCCCTCGTGGCGGCGGCCGTCATCCCTCTGGCTTTGCTCAACCGGGCTTTGCGGTACGAGGCAATCGCCGCCGTCAACGTCGGCGCCACGTTTGGCGCGGCACTTACCCGCTTCGCCATAGCTTTGGCGGGCGGCGGGGCCTGGGCCATTGCCGGCGGGTATATGGCCAGCGGCGTGTTCATCCTGGCCGGCGCGCTGCTGGCCAGCCCGTTCCGCCCGCGTCTACATTTCCACTACCCCGAGATCGCGCCGCTGCTCCGCTTTGGCCTGCGCTCGGCCTCCGCCAACACCCTTGAGCAGATTTTCAAGAACATCGACTACATGCTGGTCGGCTGGTTCTATGGCGCGGCACCTTTGGCGTTGTACCGCGTCGCGTTTGATGTCGCGATGGAGCCGGCCATGGCGATCGGCACCATCATCAACCGCACGGCACTGCCGGTGTTTGCCCGGGCGGCGGCGGTGCCGGGCCAGCTGGCAGATGCCTTGCTCTGGTCGCTGCGGCGGGTCGCCGTGCTCAACGCGCCGCTAATGGTGGGGCTGATCCTGATGGCGCGCCCGCTGATGACGCTGCTGCATGACAGCCAGGGGCATAATTACGCCGCCGCCGCTTTGCCGCTGCAGATTCTGGCTTTGGCCGCGATTCTGCGCATCACCTCGCAGCTCATCACCCCGGTGCTGGTCGGCTCCGGCGTGCCCGGTAAGGCAGCCTGGGTTTCAGCCGCAACGCTGGTGTTTTTAACGACGGGCATCTTCGCGGTAATGCTGTATTTCCCCGCGCGCAGCGGCATTGCCGGCGTTGCCGGCGTATGGCTTGCCGCCTATCCGCCGCTGCTCATCTGGAGCGCGTTTTATCTGCGCCGCCACTGGCAGATCAGCCCTGCCACACTGCTCCGGCCATTCTTGCTCCCAGGTGCCGCCATTGCCGGGCTGCTGATTCTGAATTTTGCTGCCCGGAGCATTTTCCGCCACCCCGGGCTGGAAGCGCAAATCGCCATCGCTCTGGCGGCGACGTTACTCGCCTATGCCGGGCTGTTCTGGTCCACCCGCGCCCCCCGGCCCGCCTAGCTGCCAGATTAGCTACCAGACGGGGCGGTGCTGTTGCTCCCGGCCATTTCCGCGGCCGCAGCTGTCCCCAGGGACGCGATGGCCGTGTATGCGGCGACGGCATTGCTGGCGGTTTTGCCGCTGGCGCCGGAATTCCAGCCACTTAGCCATGCCTCATGCCCGCTCGCCCCAACCGAAGAGATGCTTGGTGCCCCGGAGGACGAATCCCCCGCGGCGCGCGCCTCCCGGCCGGCCTGATACTCGACACTTGTCTGGGCCGAAGATGAAGATGAAGCCGAAGCGGCAAGAGCCGGCGCGGCTTTGGATGCGGCGGCGCTACTGCTGCCCTGCGTAGCCGTGGATGAGGAGGCAGTGGCGGAGGCAGGGGCCGCTTGGGTGGTGGCAGCAGCATCAGAAAAGGTTGATGCAATGATCATGGCTTTTACCTTAGCTGGGAAGAGTATGAACCTTTGTAAGCCTCGACTCTTAAACAAACACTAAGATGCTCAGCCAAGCACGGTTGACGCACCCCCCGCCCGCCAGCGCAGCCGTGAAACATCCAGCAGGACCTCGCCGCTTAGAGACTGCATAACCTCTCCTCCCGCCGGTTGCGCATAATAGGTCTCCGCGTCCGGCCAGCGGTGGCTCAGCGGCCAGGTCCAGGCGCCATGCCGCCAATACGTCCAAAACAGCCGTCGCGCCAAAGCCGTATCCGGCCGTAGTACCTCCCGCCGGGCCCAGCACGGCCCCATTTGCCGCGCCAGCCGCCAGGTGAGGGGGGACACATAATTAGAAAACCAGAGGGTAAAACCCAATTGCGCCTGTAACGCCGCAACGGCACGATATACCTGTACATGCTCGGGGTGCCCGTACTCGCCCCAGGGGTTATGCGTGTAAACATCAGTGCATCCCGCCAACACTGGCGTAAGTGCAGCCAATAATGCCGTGTAATTTGCGTCATAGCGCGCCTGACCCGCAGCATCCGCAATTTGTATCCCGGTGGTGCAAAACGCAGCACTTGCCCAATCCACGAGCTTGCGCGTTCCGCTTTCCACCAGAGCAAGGTTCACCAGCCCCGGCAGTTTCAGCCTCGCCACCGCCCGCGCCCGCGCGGCGGATTTTTTGCCGCCGTCAAGCTGATCGCCAAAACAGAACACGACCCGGTCCGCCTTGGACAAAACCGCGCTCAGCCACAACGCCTCGTCATCAGGATGTGCGACTACGACCGCTTTCACGCCAGCAGCCCATCATAGATCTCCTCAAGCACCGCGGTCTGCCGGACAATATCGAATTTCTGCTCAACCCGCAGCCTGGCCGCCTCGCCCATGCGCCGGCGCAATTCCGCATCCGCCAGCAATTCGCCCATGCGCGCCGCCAACGCCGCAGTGTCGCGCTCCGGCACCAGAAATCCTGTTTCGCCGTTCACGATTGTTTCGCGAATGCCGCCCATATCCGAGCCCACGGACGGCACACCGGTCGCTGCGGCTTCCAGCACCACCATGCCAAGCCCCTCAACCCGGCCCGAGGGACTGCGCACGCTGGGCAGAGCCAGCAAAGCCGCCCGGCGCATCCAGGACAGCACTTCAACATGAGGCCGTGCGCCCAAAAACGCCACCTGCGCTGCCACGCCGCACTCCCGCGCCTGCTTCTCCAGCCGTTTGCGCAAAGCCCCGTCGCCGATAATGACGAGCCGGACCTTTGGGTGCTTTGACACCAGTGCGGCGAAGGCGCGGATCAAAAATTCCGTCCCTTTCATCTCCACCAGCCGCGCGACATGCAGGATCACCGGCTCTTCTTCCCCCGGTGCGCGGGGCGAGATGAGCCCGCAATCCACGCCCATATAGTGAACTTGCGTACGCTCCGGCGGAAAGCCCTGTGCCAGCAGCCGTTCGCGGATGAATTCCGAAACGCACAGGAACAAATTGCCCCGCCGCATCAGCCCCCGCCGCAACAGCGGATACCAGGCCCAGGCCGGTGATGCGAAGAACCCCGCGGTTGAGAGCGTGGCGTCAAACCCATGAAAAGTGGTGACCAGCGGTACGCCTAACCTCTCGGCCAGCGGCAGCGCATAAACACCCTCGATGCCGAAATGTGCATGGATCAGCGCCGGGCGCCGTCCTGCCAGCAGCCGCTCATAAGGGGCGATGCTGCGGCTCGCCATCTGCAAGCCGGCCATCGGCAAAGCCATGCGTGGGTACAGATCCTCAAACGCCAGCGCGTCCACGCCCGGCGGCGCCGCGCCCTGGCGCAGCCGGCCCAAAAAAAGCGGGTGATATTTGCTGTAATGCCTGGCCTGCTCAGTGATGAAAACTTCCGAAATTCTGAACAAATTATGGCGGAACACCGCCACTTCCGGCATGTTTTTATTTGGCGCCGGCAAAGTCCGGCTCACCCCAGGCAGGCTGGCTTGGCCGGGGAATAAGCCCCAGCTCCCGCCCGGCATCCGCGAACAACGCAATGGCATGGTCCAATTGGGCCGGGCTATGCGCCGCACTCACGCTGGAGCGCAGCAGCGCCAGGCCCTTTGGCGTTGCCGGCGGCAGGCTCACATTGGTGTACAGCCCCATTTCCAGCAGCCGTGCCCAGAAGGCGAATGCCGTATCCGGGTCCGGCATGATGGTGGAGACCACCGGGCTCGGCTCCGGCCCCACGGTAAAGCCAAGCCGCGCCAGACCATCATACAACCGCCGCGAATTGGCATTGAGCTGATGGCGCAACCCAGGCCGCAGCCGCAATTGGTGCAAAGCCTCCAGCGTGGCCGCAATCACCCCCGGCGGCAGCGAGGCGGTGAACATATACGGCCGGCTGACAACGCGGAGGATATCAAACCCGTCTATATCCGCCACGCAGAACCCGCCGACACCGCCCAGGCTTTTGGAGAACGTGCCGACGATGAAATCGACATCCGCCTCAACCCCGGCCGCTTCAGCCAGGCCGCGCCCGGTAGCACCCAGCACACCCAGGGAATGCGCCTCATCCACGACCAGATAGGCACCATATTCGCGCTTCACCGCGGCAAATTCGCGCAACGGGGCGGTATCGCCCAGCATCGAGTAAATCCCCTCGACGACGATGATCTTATCCCCCGGCACGTCCTTCAGCCGGCGTAGCCGGTTGGCCAGATCATCCGGGCTGTTGTGCCTGAACCGCGTCACCTGGGCGTGGCCCAGGCGCGCGCCATCGTAAATGCTGGCATGCGAATCGGCATCGAGGATCAAATGATCGTCCTTGCCCGCCAGCGCGGATAAAATGCCGAGATTGGCCTGATAGCCGGTGGAATACACCATGCCATGCTTGCGGCCGTAGAAATCCGCCAGCGCCTGCTCCAGCCCGCGATGCCCCTGATAGCTGCCATTGGCGATGCGCGAACCCGTGGTGCCGGTGCCGGAAAGCTCCGTCGCCTCCATGGATTTGGCAATCACCGAGGGATCGTATGTAAGCCCCAGATAATTGTTCGTGCCCAGCAGCAATGTCGTGCGCCCGGAAATGATCGCCTCGGTCGGCGACAGCACAGCCTCGAACGCGACGTTGAAGGGGTTGGTCCCGGCCTCTTCCAGCCGGGCGTATTGCGCCGCGAGGGCCGCGTACTTGGCGAGTAATGTCATGTGGTTATACGTGCGCCTTGAGGTCGCGCAGCACTGTGAGCAAATCGCCCAAAGTTTCGATCTCCGCAATCTTGTCGAGCGGCACGGAAAGGTCCAGCCGGTCTTCGATCTCCATCACGAAATCCATCACCGCCACCGAGTCCAACCCGAGATCATCGACGATATGCGTCTGCTCGGTCAACGCCACGGGCCGTGGCAGCGCGTTGCGCAGCGTGTCGAAAATGATCTCACGGATATCCGCGTCCGAATCAGTCATCTTTAATGGTCAGCCTTCTGGTTTCCAATTGTGCAGCCTAGCATGCAGATAGCGGCGCGCGCGAGATGACAATTTGATAACATACGCTATACTTGGCAAGGTAAATTAATTAAAGGCGGCCATGCCTTTGCTGCCATGCGTTGCTATAACACCGTCGCGGCAGGGGCATTGTGGTATGCAGCCGGCCGGAAACAGGCCGTTATACGAGCGAGCCGCGGAGTGGATGGCTTAACGCATTGATTATACCTGAGTATCTGGCGCGTGAAATCGGCAGACCGTTCGCCGCCATCCTTGGCGTGCTTTGCGCGCTGTTCGGCGGCTACAGCATTTCCAGCAGCCTGGCCGACCCCGCCAACGGTCTGCTGCCGGCCGCCATCATCTTCGAACTAGCCGGGCTCAAACTGCTGATTTCCCAGGATGTCCTCATCCCCGTGGCACTTTTTTTCGCCGTGCTCCTCAGCTTCAGCCGGCTGCATGCCGACCATGAGATTACGGCTATGGAAGCCCTGGGTGCCCGGCCGATGCAGGTGGCACGCGCGGTGCTGGGCTTTGCCACGGTCACAGCCCTGGCCGTGGGCGTAATGGCGATGCTGGCCCGCCCCTGGGCCTATCGCACCTCGCACGACATCACCTGGATGGGGGCCACCAAGGTAGATTTAAACGCCATGCAGGCCGGCACGTTCTACGCCAGCCAGGACGGCGACCGGGTCATCTACCTCAACCACCGTACCGCGCGCGGCGGGTTGGCCCAGGATGTATTCGTGCGGCGCAATATCGGCGGCCATACCGAGGTGATTTTCGCCCAATCAGCCACACCGCTGCCAAGCCTAGACGCCACTGGCCAGCGCGAGGTGTATCTCTCTAACGCGCATATTTATGAAATCGACCCCGCCGACCCGCATAAGGATAATCTGCTGAGTGCCGCGGGGATGAAGATAGACCCAGCCGCCGTGCCTGGGAGTGCACCCGGCTACAGCCCTGTCGCCGCCAGCAACCGGCTGCTCGCCACCTCAACCGCGCCCCGGGATGTCGCGGAACTCCAGTGGCGGCTTTCCACCCCGGTTTCCACTTTTTTACTGGCGCTGATGGGCATACCGCTCAGCCGCACTCAGTCGCGGCAGGGCCGCTATGCCCGCTTCGGCCCGGCCATCCTGATTTACGCCGGCTATTACCTGCTGTGTACCACGGCGCGCACCTGGGTGGAGCATGGCGATATCGGCCCGCTGCCCGGCATATGGTGGGCGCCGATGCTACTGGCCGTGTTGTTGTTTGCGGCCCTTAATGAGACCCGCATCCGCCGCCGCCTGACTGGCCGCGTGGCATGAGCGGGGCGGCATGAATATTGTCGACCGCTACATCGGCGTGCTCACCTTGCGCATATTTCTCCTCGCCATGGCCGGGCTGACGGCATTGTTCAGCCTGCTGGATTTCGTGCAGCAGCTCTCGCTGGTCGGGCAGGGCAGTTACGATGCGCGCGATGCGCTGATCTACACCGCCTTCACCGCCCCCGCGCGGGTGCTGCAGCTAGCGCCTGTGGGGATGCTGCTGGCCAGCCTGCTGGCGCTGGGAGGGCTGGCCCGTAATGCCGAGCTTACCGCCTGGCGCAGCCTCGGCGTCTCCGAGGCGCGCATCATCGGCGCGCTGGTGAAACTCTCGCTGCCGATTATTTTCGCTTTGTTCCTGATCGCGCAATATGTGGTGCCCACGGCGCAGCAGCTGGCCCAGCGCCAGCAGGAGGCGGCTTTGGTCGAGACTGCCACGACGATGCATTACGGCGGTTTCTGGGTGGCGCATGACCAGCAATACCTCAACGTGCAGCAGTTCGGTTACGACCGCGCGCCGCAGGATATCGATATCTACAGCTTCGCGCCCGACGGCAGCATGACGGATTACAAACATGCCGACAGCGCCACAGTAAACCCAGATGGCAGCTGGCAGTTGCAGAATGTGCTGGAAAAGCGGGTGCAGGGTACGCAGTTCGTCACCACCTGGCAGCCCAGCGTGATATGGCAATCCTTCGTCACGCCGCGGCATATGCAGTTATTGCAGCTGCCGGCCTCGACGATGCCGCCGGTCGAATTGTTCCGCTATATCCATGAGCAGAAGCGCAACGACCAGCGGGCGATCAGTGACGAGCTGGTGTTCTGGAACATGGTCAGCATCCCGCTTTCGCTGCTGGCGCTGGTGATCGTGGCGGCCCCTTTCGCCTTCGGTGCGCAGCGGATGCAAAGTGCCGGGCGGCAGGTGCTGGTGGGGGCTCTGCTGGGCATCGGGTTTGAGCTGACCCAGCAACTGGTGCTCACGTTCGGCGCGCGGTCCAGCGTGGCACCGGCGCTCGTGGCGCTGGCACCCACACTGCTGCTGGGCGGGGCCGGGATCTATGTGTTGCAGCGGGCGCATAACGCTCTGCGCTCAGGCTAGCGGCGCTCAGGCTTTGAACGAAAAAGCCTCGTAACGGTGGCGCTGGTCCGCGAGCAAAGCGCCCAGAACGGCGTTGAGGATTAAAAATTCCAGCAGGAAAAAGAGCAGCGGGGCGCCTGCCACCGCACAGAGAAAAATACCTATCGTGCGGGCATTGGAGGAAAGCAAAGCCCAGCGCCGGATGGCCGGGGCGAAGGTCGCGCAATAGCGCGCGCGCAAAGTGTCAGCCGTTTCCGGGTGTGCGGCCATGGCAGCCGCCAGTTTTTGATGGAAGGGCGCCGCCTCGCCGCCGATGAGTAGCTGCGCGCGCGTATAAATATTATTCAGCCAGGCGGCCGTGCCTTTCCGGGCGGGCGCATCAAGGTCGGGCAGTGCCGAGGGTGTGCGGCCGAGGCCATAGACATTGTAATATTGCCGTTGCAGCTCAAAGGCGGCGGATTGCAAAGCATGGCTCAACCCCGCGGCGATAACGAGATACCAGACCCAGCCGCCATGGATTGTAGCGAGGGTGAGGGCCAGCCCGACATAGACCGCGGTGAAGGTCACATAGTCGCAGATGCCGTCGATGACCTTGCCGAATTCGGAGTAGGTGTTCGTGAGGCGGGCGAGCTGTCCGTCGGCGCCATCCAGTACATGCCAGGCGAACATAAGGGCGAAGCCGAGAAACACGCACCATGTATGCGGATAGAAATGATAAGCGATGCCGGCGGCAATGCCGCAGCCCATACCGGCAAGCGAAACCTGATTAGGAATGATTTTCGCCCGCGCGAAGTAAGGAACGATCCAAGCAGAGAGCGGATGAATAACATAAAGATTGCTAGGCGTCTCAATCTCAACCGCCCGCCGCACCGGCTCACTCATGAAGCTTTGTCCTAAAATGATAAAGTTTTTTTGGGTACCTTTTTGTTCACAAAAAGGTACTGCTTTACTTCAACTGCCCCGTTTCAAGCAGCGTCTCCGCCTTGGTAAACGCCACCGGATCATCAACATCCACCCACATCCGGTCGCCGATATCAAACACCCGCGCCTTGCCCCATTCCGCCAGCATATTCATGGCGCCGGAGATACTGTCATCGCCACGGAGCTGGCTTTCGATCAGGGCATCGAACATCACCGGGGTGCAGAGAAACACACCAGTATCAAAGCAATTAAAATCGCGGATGATTTTCCCGATATGCTTGAGCAATGTGCCGTCGCATTTTACCCGGGTCACATCCTCGGGGTCGTTGAGCGGGTTCTCGATGTTGAAATCGACCGCGAGTGTCACCGTATCGGGCTCGGCTTGGGTGGCGATGAGGGCACGGAAAATCTCGGGATCGACGAGATGGTCGCACATTGTGAGCAGAAACGGCTCATCGAGATATTGCTTGGCCGCGAGCACGGATACGCCGTTGGCACGGTCCCAGGCGCGGTTGTAGATGCGGGTGATATGCACACCAGACCGCGTGGAAAGCTCGCCGAGGCGGGCCTGCAATTCATCGGAATGGTAGCCGGTGACGATTAAAAACTCATCCGCCCCACCGGCGCGGGCATTGGCGATGACGCGTTCGATGAGCGGCACGCCCTTGATGGGAATAAGGGGTTTAAGCTCCCCTTTCTCCCGCAGGCGCGTACCCTGGCCCGCCGCGACGATCAGGCATTTCATTCGGCGGCGGCGACCTTTGCCTGGACGCAGCCGGCGATGAAGTCTTCGGTCATGTCATACGCCACATCGTCAGTGTACTGCGCGGGTGGATGCTTGCAGAAATACGCGCTGGGGCCGGCCAGCACGCCGCCGATGCCGTTCTCAAGTGCTATCTTACAACAGCGGATCATGTCGATGACCACGCCGGCGGAGTTCGGGCTGTCCTGCACCGAGAGGCGCAGTTCCAGATCCATCGGCACGTCGCCGAACATCTGGCCTTCCATGCGGATGAAGCAGATCTTGTTGTCATTCTGCCAGGGCACGTAGTCGCTCGGGCCGATATGGATGTTCTCGCTGTCGAGCCGCGTTTTGGTCACGGACTGCACGGCTTCGGTCTTGGACTTCTTCTTGGAGGCCAGGCGGTCCTGGTTCTTCATGTTGAGGAAATCGGTATTGCCGCCGGTGTTCAGCTGGTAGGTGCGCAGCAGCTTGATGCCGCGCTTGGCGAACAGATCCGTCAGTACACGATGCGTAATGGTCGCACCCAGCTGGGATTTGATGTCATCGCCGATGATCGGCAGGTTGCGCGCGGCAAAACGGTCGGCAAAGGCTTTGTCCGAGGCGATGAACACCGGCATGTTGTTGATGAAGCCGATATGGGCTTCCAGCGCGCATTCGGCATAGAAGCGCGCGGCTTTTTCGGAGCCGACCGGCATGTAGTTGAGCAGCACATCGGCGCCGGTGCGCTTCAGCTCGGCGACAACTTCGGCCTTGCTCAGCTCGTGCGCGTCGGATTTAATAAAGGTGCGGTCGTCGGCATAATTTTCCATATGCTCGGAAATACCGTCCAGCACCGGGCCCATGAGCACGGTCACGCCGGCATCGGGGATTTCGGCCTGGAAGATCTTGGTACAGTTCGGCTTGGCGAAAATCGCCTGGTGAACATCGATGCCGACCTTACGCACATCAACGTCAAACGCGGCGACCACATCGATGTCGCACGGCCGGTAGCCGCCGATTTCCGTGTGCATCAGCCCGATAACATCCTCGCGGCAGCGCTGTGGGGTATAATAATGGATGCCCTGAATGAGAGAGCTTGCACAATTGCCAACCCCGGCGATCGCGATACGAATGCCGTTCTTCTTAACCATGTGAACCTCGCCTGCCTGAAAACGCCGGAAAATCACGGATATTACCGATTTGTGACCTTACAGCCAGGGTAAACGAGCCGCAAGTATTACGGCGGGAGGCAGCGTTGCAGGCGTTACAGTTGCGGTAAGGCCTTGCAAACCAGTGCGCTATACAGCTGATTTTGGCAATTTGCGCGTATATAGGCGGGGTCGATGACCGCGATGTGCCGCTTGGCGCGTACCGAGGCATACCAGTGTACGATGCGAGTCTCGGGCCGCAGCACGCGGGAAAGCGGCGCGCGGCTGGGGCGGAACCAATGCTCCGAGATTTCCGGGGCCAAAGGGTAAAAGGCGGCGGGCTCATGGATGGTGAGTTCGGCCGTGGAGAACCCGCCAACGAGGGTTTGCAGCAGATGCGGACCCAGAGCGTAGGGCTGCGTCTGCCGTGCCGGCGGCAGTTGCACCATGGCTGCCAAATAGGCGGCAAACAGCGCGGCGCCAGGTGCCGCACCCATAATGGCGTTGTTCACACCCTTGAAATACCAGCTTTCTACGGCGCGAAAACCGCGCCAGCCGCCCGGCGTCAGGCGCAGGATTTTACGCAGCACATCCAGCGCCAGATGCCTTGCCCAGACCACGGGCGAGCGCGATGTGCGCACCCAATCCGGCCAGACGATGTGCTCCGTGCCGACAAATTGCGGCGCCGCCAGCAATGGGCGCAGCGAGGCCACCGTTATGGTATCGAGGTCGAGATAGATACCGCCTTGCACGTAGAGAATCGCCGCGCGCAGCACGTCGGCCCGCTGCACCGGGCTGGTCAGCCCGGCATAAAGTGCGGCGAGCTTTGTACCCAATCCCAGCGGTGCCCCGGCCTGCTCAAGGAAGAGTTTCGCGTCCACATGTTCCAGCCGCACGCCAGGTGCCGCGCGCAAAGCGGCAACGCCAAGTGTATCCTGCAACTCATCGGTATGATGCAGCACAACTTCGTCCATCTGCGCCTGCGCTGCCGCGGAAAGCACGGCAAACACATAGGCCCAGGGCAGCGTCGGGCCGATCCAGCAAAAATGTACGCGCGCGGGAATTGGCATGTGCGCAGATAGGCCGCGCGCCAATCCGCCGTCAAATGCAGGCCTGTCACGCCATTGCCATGGCGGGGTGGTTCTGTTAGCCGGGAAAATACTGTGCCGAGCCAAGACATTTCTACTCTCGCGGAGCCGACCCCGACCAGGACACCGGGCCGCGCGATCTCCTACGCCGCTTTCGGTACCATTGCCGAGGCGCTGGATTATGCCGCCCAGGGCGTGACGGGTTTCAACATCTACTCCGGCAAAGGCAGGCTCGTCGAAGTTTTGCCGTACAGCCTGCTGCGCGAACAGGCTGTTGCGCTCGCCCGCCGTATGCTGGGCGCCGGTTTGCAACCCGGCGAGCGCGTCGGGCTGGTAGCCGAGAGCGACGGCGATTTTTTGCGTGCTTTCTGCGCCTGCCAATATGCGGGACTCGTACCCGCCCCCTTGCCGCTGCCGGCGGCGTTCGGCGGGCGGGAGGGTTATATCGCCCATTTGCGCCGCATGGTGGAAACCGCCCAGGCGCATGCGTTGTTTGGCCCCGACATGCTGGAAAGCTGGATCGCGGAAGCCGCCGAGGGGCTGAATTTGCGCCTCTCCGGCAGCTACAAACAGCTGGAAGCCGCACCCGAAGCCGCACTACCGCCGCAAAATCCGGATGCGCTGGCCTATCTGCAATTCTCCTCCGGCAGCACGCGCTTCCCGCTCGGCGTGGCTGTCACGCAGCGCGCCTTCCTGACCAACGCGCATTACATGGCGCGCGACGGCCTTGGCGTTACGGAAGCCGACCGCTGCACCAGCTGGCTGCCCTTCTACCACGACATGGGGCTGGTCGGGTTTTTCCTGATGCCGCTCGCCTGCCAGCTCTCGGTCGATATTCTGCCCACACGCGAATTTGCCCGCCGGCCTTTATTGTGGCTGGAGCTGATCAGCCGCAACCGCGGCACCGTCTCCTTCAGCCCCTCCTTCGGCTATGAATTATCGCTCCGCCGCGCCGAGACCGCCTCCACCGAGGGCCTCGACCTTTCCAGCTGGCGCCGCGCCGGCATCGGTGGAGACATGGTGCGCCCCGCCGTACTCACCCGCTTCGCCGCGCGTTTTGCCGAACGCGGCTTTGGCGAGGAGGTTTTCGTGCCCTGCTACGGCATGGCCGAGGCGACACTGGCGCTGAGTTTTACGCCGCCAGGGCAGGGGGCGAAGCAGGACGTCATCGATGGTGTGATCCTGGAGCGCGAGCACCGCGCCGTGCCGGCCAATAAATCGAGCACACGCACACGCGGTTTTGTGCTGTGCGGCCGCATGCTGCCGCAGCACGAGGCCGAGGTACGCGGTGAAGGCGGCGAGATTTTGCCAGAGCGCCTGGTAGGCCGCATTTTCGTGCGTGGCCCCAGCCTTATGCTCGGCTATTTCGGCGCCCCGGAAGAAACCGCGCAGGTGCTCTCCGCCGATGGCTGGCTCGATACCGGCGACCTTGGCTATTTCACCGATGGCCAGCTCGTTATCACCGGCCGCGCCAAAGACCTCATCCTCGTCAACGGCCGCAATGTCTGGCCGCAGGATTTGGAATGGGCGGCGGAGGCGGATATGGCCTCCCTGCGCAGCGGCGATGTCGCGGTGTTCTCGGTCGATAACGGCGTTGCGGAAGAAGTTGTGGTGCTCGTGCAATGCCGCACCACCGATGCCCTCGCGCGAGAAAAACTAATCCACGACAGCACCAAATTCTTCCGTGGCCGGCATGGATTGGAGACGCGGGTTGTTCTGGTGCCGCCGCGCAGCCTGCCGCAGACATCCTCTGGCAAACTCAGCCGCTCGCGCGCGCGCGCGATGTATCTGGCGAATGAATATCCCACACAGGTTATCGCCGGGGCAGCGTGAACCGGCGGGTTGTTGCGGTAACCGGTGCGACGGGTTTTTTAGGGCTGCATCTGGTGGCGGCTCTTTCCCGCGCGGGCGCAAAAATCCGCATTCTGGCGCGGCGTGATCCTGCCCATGAATTCTGGTCCGGCATCGAATACGAAACAATTTTTGGCGATCTCGCGGACGAAGCAGCACTGGCCCGGCTGGTGCATGGTGCTGATGCCGTGGTGCATGCCGCCGGGCTGATCAAGGCACAAAACCGCGCGGCATTTTTGCGCGTCAACCGCGATGGTGCGGCGGCCGTGGCGAAGGCCGCGCGGTTGCATGCGCCGGATGCAAGGTTCGTCGCGGTTTCAACACTTGCAGCGCGCATACCGGAAATTTCAGACTACGCATTTTCAAAACACGCGGGGGAAGAAGCGGTTCGCGCCGTTTATACGGGAACGGAATCACAGCTCGTCACCATCCGCCCGCCGGTTTTGTACGGGCCGTGGGATAAAGCAACATTATCAGTCTTCCAGACAGCGGCCCTGCCCATCGTGCCGGTGCTGAGCCGTGGGCGCGTAACCATCCTGCACGTAACGGACGCAGCTACAGCGCTGGCGCACGTGGCGCTGGGCGCCGGCGAGAGCGGATTATTCGCACTTCCCGGCGGCGATTATACACTGGCAGAGGTGGCAACAGAGGCCATGCGGGCGCAGGGCCGAAAAGCAAATTTGCTTCATGTTCCAGGGGTTTTACTCCGCGCCGCGGGCGCAGCCTCCGGCCTATGGGGGCGCTTACGCGGCGCCGCACCGGTGTTTTCCGCAGGCAAGGCAAGAGAAATGCTGTATCCGGATTGGACGGTGCATACCGATGAGGCGCTGCCGGCATCGGTGTATCACCCCGCCATAGGTCTGGAAGAGGGTTTCGCCAGCACCGTAGCCTGGTACCGCGCCCACGGCTGGTTACGCTAACGCCAGGAGCTAATCGGCCAAGCCGTGGTCCGGCTTTTTCGCAGTGGTGCAGTATCTTCACTTCTATTAACGCAACCCCTGCGGTCGGCGCAGCAGGAATGCGGCCAACGTTGTCGTTACCGGCTTGGTCGAAGTGCTCAACAAGCTGACATTCGTCCGGGTAAGCAACCTTGAGGTGGCTTAAAATTCGGATCTCAGATAGCCTAGCTCAATGGTCAGTTGGGAAATTGAGGCTGTCGATCTGATTAACCGGGGGCTCTTCGAGATCACTGATCCAGGCCCCCTGCACGCACCAATTCGTGGGTTCGTGCTAAGCCGCAATGATGACCTTGCATTGATTCTTGAAACCAACGCGACGCCAGACGCCAAAACGGATATAGTTCAGCCCCCGACAGGTACCGTACGTTTTAACAAAGACTTAGTTAAACTTGCAGAAATCGGCGGCAATGAGGCTACGCTAACTGGAATACAGTCTTTTAATGTCACAATATCCCACGGTCATTCTCAGCAAAGCGCCCTGAGAGAGTGCGCACGTATTCACGAGCTGACGGTAACGCTCGATGATCCAGGAAAGGCGGCCTACACAATTGAATGGTTGGAAAACCTGCCGCTTAGTCCCTTCATTTGGCCGGATTCTATTACGACTATAACAGAAACGAGCGTTACTTGCAGTATCGCGCTCTTGAATGGTGGTTTAACGCTTTCCAATTCGAGTAGCGGGCATAATTCTAGCCAAAACGCCGCTAAGCTGACCGTGGCCGGCCAGACGCTATTTGTTTGCGCCCAGAGTACTCAGGGCTCTGATGCAATCAAGCGGGGAAGTATCGTCTATATTGGAACTCCTGACGATTTAATCCGAAAGAAAATCCGTAATGCGCTATCCTTCGCACTCGGCTTCTATCTCGTTGAACTGGGTCACACGCTTTATGATCAAGACTGGCACATCGTCGCCGCTACTTCGCGGAGTGCCTATAGTCTTGCCAAGAGAACTTTCGATCCCTCGCCAATGCCACTGGCCCATCTCAGCAGCAGGAGCTTCCAGCACGATCTTGGTCACACTAAGCTTACGCAAATGGTAGATGCCCTTGTGGCCAACTACGACCAGCTTGATCTGGGTAATCTTAGTTGGGCATATTGGCATGCTGGCACTGCAACGGTACATATTGCACCAGCACATTTTGGCGCTGCCATAGAGGCGTTACAGGAGGCATACTGCAAGAGCCATCCCAACATAGGCAAAACAAAAATACTGCCAACTGCGCAATGGAAAGGACTAAGAGAAACTATTAATGGAGTCATTGAAGCGGCCCTAATTAACGAAGACAACAAAGGCGCGTTGAAGGAAAAGCTTCAGGATATTAACAGACCCCCGCAGCGCGTAATTTTAAAATCCGTTTTAGAAGCAATGGGTATAGAGTTAGGTGCTGCTGAAAATGAAGCGTGGAAGCGCCGTAATGATGCGGCTCATGGTACCCCTATCCCCGAAGGCGAGGAACTCGCCGCCATTAGGGACATGAAGCTTCTGCGTGGTCTGTTTAACCGCATGCTGTTACGCATGACCAACGCCGCCGACAACTATGTGGACTATGTCACACCAGGCCATGCAATCCGCTATCTGCAGGATCCGGTGCCATCCACTTAAAAAATTGCCGTAATTACGGGCCGACCTACTAGCGCTCCCCTAAATCGCCTTCTCGTAAATCCGGTACGTCTTATAAGCCTTCGCCCCCAGGCTCTCATTCATCCGCCGCATCGGCAAATTATCCTCCAGAATCCACGATAATTCGATATGCGTGAACCCCATCTTGAGCGCCTCTTTCCGCACCATGTCGATCATCAGAAACGGCATCAAACTACCGATCATATCATGCGCCGCCGCACGCCGTACCCCCATCAGCGGCACACGCGCGGTTTTCACCCCGCTCACCTTCAGCCGCCACAGCAATTTAGCCCAACCGAACGGCAGCATCTTGCCCTTCAAATCGCGTATCGCCTCATTCAAATTCGGCAGGCCGATCATGAATCCCACCGGCTCGCCATTGCGTTCAATCAGGCTCGTCAGCCGCGGGTTCAGCAACGGCTTCAGCGCTTTTGCCAGATAATCCGCCTCGGTTTCCGTCCACGGCACAAACCCCCAATTACCGGACCAGGCATCGTTGAAAATATCCGTCACAGTGCGGATTTCAGCATTGATCTTCTTCAAATCCAGCTGCCGCACGGTCAGGTCTTTGGGCAGCTCGCGGTCCAGCAGCCGCCGCACGGATTTGGGCAGCTCCATGGTAATATCATAGAGATAGGCATAAACATCCTTCTCCTTCACCAGCCCATATTCCTCCAGCCGCGCCGCGATATAGGGCTTGTCATGTCCCATCATCAGCACCGGCGGCGTGTCGAAACCATCGATCAACAGCCCGGTTTCCTCGTTGATATTGAGGTTGAACGGGCCCTCCATCCGAATCTTGCCCCGGGCCCGCAGCCACTCTGCTGCCGTATCCAAAAGCACCTTAAAAATCGCAGGATCATCCTCAGCCGCAATCATCCCGAACTGCCCCGGCGCATCCGGGCGAATGGTCAGCGCCAGCTGGTCGATCTGCGCGCTGATACGCCCCACATCCCGGCCATCCCGCACCGCCAGCCAGAATTGCACCTCGGCATGGCCAAAGAACGGGTTTTTATCCGTCAGCCCTTCCTCGCGCTCCATATGCAGCGGAGCGATGTAATACGGGTCGTCGGCATGCAGCCGCTCGGGGAGCAGAATAAAGCGTTTCAGCAGCGCCTTGCCTGCAACCGGGGTGATAATAATATCGCTCAAAATAGGGCCTCCTGCGCCGATTCGGATAGCAGCCGAGCGTTGGGCTGGCAAACACGCCCCCCCTTCCTGCGCGCTTCGCTGCGACGCAAAAAACGCTTGCCCGGCGCGGCAATCAGCGTTTGATTAACCCCATGGACACACCGCCCGCGCCAACCCACCGCCACGCCGCCCCATTGGACGAGGCGTTGCGCGACGACATCCGCCTGCTCGGCCGCATCCTGGGCGACACGATCCGCGCCGTCGAAGGCCCGCAGGTCTACGGACTCATCGAAACCCTGCGCCAGCTCGCCGTGCGTTTCCACCGCGACCAGGACCATACCGCGCAGGCTGAGCTGGAGGGCATTCTCACTAGCCTGTCGGATAACGAGGTCAATCGCACCACCCGCGCCTTCGGCTATTTCTCAGTCCTGGCCAATATCGCCGAGGACCATCACCACACCCGCCGCTGGCGCGCGCACCAGATCGCCGGCTCGCCGCCCCGCGAGGGCAGCCTGGCCGACGGCATCGCCGTGGCACGCGCGCAAGGCTTCGATGATGCCAAACTCAAAGCCTTTTTCGAAACCGCCGCCATTGCCCCCGTGCTCACAGCCCACCCAACAGAGGTACAGCGCCGCTCCATTCTCGACACGCTCGATGCCATCACAGCTCTCCTTGTACGGCGCGACCGCCTGGCCGAAACCAAAGAGGAATACGCCGAAATCGAGACCGGCCTGCGCGCCCTGGTACTCACCCTCTGGCAGACCCGCACCCTGCGCCAGGCCAAGCTCGCGGTGCTGGACGAGGTCGATAACGCGCTCGCCTTCTTCGACGCCACTTTCTTCGCCGAGATCCCCCGCCTCTACGACGCGATCGAAAAAGCCATAGGTGCCTCCCGCCTGCCGCCCTTCCTCGAAATCGGCACCTGGATCGGCGGCGACCGCGACGGCAACCCGTTTGTGGACGGCGAAGTGCTGACCCAGGCCCTGGCGCTGCAAGCCGAACGCGCCTTCGGCTTCTACATCGCCCAAGCCCGCCAGCTCCGCAAAGAACTGCCTCTCGCCGCCTTGCTGGCTGATGTCACCCCGGAACTCCAGGCGCTGGCCACCGATTCCCCCGACAAATCGGCCCACCGCGCAGACGAACCCTACCGCCTGGCGCTCGCCAACATCCAGGCCCGTCTCGCTGCCACACACCAGGCCCTGCTCGGCCGCCAGCACGTCGGCAGCATCTCCTCCTCCGTGCGCGGCGTCGCTGCAACACCTTATGAAAGCCCGGAAGAATTCATCGCCGAGCTGGAAATCATCGAGCAATCCCTGCTCCTGCACGGCGCCAAACTCCTGGCCCAGGGCCGCCTCGGCCGCCTCCTGCGCGCCGCCCGCGTGTTCGGCTGGACGCTCGCCCCCCTCGACCTGCGCCAGAATTCCGAAGTCCATGAGTGCGTGGTGGCAGAACTGCTGGAAGTCGCCGCCCCCGGCACCAATTACCTCGCCTTGGACGAGGACGCCCGCATCGCGCTGCTCACCACTGAACTCGAAACCTCCCGCCCCCTCGTCTCCCGCCACATCACCTACAGCGCCGAAACGGCCAAAGAGCTGGCCATATTCGAGGCCGCCCGCTGCGCCCACCTCCGCTACGGCAAGCGCTGCATCCGCACCATGATCATCTCCAAAACCGACGGCGTATCGGACATGCTGGAGCTGGCGGTCATGCTGAAGGAAGCCGGCCTCCTCCACCCCGCCGCCGCCACGCTCGACGTCAACATCGTCCCCCTCTTCGAGACCATAGGCGATCTGCGCGCCGCCCCCGGCATCATGGAGCTTCTGTTCTCACTCCCCTTCTACCGCAAACTCTTAGGCCAGCGCGGCGACACCCAGGAAGTCATGCTCGGCTATTCCGACAGCAACAAAGACGGCGGTTTCCTCACCTCCGGCTGGGAATTATACCGCGCCGAGGTAGGGCTGGTGGAGGTTTTCGCCCGGCACGAAATCCGCATCCGCCTGTTCCACGGCCGCGGTGGCTCGGTCGGGCGCGGCGGCGGCCCCAGCTACCAGGCCATCCTTGCCCAGCCGCGCGGTGCCGTGCAGGGGCAGATCCGCCTCACCGAACAAGGCGAGGTCATCGCCGCCAAATACGGCCATGCCGAGGTCGGCCGCCGCAACCTCGAAGTCATGGTCTCCGCCACCCTCGTCGCCACCGCCGAACCGGCTTTGGCTGAACCGCTCGACGCCCGTTTCACCGAAGCCTTCGGCGCCCTCTCCGGCCATGCCTTCGCCGCCTACCGCAACCTCGTGTACGAAACCCCCGGCTTCGAGGACTACTTCTGGGCCTCCACCGTCATCACCGAAATCGCCGCCCTCAACCTCGGCTCCCGCCCCGCCAGCCGCGCCAAGGGCCGCAGCATCGAGGATCTGCGCGCCATCCCCTGGGTATTCTCCTGGGCGCAATGCCGCATCATGCTGCCCGGCTGGTACGGTTTCGGCACCGCCGTGGCGCAATTTTTAGAGGAAAAAGGCCAGGAACGCGGCATGTGGCTGCTGCAATCCATGTTCCAGGACTGGCCGGTGTTCTCCACCCTGCTGATGAACATGGACATGGTAATGGCCAAGGCCGACATGGGCATCGCCGCCCGCTACGCCGCTCTGGTGGACGATTCCGAGCTGCGAGAGCGTATTTTCACCCGCATAAAAGCCGAATACGAGCGCACGAAAACCTACCTGCTCACCATCACCGGCCAGCGCGCGCTGCTGGAGCGCAACCCCGTGCTGCGCCGCTCCATCGTCAACCGTTTCCCCTACCTCGACCCTCTGAACCACGTTCAAGTGGAAATGCTGCGCCGCTACCGCGCCGCCCAAACTGGGGAAGGGGAGCTGTCCGAACGCATCCGCCGCGGCGTACATATTTCCATCAACGGCATCGCGGCCGCCCTACGAAACAGCGGATAGTCTTCATTTTACCGCGATTCGCTTGTATGGGGGCTGGCCCGGCGCCACCGGCCAAGGCTAAACAGCCTTACAGGAGCAGATCGAGATTTCATGAGCCGTTTGAGCGTCATCACCCCGTGCTATAACGAGGAAGCCAATGTCCAGGAGCTGTGCGCGCGCGTCGCCGCCGCCATGGCAACGGTGCCCGATTGCGAATACGAGCATATCCTCATCGACAATGCCTCCACGGACCGCACGGTCGAGCTGCTCAAAGAGATCGCGGCAGGCGACGCCCGTATCAAAATCATCGTCAACGCGCGTAATTTCGGCCATATCCGATCACCCATGCACGCCTTCCTCACAGCCAGCGGCGAGGCCGTGATCAGCATCGTGGCCGACCTCCAGGACCCGCCGGAGATGATCCCCGAGCTGATCGCCAAATGGCGCGAAGGCTTCAAGGTCGTCGTCTGCACCAAGCGCGGCTCGGAAGAAGACCCGGTGATGTTCTGGGTCCGTAAATTCTATTACCGCCTGGTCGAGCGCCTCTCCTCCATCCGCACCATCCAGAATTTCACCGGCTTCGGCCTGTACGACCGCCAGTTCGTCGAAGCCGTGCGCCGTTTCGGCGACCCCTACCCGTATTTCCGCGGCATGGTCTCCGAGATCGGCCTGCCGACCATCACCATCCCCTACGACCAGCCGGTGCGCCGGCGCGGCATCACCAGCAATAATTTTTATTCGCTTTACGATATGGCGATGCTCGGCATCACCAACCTCTCCAAAGTACCATTGCGCCTGGTTACGGGCCTGGGCTTCGTCACCGCCCTGGGCTCGCTGCTCACCGGCATCGGCTACCTGCTCTACAAGCTGATCTTCTGGCAAAGTTTCGATGTCGGCATGGCGCCCATGATCATCGGCCTGTTCTTCCTGGGTGCGGTGCAGCTGGTTTCCATCGGCATCATCGGCGAATATGTCGGCGCCATCCACACCCAGGTGCAGAAACGCCCTTACGTGATCGAAAAAGAACGGGTCGGCTTTTAACCGCCGCCGCCCAGGAGTTTGCCATGAACGATATCCCCCTGGAACAAGATGCCGCATTGCTGCGCGCGGAAATCCTACGCCTCTCCGCGCGCTATGCCGAGCTGGCACACGGCGTAAAACCGTTCGACCCCGCCCGCTCCCCCGTGCCGGTAAACGGCAAGGTTTTCGGCGCACCCGAAATGGTAAGCCTGGTGGATTCCGCACTGGATTTCTGGCTCACGACAGGCCGGTTCAACGATGCGTTTGAAGAACGTCTGGCGAAGGTGCTCGGCACGCGCTATCTGCTCACCGTCAACTCCGGCTCGTCGGCCAATCTCGTCGCCGTCTCGGCGCTCACCAGCCATCTGCACGGCACCGATGCGCTACAACCCGGCGATGAGGTGATCACCTGCGCCACCGGCTTCCCCACCACGGTCAACCCAATCCTGCAAAACAATCTCGTGCCCGTCTTCATCGATGCCGAGCTGCCCACCTACAACATCCGCGCCGACCTCATCGAAGCCGCCATCACCGACCGCACCCGCGCCATCGTAATAGCCCACACTTTGGGAAATCCATTCGACCTCGATACGGTGATGTCAGTCGCCAAAAAACACAACCTGCGCGTCGTGGAAGATTGCTGCGACGCCCTCGGCGGCACCTACAAAGGCCAACAGGTCGGCAGCTTCGGCGATGTCTCAACGCTCAGCTTCTACCCCGCCCACCACATCACCACCGGCGAAGGCGGCGCCGTCTTCACCCGCAACTCAACCTTCAAACGCGCCATGGAATCCATCCGCGACTGGGGCCGCGACTGCTGGTGCGCCCCCGGCCAGGACAACACCTGCAAACAACGCTTCGGCTGGCAGCTCGGCGGCCTGCCGCACGGCTACGACCACAAATTCACCTACTCCCACCTCGGCTACAATTTAAAAATGACCGACATGCAGGCAGCCGTGGGCGTGGCGCAGCTAGATCGGCTGGATGGTTTTATCGACGCCCGCAAAGAAAATTTCCGTGAACTCTACAAGGGTTTCAAGAAGTGGGAAGAATTCTTCATCCTCCCCGAAGCCACGCCGGGCTCCGACCCCAGCTGGTTCGGCTTCCCCCTCACAGTCCGCCCGGACGCCCCTTTTAAGCGGGACGCCCTAGTGCAACACCTAAACCGCGCCCGCATCGGCACCCGCTACCTCTTCGGCGGCAACCTCATCCGCCAACCCTACATGAAAGGCCGCAACTTCCGTGTGCATGGCGAAACCCCGAACGCGGATCTGGTAATGACGAATACCTTCTGGATCGGCGTGTATCCGGGTATTGATGATGTGCGTCGGGAATATATTCTGGAATCGGTGGAAAACTTCATAAAATCCGCCACCCTCTAAACCGGTCATTGCGAGCGCAGCGCGGCAATCCATCTTTCGTTCCGAGTCGAGAAAGATGGGTTGCCGCGCTGCGCTCGCAATGACGACAGATCGAGCAAATCATACTCCACCCCGTCATGCCCGCGAATGCATCCACGCCTTCCCCCAACCCGTAACCAATGTAGGATGGGTGAAGCGAAGCGCAACCCATCATTGGCATGTTGTTGCGAGGACCGCTGGGTTCCGCTACGCTCCACCCATCCTACGGCTTGCTAAAAGCAAATGATATCATTGGAAGGAGGCGGAATGTCAAACGGAGCGGCAACCGATCGTAACATTAGAATCGTTGTGTCTAAATTGGAGGCTGCCAAACGTCAATTGAACTTGGCAATTGAGCTTTGGTTTATGGGACGCGACGACGTATCGGTGCATACGCTGGCTGCTGCTTCATATCAGATTATCCACGATCTTAACGAGCATCATGGAACTAGTCATACGAATTTGTTTAAGCCGAATATAGTGAAGCCAAATGCTTACAAAGAATGGAGTATGTTGGTTCGCAAGCCGTCAAATTTCTTCAAGCACGCTGATAACGACCCTGAATCAAAAATGGAACTCGTACTATTTGGCACGACACTATATTTCGTATTCTGTATTTCGGGTCTTGGCTTTTTAAAGTCACATTCTAGCGACGAAGAGAGAATTTTTGCGATGTGGCTTTATCTACATGAACCTGATTTAGTAATTGAAGGCTCCGAGTGGGGCGATCTTCTGAAACGGAACGTAACGGATAATCAACTTAAAAGCCTCTCTGCCTTGAGTAAGAAGGAGTTTTTCGAAGTGAGTAATACCAGTCATCTTAGCCTCTGACACACGCCCATCCCCTTGTTCCGATTGAAATGATTCTGGCTGGGTCGTTGACCAAGAAGAGCCATGCCTGTTTGCAAGCTTCGAGCATTGCCTCGTAGCTA
>JAMFRU010000048.1 GCA_026224875.1 Acidocella sp.
GGGCCTTTTTTGCGGGGGGTTGTGTGACTCCGTGGGTTTTGGGAGCGAGTGAGCCCCGCTTTGGGGGGTATGTGGGGTGGGGGGGGTGGGGGTTTTACCGGGGGTTGCGGGGGGGGGGGGGTGGATTTTAGAGGAAGTTGGCTTCGGCGGGGGCGACCTCTGGGATTAGGCGGGGTGGGAGGCCGAGCTCGGCTAGGATTTCGTCGGTGTGCTCGCCTAGTTTGGGGGCGAAACCGGTGACCTGGCCGGGGGTGACGGACATCCATGAGGGGACGCCGGGGAAGCGGACGGGGCCGTATTCGGTTTCGATGGTTTCGAAGAAGCCGACGGCGTTTAGATGCTCGTTGTCGAATAATTCGCCGGGGGTGCGGATGGGGGCTGAAGGGATGTCGAGGCTGCGGAACAGGTCGAGCCACTCTTGCGTGGTGCGTTCCTTCAGCGTGTTGCCGACGAGGTGGTAGACTGTGTCGATCTGTTTGGCACGCTGCGCCAGGGTGGCGAAATGTGGGCCGGCCCAGTCGGGTTTTACGGCATCGACGAAGGCGTTCCATTGCTTGTCGTTATAGACCAGCACGGCGATGTGGCCGTCCTTCGTGGGGTAGGGTTTGCGGTTGGGGGCGACGGCGCGGGGATAGTACGCTTCGCTCAGCGGCGGGGTAAACATGGCGCCGTTGGCGTGTTCAACCAGCATGAAGGAGGCCATGGTTTCGAACATGCCGATTTCGACTTCCTGGCCAACGCCTGTGCGCTGGCGGTGGAACAGCGCCATTGTGGTGGCGTAGAGGGCGGTGAGGCCGGCGACTTTGTCGGCCACGATGGTGCCGACGTAATTGGGTTCGCCGGTGAGCATCTGCTGTACCGCGACGAAGCCGCAATCGGCCTGGATTACGTCGTCATACGCGGTGAGGTCGCGGTCTGGGCCGCGGCGGCTGTAACCGTAACAATTGGTGTAGATGATGTTGGGGGTGATGGCGGAAACATCGGCATAGGAAAAGCCAAGTTTGCCGATGGCTTTGGCGCGTTGGGAGTGGATGAAGACGTCCGCTTTGGCGATGAGTTTGCGTAGGGTGTTTTTATCGTCTTCGAGGCGGAGGTCGAGCGTGATGCTGCGTTTGCCGCGGTTGACGTTGACGAACACGCCGGACAGGCCGGGGCCGGGGGCGACGGAGATGAAGCGGGTGTTGTCGCCGGCGGGGGGTTCGACTTTTATCACATCCGCACCCATGTCGGCCATGATCTGGGTACAATAAGGTCCCATGACCATGGCGGTGAGGTCGATGATGAGCAGGCCGGCGAGCGGTCCTTTTTTTGCCATTTGAATTACGCCTGTACTGGCTCGGGAAGGGCGGCGGGGTGCAGCGGCGTGGCCATTTTATGGACCGCCGGGAGAACTTCCTTCGCGAAAAGCTCGATGCTTTTACGGGCTTCCTCATAGGGCAGGCTGGTGAAGTTGGGGATGATGGTAATTTCGGAGAAGGAACATATTTTCTGGCCCTCGATGATGCGGGCGATAATCTCGTCCGGTGTGCCGATGAGCAGGTTGGATTGGTCGTAGCCTTTGGGCGCATTTTTGGGTGCGTTTGCGGGAGCGGGCGCATCATTCGTTACAGCCGTGGCGTAGCTCTTGCGGCCGGCGTAATCCTCGTAGCCTTTCACGCCGGCGAAATTGCTGGGGTCGCCGAAACCGTAATGCAAAGAGACGTCGCGATTGGCGATGTCTATGTATTCCTGGGCGCGTTTGGCGGCATCCGCGGCGGTGGTGCAGTACATGAAGAGCACCGCTTTGGGCTGGCAGGGGGGCAGGCCCTGCTCGGCGCGGAAGATGTTGACCTGGCGGACGTCCTGCCCGGCTTCAGTGAGGGGTTTGTTGCCGACGAACAGCGGTTTGAGGCCACGGCGGGCGTTCAGCTCCAGCGAGGATGGGGTGGAGCTGGCCCCGAACATGCGGGAGGGGAGATCGCGCGAAAGGGGTTGCGGGCGGATCGACATTTCGGGAATTTTGAAAATTTTGCCGTCGTAGGAGAAGCGCTCTTGGGTTAGGGCCAGCTCCAGAATGTCGATGGATTCGTCGTAGCGCTGGCGGGCGTCGTCGCGTGAGACGCCGACGGCGTCGAACTCCAGTTTGGAGACGCCGCGGCCGATTCCGATGGAGTCGAAACGGCCTTTGGAGACGATGTCGAGATAGGCGACCTGATGCGCCAGGCGGACCGGGTGCCACCAGGGGAGAACGGCGACCATGGTGCCGAGGCCGATGCTCTCGGTGCGGCCGGCGAAATAGGTAAGCAGCTGGATCGGGTTTGGGGCCATGCCGTAGGGCGTGCCGGAATGTTCGGGGGTCCAGATACCGTCATAGCCCAGCGGTTCGGCGAGGTCGCCGATGGCAAGCAGCTCTTCGATGGATTCATGGTCGGGGGTGGCGAGCGGGGTTGAGAAATCGCCGGATGAAAAACGCGGCCAGTCCGCTGAGTTATGAGCGCCTAGACCTAGATTGACCTTCATCTTGTGTTCTCCTGGGGATTCTTTGCGCGCCCGTGGTGGGCGCGGCGCCCACGCGTGTGCTTGTGGCGAGAAGATCCCCGCTTTCGCGGGGATGACGTGTTTGGCTTTCGCGGGGATGACGGTTGCGGCGGGTGAGTTGTGTGGCGCGATTTTAGTCGGTGAGCGGTTTCGGTGCGCGCTTCATTCAGAAAGCGGGCGCGGTGCGCCCGTGCCCATATATTTCGCCAGGTTGCGGTGCAGATTGGTGACGGCGACTTCCTGCATTGGGTTGGGCTTGGTGCCCGGAAAACCGGACGATTTCATGCCCTGCTGCACGGCCGCCATGTTGGCGAAATCCTGCGGCAGCACGCTGCGCCAGGCCGGGTCCTCGGGCGGTGTGAAAATCCATTCCGTTTTCGGTATGTCGTCCTTGGGGAAAAGTTCATAGACTGCGGCTTCGAAGATGCATTTGTTCGGATCGTTGCCGTAGGGGCGCGCGTTGTAGCACAGCGCGTTGTTGACGGCATGGCCGATCTGGAAATTCGGGAAAATCTGCCAGGCGGTGCCTGTTTTGCCGGTATGTTCGGGGTCAACCACCGGCCAGAACACGCCACGCGCCTCGTCCACCGCGCGGGCCGAGGCCAGCCAATGGCGCGATACTTCCACAGGCGGCGTACCCTCGGGCAGTTCGTCGACCAGGCGGACCGCGGCGTCCACCAATGTTTTGGTGGTGTTGGTATTGGCATGTTCCCAGGTGTAGAGCTGCATTTCGGCTGTGGCCCGGCGGGGGTCGGCACCGGCGCCGAGGCGCAGTTTGCCCTTGCTCTCCTCCAGCCCTTTCGGCGCGTGATAGCCGATATTGCTGTGCCGCCCTTGCGCCTTGGACCAGCTGTTATAGTTGCCGAAAACCATGAATTCGGGGTGCGTGCTCGGCAGATGGTAGATTTCGGAGAACGCCTCCATGGCGACCTTCCAGTTGCAATCGGCGATCAGCCAGCGGCGCCAGCGGTAGCGCATGTTTTCGAGCTGGAACGGGGCAAGCATGTCCGCCATCGGCGCCAGGTAGTCGGCCAAGGATTCGGTATTGTTGGGGTCCAGGTTGACCCAGACCCAGCCGCCCCAGGTGCCGACCTGCACGGGGGAGAGGGCCAGGTTTTCGGGCGTGAGGGCGCCGTTCCAATCGCCTTTTTCCTGTACGAAGACGTTCTCGCCCTTGCCGTTCCAGCGCCAGCCATGGAAGCCGCAGCGGAATTGCGGGGCATTGCCGGCACCGTTCTTGGCACCGCAGGGCTTGTCCACCAGGCGGCGGCCGCGATGCTTGCATACGTTGTGGTAGGCGCGGATTTCGTCCGGGCCGGTGCGGGTGATGAGGATGGAGTCGTCCATGATCTCATAGGTCAGGTAGTCGTTGACGTTGGGCATGTCCTCGAGACGGCCGGCGACCTGCCAGACCTTCTGCCAGAGGTTTTTGCGCTCGGCCTTGGCGTAATCCTCGGAAATATAGGCTTCGGCCGGCACGGTGAGTGCTTGCGGTGGCGTTTCCTGTAACAATGTGTCCTGCGACAGATCTATAGGTTGATCCATGATCCCCTCCTTATGGTACAGCTTGATAGGGCGTTTATGTGCCCGGCTGTTGGCAAAAATTACGGACAAATGGCGCGGCTCTATTGGCCGGACGCCCCGCTCCCCTGTGTGGCGTACCGAACACCCGCAGCCTGTGTGGCGTCAATATCCGTACTGGTGGGACTGCGTGTAACACAAAGCATGGCAGGGACACTATGGTAGTCATTAGCAGTGTTTATTTGTGCGGACTTATTGGCACATATGTCTGGGTGTCGTGGCACATATAGGGAAATATTGCGGATTTTAGCGTGGTGGCAGCGTCAATATGTCTGGACATATAGCATGGGTAGGTTTGAGGTCAACAGCGCGGCAGCGGTGGTTTCCGCGTGTTTTTGTGATTCCCCTCATAATGTACGGACAAACGTGGAAAACAATGGTATTTTGGGGGCACGGGGGCAACGCGGTGTATCAGGACAAGTCTTAACGAAACAGGCGTGATGCTAAGAATGGCGTAAGCGAGGGATATTGCGCCACATTTGGTGACACCCCGGCGGGGCGGAATTAATGAGAGAGTAGATGGACCACAAAATCGACACGAATGCGCGCCGGACCGTTGCCAAGGAACAGCGCAATGCGGCCCCCGCCGCGGGCAAGGCCGGCCAACCTTTGTACCAGCAGTTGGCCGCGGCGTTGAAGGAGGAAATCCTGAACGGGATTCACCCGGTGGGGGCGCAACTGCCGACCGAGTATGATCTGTGCGCGCGGTTTGCTGTCAGCCGGTTTACGGTGCGGGAGGCGTTGCGGCATCTGCGGGATGACGGGCTGATTATGTCGCGCCAGGGGGCGGGTACGGTTGTGGTGCCGGCTTCGGCGCCGGATTTGTATGTGCTGCATGCGATGTCGATCAACGATCTGCTGGATTTTACCACCAGCACGCGGTTCGAGATCGAGCTGATGAAGATGGTGACGGTGGATGATGCGCTGGCGGGGCGCATTGGTGTGCCAAGCGGGGTGGAATGGCTCACCATATGCGGGTTTCGGCATGCCGAGGGCCATGCTGAGGGCAATCAGGCGCCGGTGTGCTGGACGGAATATTATATCAACCGGGAGTTTGCCGCGGTGGGGCGGCTGCTGCCGCGCCATACCGGGCCGATTTTTCCGCTGATCGAGGATTTGTTCGCACTCAGCATTGCCGAGGTGCAGCAGGAGGTGACCTCTGTGCTGATTACGCGCGAGCAGGCGTTGCGCTACCATGTGGGCGAAGGCACGGCGGCACTTGAGGTAAGGCGGATTTATAAAGCAGCGGATGGGAAGATCGTGCAGGTGACGATCAATGTGCATCCGGCATCGCGGTTTAGGCTGTCGATGACGATGCGGCGGGTTAAGGGCTGAGGATTAGAATATGAAAATTGGTGTGTCCTACCCGGTTACCGAGGTGGCGGGGGATCCCGATGAGATCAGGAAGTTTGTGAAGGCCGCCGATGAGCTCGGGTTCACCCATATGATGGCCTATGACCATGTGGTGAAGGCGCCGCATGAGGGGCGGGAGCCGAAGCTGACCGGGCCTTATACGGAGAAGGACAGTTTCCACGATCCGTTCGTGCTGTTTGCCTTTGCCGCCGCGATTAGCGCGACCTTGGAGTTTGTGACCGGCGTGCTGGTGCTGCCGCAGCGCCAGACGGCACTTGTGGCGCAGCAGACGGCCGATGTGGACTTGCTCTCGCGCGAACGACTGCGGCTGGGCGTGGGGATTGGCTGGAATTACGTGGAATATGAGGCGCTGGGCCAGGATTTTAAAACCCGGGCCAAGCGTTTGGAGGAGCAGATTGGGGTGTTGCGCGCGTTGTGGGCCGATCCGATTGTGACGTTCAACGGAAGGTTTGATAAGATTGACCGGGCCGGGATTAATCCACGGCCGCGCCGGCAGATACCTTTATGGCTTGGCGGGCATAGTGAGCCGGCGTTTGAGCGGGGTGCCAGGCTGGGTGATGGGTTTATTTTTGCGGCCGACGGTAAAAGCGCTGTGGAGGCCTGGGGGCGGGTTAAGCACCACCTGGCTGAGCTGGGGCGCGATGAGACGGCGTTTGGGCGCGAGCTGCTGACGATTTTTGCCAAGGACCCCGAGGAGGGTGCCGATGCGATAAAGATGTTTCGTGATGCGGGGGGGACGCATGGCACTGTGCAGTCTATGAACAAGGGGCTGCCCCGGGATATCGACGCGCATATTGAGTATGTGGCGAAGGTTAAGCGGCTGATCGATGCCGGGTAAATGGCTCTGAGTCCTGATTTCATAAGTTTGGCTGCTTAAAGTAGCGGGGGCGATTTACGACGCCCCTGCCCTTGCCCTAGAATACCTTCCAAGCGCGCCAGGAAATGGTGCAGGAGGGACAATGGAAACGGGTTCCGTAAATATTGATGCAGCACTGCCGCTGTCCGTGGGCAGTATACGGATTGTGAGACAGAGTTGGGTTGAGCCGATAGATAGCTGCGCGGTGACGCCGTTGCATCATCTGGAGCTCTCGCTGCTGCCGCGTTCGGACCATGCACGGGCGTGCTACCCTGACCGCTGGGGGCCGCACCGCTATGAACCGATTGGCGAGATGTTTTTGCTGCCCGCCGGTGAGCTGGTGCATGCCAAAAGCGATTGCCGGCACCAGAATTCGATTGTGTTTGAGTTTTCGGCCGAGAATGTGGCGCAATGGGTGGCGTTTGCGCCCGAGTGGACGGACCGGCGGCTGCAGGGCTGTTTGGATATTGTGAGCCATGACATTCGCGGGCTGTTGTTCCGCATTGGCGAAGAGATGCGCGCACCGGGGCTGGCGGCCAAAACCCTGATCGAGCTGATGGCAGCGCAGATTGCGATTGAGTTGTCGCGTTATATTTTTGGGATCGATGAGGAGAAGGCGATCGGTGGGCTGTCGCCCTGGCGGTTGCGGCTGATTGAGGAGCGGCTGGTGGGGGAAATTGCGCCGCCGGCCGTGGCTGAGTTGGCAGCACTTTGCAGTATTTCGGTGCGGCATCTGACGCGGGCGTTTCGGGTGAGCCGGGGGCGCTCGATCGGCAATTATGTGCTGGAACACCGGATGACGCATGCGAAAAAATTGATCGAGTCGGGCATGAATATAAAATCGGTGGCGCAGGCTATGGATTTTACGGCGTCTTCGAATTTTACCGCGGCGTTCCGGCGGGCGACCGGGGAGACACCGCGCGATTATAAGCAGCGGGTGAGCCGGGTGATTGTATCGAACGTGCATTAGGGGAGCGGCGTCATGAAAAAAGGCGATATCAGTGAGGCGGCGGCGCGGGTGGGGAAAAGCTCTTATCCGCCACCGCATGATGAGAAATTGGCTGGGCGTAAGACCTGGATGCTGACGAAGCAGTTTGGGTTGGCGCAGTTTGGTGTGAACCGGGTGGAGCTGCCGCCTGGCGGGTGGTCGACGCAACGGCATTGGCACAAGACCAATGATGAGGCGGTGATCGTGATTTCCGGCGAGCTGACTTTGGTGACCGATGAGGGTGAGGAGATTCTGCGCCCCGGTGATTGCGTGGGGTTCAAAATGGGGGAGCGCAATGCGCACCATATGCAGAACCGGAGTGACCAGCCGGCGGTTTATTACGATATCGGCGGGCGGGATGCCTGGGATGTTTCGACCTTTCCCGATATTGGGCTGGAGGCACGGACGATGATGCAGATGCAGTTCCGGCCGATCAAATGATTTTTCTCCATTATTTCCCGACGCCGAATGGACGCAAGGTGAGTATTGCGCTGGAGGAGATGGGGCTTGGCTATGAGCTGGTGCTCGTTAATATTTTGAAGAATGAGCAGATGGCGCCTGGATTTTTGGAAATAAGCCCGAATGGGCGGATACCGGCGATGGTTGACGAATTGCCGTTGGGTGAGCGTGTGGTGCTGTTTGAATCCGGTGCGATTTTGCAATATCTTGGCCGCAGGACCGGGCAGTATTACCCCGCCGGGGAGGCGAAGCGGGCCTGGGTGGATGGTTGGTTGTTCTGGCAGATGGCGGGGCTGGGGCCGATGACGGGGCAGGTGACCTGGTTCAAACGGGCGGCACTGAAACCGGAGCGGGACCCGCGCGATACTTCATTTGCGATCCATAGGTATGAGAAAGAGATGCGGCGGCTTTATGAGGTGCTGGAGACGCAGCTGACGGGGCGGGATTTTATTTGCGACGAGTATTCCATTGCGGATATGGCGTGCTGGCCGTGGGTGAACCAGCATGGCGGGTATTTGGGGCCGTTGGAGCAATTTCCAGAGATTTTTGCATGGCATGAGCGGATAAAGGCGCGGCCGGCGGTGCAGCGGGCCATGGCGTTGGGGCTTGAGGGGATTGCGCCGTAGAGAGGTCCCGTTGGTGCGAGAAGATGCCCGCTTTCGCGGGCATGACGAGGGGGCAGCGCGGGCATGATGTGGTGGTGGCGCGGAGAGCGGCGCGGATGCATGCGTGGGTGTGAAGGCAGGGCGGGGCTGGGTTAACCGATTGCCGTGAGGCTGGTGTGGGATGAGCGTTCCATCATGCCGTAGGCGGATTGACCGTCCCAGGTGAACAGCGCGCCACCCTGGTTGAGGTTGAGACCCTGCAGATCGGGGTTGTTGACGCGGAAGGTGTTGAAGGCCGTTACGGCTGAGATTTTTGTGATGCCGAGTTCGGATTCCAGCTCAACCGAAGCGTCATCGCCCTCGCCTACGATGCGGCGCAGCCATGGGATTTTTACGGCTTTGGCGGGGTACATTTTGCCATCCTGGAAGATGTAGCCGTCGTTATAGGCGGTGCCGTTGTCGCGGGGCGGGTAGGTGATGTAGCCAAAGGCGCGGCCGTCTGGGAACACCGCGGATTGCCAGCAATGGCCGCGGAAGCCTCCTAGCGGGCGCACACTTTGGCGTTTGACGTGCAGGCCAGTGCCTTTGAAATCGTGTTTGATGCCGCCGATCTCAAATGTGCCGGTGGCGCGGAAGAGATGTTCGTAGCGCCAGCCTATGCCCATGTTGGCGGCTTCGATGGCGTCGGCCTCGGACATTTTGGCGACGACTTCCGGTGAGATGTCCTGCACCCAGGCGGGGGTTACCATGTTCAGTTCGACATCAAATTTTACGGGCGTGCGGCTGTTGGCATCGAGGGTGCCGGCGATTTGGCTCTCGACCGTGCCGTCAGAGGCGGTGCCGTCGAAGGTCATGCGCCATTTGCGGAAGGGGTCGAGGCATTCGAAGGAAATGGGGCCGGCGCCGAGGATGGTGGGTCGGCCTTGGGCGTTGAAGGGGGAATGGGCAGCACCCCTGGTCGCGCCATCGAGAATGCGGCCGCCGGCGAGGGCGAAATTGCCTTGCACGCGGCGGTTGTCCCAGGAGGAAGCTTCGGCCTCGATACCGACGCGGGGGAAGGCGAATTTTCCTGCCTCGTCATATAGCCAGACGGACGTGCTTTCGCGCATGTCTGGGTTTTCCGGGCGGCTTGGGAAAACGAGATCGTGTTCGGGGGTTAGGCCGTTGGTGATTTGTTCGAGTGTCAGGCTCATTTTTTCCACCTTAGATTTTGCTGATGACGTCTTCGCCGAGGCGCTGCGCGTTGTCGCACCATTCCGCGCGTGTGCGGCCGGTAACGCCCAAGCCCGCGGCGGAGACGCCAAGTTCGCGATACATGTTGACGCGGTCTATATATTCCTGTGTCGAAAGTTTTTCGCCTGGGGAGGTGACACTGCCCAGCACGATTTCCGGCACATCCGCACGGCCGAATGTTTCGCAATATTCGCGCATATAGGTGATGCCGGCGCGCAGATCGTCCTCGCCCGCCATGGCGGCGGTGCGGGTGGTGTTGGTGTCTACCCCGCCGCCGCTGGTGAAGAAGGGATTCCAGCCGTCTGCCAGTTCGACGACGCGGCGGATGGCGCGTTTGGCGTTGCCGCCGACATAGATGGGCACCGGGTTTTGTATAGGGCCTGGCTGGATGCGATTGCCGAAGGCTTTGTAGCCGGTGCCTTCGAAGGTGAATTCCTCGCCGGTGAGGGAGACGCGCAGGGCGCGCAGATATTCATCCATGATTTCATTGCGCTGGTCGAAATCGGCGCCGACGGCACGGTATTCGCCTTTGAGGTAGCCGGCGCCGACGCTTAAAGTTACGCGGCCGTTGGAGAAGCGGTCCAATGTGGCGACATCGCGCGCGACTGTGAACGGGTTGCGGTATGGGAGGACCAGAATGCCGGTTTGCAGGCGGAGTTTGGTGGTACAGGCTGCAAGAAGTGCGAGCATGACGAAGGGGGATTGGGCGTAATGGCCGCCGGAGTCGAGCCAGCGGCTGGTGGGGGCTGGGTGGTCGGTGACAAGCCCGGCGTTGAACCCGGCTTTTTCCGCGGCCAGGCCGATTTCCTGCACGGCTTGCATGGTGGTGAATTCATCGGCCGGTTCGATCTGGTCGAAGGGCAAGGGAACGTTTAGTTTCATGGGGTCTTCCTTTTTCGAAATCTAGAGCGCGAGGCTTAATCTTTAGAGAACAGGCGGTATTTTCCTGCCTTGTCCTTGGTCCAGCCGCTGGAGGCCCAGGTGCCGCCATCGACATTGATGGTGACGCCGGTGACATAGGCGGACATTGCGGAGGCGAGAAACACGGCGACGCCGGCGCAGTCGCCGGTGATCAGGGCGATGTTGCCGGTGAGCAGGGTGGAATCCTGGTTGAGCGTCATGCGCGTGACGTCACTCATGACGCGACACCGAAGCGGGACGAGTAGAATTTGAATTGCACGCGCAAGGCATCGAGATCGAGGCCGAAGGCGGCGGGGTCGGTGCGTTTGTAAGCACGATCTTCGGGGGTTTTGCTGTGCCACCAGTTGTGCATGTTGGCGCGGGCTTGCGGCGTTAGCGTTTCGCCAAGGAAGGCGTAGAGCGCCTCGATGCTGGGGAAAGGGTCTTTCTGGAAGGGGGCGAATTGGATGTCGAAAAAGCGGCGCTCCTGGCCGGAGGCGCGGAAGGTGATCATGCGGTGCATGCCGATTTCGAACACGTTTTTTGTTTCGGTTCCGATGGCATGCAGATCGAGATCGTCGCTGTAGGCGCGGCGGAGTTCGAGATATAGGTCTGAGACCGAGGGGATGACGGCGGCGACGTCGCGGTGTGTCATGACGAATTTTGCGTCGGGGAAGACATGGGCCAGCGCGTCTATGAACAGAGAATGCGAGGGGTTTTTGAGGCGCCAGCGGTTGGGTGGGCAGCGCCATTGCAGTAGTTTCAATACGCGTTTGACGTAACGGTACGTGGGCACGAGGTTGGCTTTGTCGATGAGCCAGTCTGCATAGCTTGGGATATGGGCAAAGGCCATGAAAATCTGCGATTTGAAATCCAGGCCCATGAAGAGCTGGCACTCCATGGGCGAGGTGGCGGTGCTGGGGAGCATGGCGGACATGCGGGGAAAGAGCACGCCGCGCTGGGCCATCGAGGCCTCGGCCTGGGTGATGCGCGGGTCGGTGGTGTATGTTGCGGCCTCTGGTGGTGGGCAGGGCCACATGGATTCCCAGTTACGTAAGGAACGGACGTTAGGGTCTTCGCCTAGCAAAATGCCCAAGGCGGTGGAGCCGGTGCGGGGCAGGCCGAGGCCGATGAGGGGGGCGATGATTTGCTGCTCGTCGATTTCGGGGTGGCGCGTGTACCAGTCCTCGATTTGCAGGCGGTTGGCGAGCAGCATGGTGATTTGCGCATCGGTGGCCATGCGGCCGATGGCGTTGAGGCGCGCTTCGCGGTCGAGCGCGTTGACGAGGATTTTCAGGCCTTCGCGAAATTCATCGCCGCCGAAATTGGTGAGATTTGTCTGCTGGCAGGCGCGGGCCAGCAGCTCGTCAACATGGTCCATTCCATCCTGCTTTTTATTGTGTTGTGGAGAGAGTAGGCGTTGGATGGGTGGGCGGCAACTTCGGTATTGGGACAGGGTTATGGATTTGGGCCATGTAGTAGGCGGGCCCGTACCGCAGGCATGACGGTGCTGGCGAAGAGGGTGGTGCCGCCCTGCCCTGCCTCTGGGTGGAAGCCGGGGCCGACGATGACGAAGCGCTCTATGCCCAGGGCCGCCAGCTCCAGCAGGCGCTCGATGCAATGCGCGGGTGGGCCGGCGATGGCGAAGCGTTGGACGAAATTCCAGTCAAGCTGCGCGCCGCCGAGTTTGTCGTGTGAGATTTTGTGGTCGTGTTTGGTCATGTCGTAGCCGGTGCGGATGGCGGCGAAGTTTGCGGCGTCGCTGGCGGTTTGCGGGCCGGCGGCGCTGCCTTGGATGATCTGGAAGCGGGCCAGGGGGGCGACGAAACTGGTGGCGGCGGTGCGGATGGCTTCGATGTCTGGATGGCAGACGACGATGATTTGCGCACCGTAGGAGGGGGTGTTGCTGCCCGCTGCGGCGCGGGCCAGATTCAGTGCCCATTCGAGGCGGTTTGGGATGGCGCCTACGGAAAACGTGATGCGCTCGGCGATGGGGGCTGCCATTTCGATGATTTTTGGGCCGGTGGCGGCGATGTCCAGCGGGACTTTGTGCGCGGGGAGCCATTTGAGGCGGGTGGCGGTGGGGCGGGCGCCGAGGGTAAGGCTTTCCGCTGACTTTGTGCTGGCGAAGAGTGGCTGGGTGTTGAAGTCTACTTCGCCGCCGGAGAGGAGGGTTTGCAGTGTGGTTATGGCGGCATGAAATGCGGGGAGCGTGACGGGGGCGTGGCCGAGATAGGCGAGTGCTGAATCGCCTCGGCCGAGGCCCAGGATGGCGCGGCCGCTGGAGATGGCTTGGACCGTGGCGATGTTGGCGGCGAGCACCGCGGGGTGGCGGGTGGCGGGGTTGGTAACACCGGTGCAGAGTTTTAGCCGCTCGGTGGCCATGGCCCAGGCACCCATGAGGACGAAGGGATCGGCGCTGAGGGATTGGCTGTCCATGAACATCTGGCCGTCCCAGCCTTCGGCTTCGACCTGCCTGGCTTCGGCTGCTGTTGTTGTGGAAACCGACCCGCCTGCGCGCCAGAATTCTACCATGGGTTCCTCGATGTTTTGTTGGGTTTAACACGGGGTGGGGCGTTTGTAATTGACAGGCACCAAATAAGCACCCATATCGTTTTATATACTGGAGGCTGTCGTGGATAGTGCTGTTGACGCGAGGGGGATGCCGGGCCGGAAACCGGGGCGGCCGTCTCTGAGCAATGAGGCGCTGCTGGATGTGGCGCTCGATATATTTCTGGAGATGGGATTCGAGCGCACGAGCATCGATGCCATTACAGCTGCGGCCGGCATGGCAAAGCGGACGGTGTATTTGCGCTATGAAGATAAGACGGCACTTTTTAAAGCAGCACTTGAGCGCGCGATAAACGAATGGATTGTGCCGATTGATACTTTGCGTGCCGCTGAGTGCGCGGATTTGGAGACGACGCTGCTGCGGGTGGGGCAGATTCTGCTGGCCAATGTGATGAGCCCGGCGGGGCTGCGGCTGTTGCGGATTACCAATGCGGAATCGGCGCGCATGCCGGAGCTTGGGGCTTATTCCTACGAAAAAGGGACCGAGCCGACTTTGGCGTATCTGGCGGGTTTGCTGCGCCGGCGGGTGGATGGTGTGGATGGTGATGAGGCGGCCTGGGCGTTTTTGCATTTGATCGTGGGTGGACCGGCGACGGCGACGGCCTGGGGTGTGGTGCTGGATGCTGCGGCGATTGATAAGCATACGCGTTATTGCGTGCATTTATTTTTACGCGGGCTGCTGCCGCAGGTTTTGGAAACGCCGCTCGAGGATGAGAATAAAAAGCTGCGGGAGTTGCTTGTGGGCGCCATGCTGGAGGTGGCGGCGCTGAAGGAGAGGCTTGGGGCGGGGTGAGAATTTAGGTGACAGTTTCTGTCGCCCTTGCTATTGAAACGGTTAAGGTGATTAATTAAGGCTTCTGGTAAGGAAGCGCAGGCAAAACGGCTCGCACCGGCGCCATGAAAATAGGGAACGATTCAGGATATGGCTCTTTCTTCAGTTGAATTACAGCCGCGCATCGGTTCGCAGGTGATGATTAGCCGCGATGAATTGCTGAGCGGCGAGTATGCTCAGGAAATACGTGCGTTGCTGGTGCAGCGCGGGGTTTTGGTGATCCGTGGGATTGATCTGGATGATGACCAGCAGCGGCGGTTTGCGCGGACCATGGGGGATTTGCGGCTCGGCTCCGTGAAGAAAGAAGGCGAGGAAGGGTTGATGAAAGTCACCCTGGATAAAAAGGAAAACCCGGAATACGCGCAGTTTTTCTTTGGCAGCCAGCTTTGGCATATGGATGGTACTTATGAGGAATGCCCGCCGTTTGCGACGATGCTGACGCCGCGCGTACTGGCCAATGAGGGTGGCGATACCGAGTTTACCAATAACTACGCCACCTATGAGGATTTGGCCGAAGAGGAGAAAACCCGACTCGATACGCTGCAGGTGGTGCATACGATGCAGGCGGCGTTGTTTCCGGCAAAACGTGACTGTACGCCAGAGGAGTTTGCTTTGTGGTGTGCTTATCCGGTGCGTAAGCATCCGTTGGTTTGGCATCATAAATCGGGCCGGAAATCTTTGGTGTTGAGCACTTCGGCCTCCTATGTTGTGGGGATGCATCCGGCCGAAAGCCATGATCTGCTGACCAGGCTGATGAACCATGCGACGGCGCCAAAATATGTGTACCGGCATAAATGGCGGATGGGCGATTTGCTGATGTGGGATAATACCGGGACGATGCATCGGGTGCTGCCGTTTGATGAGGCGAGCGGGCGCAGGCTGCACCGGTTTACGCTGAATGGCGAAGAGCAAATTACCGCTACCGTTTAAGAAAATACAAGAAAATATCAGGGGAGTTGTACCATGCGTGTTGGGCTGCATTTGGGCTATCAGAATTTGCATGGGATTCCGGATGCGGAATTTTTTCGGCGCGAGACACAGCTGGCCGTAGAGGCCGAGGCCATGGGGTTCGATATGGTCGGGCCGGTGGAGCACCATTTTACCGATTATGCCGCCTGCCCTGATCCGTTTCAGATGCTGACCTATGTGGCGGCGAAGACGTCGAAGATTGACCTGATTACCGCTGCGGTGATTTTGCCATGGAACGACCCTTTGCGTGTGGTGGAGCGCGCCATAATGCTCGATATTTTGAGCGAGGGGCGGTTGATCCTTGGCATGGGACGCGGCGCGGCACGGCGGGAGTTTGGGCCGTTCCGGGTGGAGCTGGCCGATAGCCGCGAGATGTTCGATGAGGCGGCGCGGATTATCATGGACGGGCTGGAAACGGGGTTCGTGGAGGCTGATACCAAATGGTATAAGCAGCCGCGGGTGGAGGTAAGGCCGCGGTCTGAAAAATCGTTCAAGGGCCGGACGGTGATGGTGAGCATGTCGCCGGGATCGGTTGAGGTGGCGGCGCAGTTGGGGCTTAAAACCTTGCGGTTCAGCCAGGGTGACTGGCGCAATGCGATACCGGAGATCAAGCATTATAATGCGACGTTCGAGCAGCTGCATCATAAGAAGGCACCGCCGTTTATCATCTCGGATTTTGTGTTGTGCTTCAATGACAAGCAGCGGGTGACGGAATATTGTGATAAATATTTCTCGCGAATGTTCGCGACGGTTGCAGGGCATTATGAGTTTATGAGCGACCATTTCAAGGCCCTGCCCTCTTATGCGACCTATGCCTATATGGGTGCGGCGGCCGAGGCAGCCGGTGGGCCGGATAAGGCTTATAAGGATTATATCTCGGGCAATATGATCGGCACGCCAGAGGAGATCATCGAGCATCACCATATTCGCCAGGAGATGGTGGGGGATTATGAGATGCTTGCGAATTTCAGCTTTGGCGGGCTGCCTTATGAACTGGTGTATGAGCAGTTGAAACTGTTTGCGGATAAAGTTCTGCCGAAGATTAAAGGATAATAGCGATGACCGAGATTGCGGGGCGGGTTGCGGTTGTTACTGGTGGCGGCAGCGGGATTGGGCGCGGGCTGGCGCTGGAGCTGGCGGCGCAGGGCGCTGCGGTGGGTATTGCCGATATTATTTATGAGAATGCCGTGGCTGTGGCCAAGGAGATTGAGCGGGCTGGTGGTAAGGCGTTTGCGGTGCAATGCGATGTGATCGAGCGCGATGCGGTGAAGCGGATGCGCGATGAGGTGACGGCGGCATTGGGACCGGTCTCGCTGATGTTTGCCAATGCCGGGGCGACATCGTTTGAGAAGATCACAGATATGACCGAGAAGGATGTGGATTGGATCATCCATGTCAACATGATGGGGGTGACCAACTGCATTCTCGCTTTCTACCCGGATATGGTGAAGGCGCGGGGTGGGCATATTTTCGCGACCGCCTCCACCGCCGGGTTGATGCCGCATTGGATTCCGTATCATGCGCCTTATTCGGGGGCGAAGCTTGGGATTATCGGGCTGATGCTGAATTTACAGCTGGAGGCCGCGCAATATGGCGTGGGGGCAACCGTGCTGTGCCCGGGCGGGGTGATCGGCAATATGAAGGCCAAGAATATGAGTTACCGGCCGGCGCGGTTTGGCGGCCCGACCGATGAAGAGGTGAAAATTCCGGCGGAATTCGTGGACCATAATAAACTCGTGTTTCGCCCGGCCGATGAGGTGGCGCGGCTGTGTTTGAAGGCCGTGCGGGCGAACCGGCCGATGGTGATAACCGATGGGAAGATGCGCGAGATTTTTGTGCGCACCTATCAGAATTTAGTGCATGAGGCGTTTGATTTTGTCGATGCGTTTGATGCTGAAGAGGCTTCAGCCGGGTAGCGGGATGAACTCTTTGTCGTCGCCGGGGACCAGGCCGAATTTGCCGGTGCGCCAGTCTTCCTTGGCCTGTTCGATGCGGTCTTGCGAGCTGCTGACGAAATTCCACCAGAGGTGACGCGGGCCATCCACCGGTTCGCCGCCGAGCATGATGAAACGTGTATCGGTGGCGGCGGTGATGGTGATGGCATCGCCGGGGCGGAAGCCTAGCAGGGTTGGGGCGGTGTAGGTCTCATTGGCGATGGTGACGCTGCCGCTGAGCAAATAGATCGCGCGTTCGCCGTAATCGCTGGGGAGCGGGGTGCTGGTGCCGGCGGTGAGCGATACGTCGGCGTAGAGGGTGGCACTTAGCACCGGGACTGGTGAGGTGGCACCGAAGGCTGACCCCGCGACGAGGTGGACCAATAGGCCGGTGTCGGCGATGGTGGGCATTTGGGCGGCACCGTAATGGAAGAAGCCTGGGGTGGTTTCCTCATGGGCGCGCGGCAGGGCGAGCCAGCTTTGGATGCCTGTCATCTGGCGGGCGGTTGCGCGGGATTCTGGCGAGGAACGCTCGGAATGGGCGATGCCGCTGCCGGCGGTCATCCAGTTGATGTCGCCGGGGACGATGTTTTGCGCGCTCCCCAGCGTGTCGCGGTGGAAGATTGAGCCTTCGATGAGGTAGGTGAGCGTGGCCAGGCCGATGTGCGGGTGGGGGCGTACGTCCAGCCCCTCGCCTGCCGGGAAAATGGCCGGCCCCAAATGGTCGAGGAAGATGAAGGGGCCGACCATGCGGCGCTTGATGTGTGGCAGGGCGCGGCGGACGCGGAAGCCGCCGAGGTCTTTGGTGATGGGTTCGATGACCACGTCTACAGGGGCGCTGAGGGCTGACATGGGGCGGTCTCCGGTTGCTGGATCAGTCTAGCCGGGGAGGTGCGGGTGCGGCTAGACCGCGCTTGGCGCCTGGTTCGGCGGGGGCTGCTCCGCTTGCGGCGGGCTGGCGCGCGGCCGGGCGGCAAAGTATGACTGCGCGCCCAGGCCCTGAGCGAAATTACCGGGCCGGCTCAATTGCCTCGATGGATGGAAACAGGTTTTGGACGATCATTCACCCGCGGATACGCAAACCATGGCTGCGCCTGCTCCGCTCGTTGATGGGCCGATTGCGCGGACTTTGGTGCTGTTTTCGCTGCCTATACTGGCGAGCAACGTGCTGCAGTCGCTGAATGCCTCGATCAATGCGGCGTGGATCGGGCATCTGCTGGGGACTCGGGCGCTGACGGCGGCTGCCAATGCCAATACGCTGCTGTTCTTTCTGCTCAGTATCAGCTTTGGCCTCACCATAGCGGCGACGATTCTCATCGGCCAGAGCCTGGGGGCGAAGAACTACCTCCAGACCAAGCGGGTAATGGGCACGTGTTTCATGTTTTTCGGCGCGGCATCGCTGGTGATTGCGGTGCTTGGCTTTGCCATAGCGCCGCATATTCTGGCGGCAATGCGCACCCCGCCGGATGCGGTACCACTGGCGGCGGCGTATCTGCGGATCATCTTCCTCGGCGTGCCGGCGATATTTCTGTTCAGCTTCATGATGATGGCGTTGCGCGGGGCTGGGGATTCGCGCACGCCGTTCATCTTTATGCTGGTCTCGGCGGTGCTGGACGTGGGGTTGAACCCGTTGCTGATCAAAGGATTTGGGCCGGTGCCGGCAATGGGGATCGCGGGCTCGGCCGTGGCCACGACGATTGCGCAATGGTTTGCGCTGATCGCACTGATTTTCTGGCTGTACCGTAGCAAGCACGTGCTGTGCATCGGGCGGGGCGAGACGCATTTTTTGAGGTTTGACGGGGCGGTGCTGAAGAGCCTGCTGACCAAGGGGATTCCCATGGGGCTGCAGGTTGTCGTGGTGTCATCCTCGATGATTTTGATGATCAGCCTGGTGAACCGGTTTGGCTCGATGACGGTGGCGGCCTATGGCGCCAGCTTCCAGTTGTGGAATTATATTCAGATGCCGGCCTTTGCGGTGGGGAGTGCTGTATCCTCGATGGTGGCGCAGAATATCGGGGCCAGGCGGTGGGACCGGGTCAATCGCATCGCGGTGGCGGGCATTGTGTATAATGTGCTGCTGACGGGGGCGCTGGTGGTGGCGGTGACGCTCTCCGATAATGCGGCGTTCTCGCTGTTTCTGGGCGATAATGCGGCGGCGATCGTGATTGCCAAGCATATGCATCTCATCGTGTCCTGGTCGTTTATTTTGTTCGGCATTGCCTTTGTGCTGGCCAGCGTGGTGCGGGCGGCTGGGGCGGTGATGATCCCGCTGTTGATATTGGTGGTGGCAATCTGGGGCATACGGATACCGATTTCTGCGTTTCTCTCGCATAGCGGGGTGGATGGGGTGTTGTGGGGGTTTCCGGCGGGGTCCGGGGCCTCGGTGGTGTTGACGTTTCTCTATTATCGCTTTGGCAACTGGCGCCAGGCGAAGATGCTGGAGGGGTGATGGCTGGGGCAAGGGTTTCGCCTTCCACGGCTAGGAATCGCGCGCCAATTTTGGCGGTATTGCGGGAATGGTTGCCGCAGGCCGGGCTGGTGCTGGAGATTGCCGCGGGGGCTGGTGAGCATGCGGTTTTTAATGCCGCCGCGCTGCCGGGGCTGATTTGGCAGCCGACTGATCCGGATGCCGTGGCGCTGGCGAGTATCGCGGCCTGGCGGGATGAGGCGGGGTTGCCGAATGTGCTGGCGCCGTTGCGGCTGGATGCTGCTGAGCCGGATGGTTGGCCGGTGGTGCGGGCTGATGCGATTTTGAATATCAACATGATCCATATCTCGCCCTGGGCCGCGGCGCGGGGGTTGATGGCTGGGGCGGGGCGGGTGCTGCCGGCTGGCGGGATGCTGGTTTTATATGGGCCGTTTTTGGAGCGCGATGTTGAGACAGCGCACTCCAATCTCGCGTTTGATGCGAGTTTAAGGGCGCGTAACCCCGAATGGGGGATACGGCGGCTGGATGATGTTGTGGCACTGGCTGCGGCGCATGGGTTTGAGCTGGTTGGGCGGGTTGCAATGCCGGCTAATAATTTGATCGTGGTTTTTCGGAAGGCATAATTCGTGGCCGTGGCCGCCCCTGCCCTTGCGGTGGTTCACGGGCACGGCCCGTTGGGTTAAGAGGCGGCGAGCCATTTTACCCCTGAGGACTTCATGATTCGCCTGGACAATATCAGCAAGCAGAACGGCAGCCGCCTGGTGTTTATCGAGGCCTCGGCGGCTTTGCAGAAAGGCGAGAAAATTGGGTTGGTGGGGCCCAATGGCGCGGGTAAAACCACGCTGTTCCGGATGATCACCGGGCAGGAGGAGCCTGATGAGGGGCTGGTGCTGGTGGATCGCGGCGTGAGCATTGGGTTTTTCAGCCAGGATGTGGGCGAGATGGAGGGGCACAGCGCTGTGGCCGAGGTGATGGCCGGTGCCGGGCCTGTGGCCGAGATTGGGGCCGAGCTGGCGCTGCTGGAAGTGGCGATGGCGGACCCCGAGCAGATGGACCGGCTGGATGAGATTATCGAGCGGTTTGGCGAGGTGCAGTCGCGGTTTGAGGAGCTGGATGGCTATGCGCTGGATGGGCGGGCGCGCGAGGTGCTCGATGGCTTAGGGTTCAGCCAGGAGATGATGGAGGGCGATGTAGGAAAGCTCTCCGGCGGGTGGAAGATGCGCGTGGCGTTGGGGCGGATTTTGCTGATGCGGCCGGATGTGATGCTGCTTGATGAGCCGAGCAACCATCTGGATTTGGAAAGTCTTATTTGGCTTGAGACGTTTCTGGGCGGGTATGAGGGCGCGCTGTTGATGACCTCGCATGATCGCGAGTTTATGAACCGGATCATCAATAAGGTGATTGAGATCGACGCTGGGAATCTCACGAGTTTTTCCGGCGATTATGAGTTTTATGCGCGCCAGAGCGCGTTGAATGAGAAGCAGCAGCAGGCGCAGTTTGAGCGGCAGCAGGCGATGCTGGCCAAGGAGATTGCGTTTATCGAGCGGTTCAAGGCGCGGGCTTCGCATGCCGCCCAGGTGCAGAGCCGGGTGAAGAAGCTGGATAAGATTGACCGGGTGGAGCCGCCGAAACGCCGCCAGACCGTGGCGTTTGATTTTAAACCGGCGCCGCGCTCGGGCGATGATGTGGCGAATTTTCGTGGTGTGCATAAAAAATATGGGTCGAAGGTGATTTACGAGGGCTTGGACCTGCTGGTGCGGCGTAAGGAGCGTTGTTGCGTGCTGGGGGTGAATGGGGCTGGTAAATCAACGTTGCTGAAACTGGTGGCTGGGACAACCACGCCGGATGCGGGGACGGTGACGCTCGGGGGCAGCGTGAAGATGGGGTATTTTGCGCAGCACGCGATGGATTTGCTGGATGGCGATAGCACCGTGTTCGAGACGCTGGATGCGAATTTTCCACATGCCGGCCAGGGGGCGTTGCGCACGCTGGCGGGGGCGTTTGGATTCTCTGGCGATGAGGTGGAGAAGCGCTGCCGTGTGCTCTCGGGGGGTGAGAAGGCGCGGCTGGTGATGGCGCTGATGCTGTTCGATCCGCCGAATTTTCTGGTGCTGGACGAGCCGACCAACCATTTGGACCTGGCGACCAAGGAGATGTTGATTACGGCGCTGGCCACGTATGAGGGCACGATGTTGTTCGTGTCGCATGACCGGCATTTTCTGGCGGCACTCTCCAACCGCGTGCTGGAGCTGACGCCGGATGGGATACACCTTTATGACGGCGGCTATACGGAATATGTGGCACGGACCGGGCATGAGGCGCCTGGCTTGCACGCATAAGCCCCCCTGCCCTCTCTTGTGTGCGGTGTTGGCGGGACGCATTATGCCGCCATTGAGGCAAACAACGGCGGCAACAGTAAACAGCCGCTGAACCATGGATAGGAGAGCGAACGATGACGACCCCGGCCCAGAAACTGCGCGCGCTGATTGAGGCGAAAGAACATTTTATCGCAGCGGATGCGTATAGCGCGCTGACGGCGCGGATTGTTGAGAAAGTGGGGTTTAAGGCGGCCTATGTGGGCGGCCATGCCTGCAGCGCCTTCCATTACGCGGTGCCCGATAATGGCATTTTCTCGCAGGTGGAGCAGATTGAGCAGACCGGGCGTATTGCCGCCGCCGTGGATATTCCGGTGATCGCCGATGCCGATACTTTGGGCGAGACTGTGGCCGATGCTTTTCATTTTGCACGCCGTTATGTGCGGGCGGGGATTGCGGGGATTCATGTTGAGGACGAGATCAATCCGAAACATTCGACTTTCGAGACGGGGCTATGCTCGATTGCGGATATGCAGTTCAGGCTTGAGGCCTGTGCGCGTGGACGGGGCGGTGATGCCATGGTGATTATTGCGCGCTGCGATGAGTTGTATGTGAGCAAGGCGCGCGGCGGCGGCGGCGGCTCGATGGAAGAGGCCATTGCGCGCGGCAAGGCGTATGCCGAGGCCGGGGCCGATGTGATGGTGTATCCGATGGCCACGGTGGAGATGACTAATGAATTGATGGCGGCACTGCCTATTCCGGTATGCGTGCTCGGTCCGGTTGTGCCCGGTACCGCTTTTGCCTTGCATACGGGCTGGGGCTGGATGGGAGCGGCGCAACTGCATCTGGACCGTGCGACCGAGCTGATGGAGACGGGCCAGGTGACGATGGGCACGATGTTTCCGCGCAAGGCGGAGTTTATCGAGCAGGCGCTTTATGATGGGCTGATTGCGGAATGGGCCACCAAGACGGGGCGGCCGGTCCGCTAGGGATTATACCGGACCATTCGTGGTTTTACGGGTGGTCCAGCATTAGCGGCGCGAATTTATTTAATGCGGCGGGCAATGAAGCCGGCGAACGGGATGAGTGCTACGGAAATGGCGCACCAGGCGCCGAGTATCCATAGAATCAGCCCCCAGTGGTGAAAAATACCCATTGTTCCTAGCGCGTGTTTACTTGCAACGTGATTAAATTACCGTGGACTTATCAGCAACCCATGGCCTGCGCATGGTTTGCAGCGGGGGTCGCCAAAGCCCGGAAAAACCATTAGGAGGCCGGCCGATGAGTGCGATTCTCGACATGCCGCTGGCGAAGTTCCAGACCTATTTCATTGAATCCGTGCCGCAATACCGCGCTCTGAAGCTGCGGGCCGTTGGCCGGGGAGTCGGATATCTGGCCTATGACATGCCCTATGCCGAGAGCCTTGTGGGCGACCCCGTGACGGGAGAAATCCATGAATTCGCGATCACCACGCTGATCGACGCTGTTTGCGCCACGGCGATTCAGACCCGGCTGGACCGGTCTTTCCGCACCGCGACGCTGGATTTGCGCGTGGATTTTATGCGCAAGAGCCGGCGGGGGATGGATATTTCATGCGAAGCGGAATGCCTGCGGCTTGATGGTGATACGGCGATTGTGCGCGCCGTTGCGCATGAGGGCGACAAGGGCGATCCGCTGGCGATTTCCACCGGCAGTTTTGCCATTATCGCCGTGCGGCCACGCTCGTGAGTGTGCCGGTATTCGCAGCGCTGCGCGGTGCTTTATTGGATCTGCCCTATGTGCGGACGCTCGGGTTTGATGTGAGCTATGACGATACGGGGTTGCGCGGGCATTTGCCGTTTGCTGAGCATTTGATCGGCAATCCGCTGGTGCCGGCGTTGCATGGCGGGGTTATTGCCGCACTGCTGCATTTTACGGCGGCGGCGCAGGTGATGCTGGAGACGCCTTGCGAGAAGATCCCGCGGATTTTTACGTGTACGATTGAATATCTGGCCTCGCCCGAGCTGCGGGATAGCGCGGCGACGGCGATTATCGTGTCGCAAACCCGGCGCTTTGCCAATGTGCGCGTGACGGCGGTGCAGCCGCATTCGGGCAGAGCGATTGCCGCGGCGACGATGCAGTTTTTGATGAACCGGGCTGGATAGAATCCGGCGCTACCATTGCGGCAAGCAATTCGTTGCAATTTCTGTCAGGCCGTGAGAATGGCAGACAGTTTCGGCGGTGGTAACATTTGCGTGAGGTGGGGTGCGCGCCTCTCAAATCCCGTGGCGCACTTCGCGTGGGGTAAGATTGTAACGGCGCCTGAACATGCGGTTGAAGGTCGAGACTTCCGTGAAACCGCAGCGAAAAGCGATTTCGTCGACCAGCAGATATGGCTTCGCGGCGGAGGTCAGCATGGCGTGGGCCTGGTCGAGCCGGGCGTTCCAGATGGATTTCGCGATCGTGTCACCACGTGCCGCGAAAAGCCGGTAGAGGGCGGCGCGGGAGCAGCCGATGCCGGCGGCGACGGTGGCCGGGTCCAGGTCCGGCTCATGGCAGCGCTGGCGGATGAGGGTTTGGGCAGCGGCATACAGCCCAGTGGGAAATTGCTCTGCATCGGGCCCGTGTTTGATCTCTGCCTGCAGAACGAGGTAGGCCATCTCGGCGGCGGCGTTGAGGGCGGTGGCACGTTCCGCCGGGGAGAGGTGTCCGGCCTCATCGGCGAGGGCGCGCATGTGTGAACGTAGAAGGGCGGCGATGCCGTGCCGCGGTAGCATGCGGCCGGCAAGCAGCGAGAGGTCGCCTTTGACATGTTCCTGCAATTTGCTGCGGTTGAACATCAATGCGATGTCGCGGTTGCGGGAACGGATATACTCGATGGGTTTGGAGAAATCCGCGATGCAGAGGCTGTTGCCGTGCAGGATTTGCTCGCCCGCATGGCGCAATTTGGTTTTGCCGCCGGGGCCGAGCAGGCTGATGAGGACGTCTTCGCAATCATCGCGCCGCAACCGCTCCGGATCGCGGCGGGTATGGATGGCATCCGCCGCGTGGTCGATGAGTTCGCACTCTTCACCGAGGATATGCGTCATTTTCGCGCGGAATAATTTTGGGGAGCCGGTTGGGATGATCGGGTCCATGCGGACCAGGACGGATTGGCGCCAGTAGGCGAGACCTTCGGCCGGTGGAACATTGGCGGTGGAGCAGGTCGTAAGGGTGCCCGGGCTGGCGGCGGGGCGCGTGATGCTGAGCGGAGACGCATGATCAACCGGTAATCTGCCCGCGTGAGACGCCATGCCTAACCATTCCCCTTAAGCCTGGACTACGGTTGAACGTAACCCTTACGTAGCAGAGTCTAGAATTGAAGATCGGTGTCAATGCATTTTCATGTGATCGGAGGCCCAGTGCGGTATCCGCGGGGTTCAGTTTCGCAGTAAATATTTTGGATTCGCATTTATTAAAGTTCACGCTTAAATTCGACAAAATTGCCGGTACAGCCTGGGTTTTGTTCGCCACCCCACATCGTTTCAATAAAGGTATGACATGACCATCACGAGCGTCACCAGCGGACAGACGGCGAACGGCATTGTGGTGAGCGGCGGGGATACGCAGGTCGTTATAGGTGGTGGGACCACCACCGGTACCACGGTGCTGAGCGGCGGTGAGCAGTTTGTTGCAAGTGGCTACATGAATGGGAGCGGGACCGCCAGCAGCACACTGGTGCAGAGCGGCGGCGTGCAGATCGTCGGTTTTTTCGGCACCGTAAGCGGCACTGAGGTGCAAAGCGGCGGGTATGAACTGCTCTCCGGTACCAGCGTCAATGATGTCATCGATGCCGGCGGGTATGAGGTTGTCTCCGGTACGGCTACCAACACAACCCTGAATGGCATCCAATCCGTCCAGGGCTTTTTCAACAAAACGGTCTCAACCACCATCAACGCCGGTGGCCTCGAAATCGTCAACGCCAATGTTTCCGCGCTTGACACCACCGTCAATACCGGCGGCATGCTGGTGGTAGCACCTGGCGATGCCGGGCTGGGCGACGAGAGCGGCGATGCCGAGGGCACGGTTTTATCGGGTGGCCTCGTGGTTTCAAGCGGGGTTGCGCTTTACACCCCCGGCACCGGCGGCACGGCCCAGGGCAATTCCGTCTCCGGCATTTCCGTGGCCTCCGGCGCGATTGAATTCGTCCTGCTCAACGGCACGGCCGATGCGCTCAATGCCGGCAGCGGCGGCACGGTGTATGTTTATTCGACAGGCGTCATCAGCGGCGCAAATATCGGTAGCGGCGGTTATGAGTTCATCTCCGGCGGCGGCGTTGCCAGCGGCACAACGATTAGCGGCGGTACTGAAACGCTTAGCGCAGGCGCGTCTTCCACCGCCGCCACGATTCGAGGCGGCTATCAGATCATCTCGGCCTCCGCCATCGCCTCGGGCACGGTGATCAGCACCGGCGGCTTCCAGATTGTCTCGGCCTTCGGCATTGCCTCGAGCACGGTGATCAGTTCCGGTGGCACGCAGGCCGTCTCCGGCGGCATCGCCGTCAACGCCACCGTCAGCTCCGGCGGCAAGGAGATTATTTATGCTGGCGGTGTTGCCAGCAAGACGAACATCAGCACGGGCGGCACGCAGACGATATCCTCCGGCGGCCGCGCCGTCAGCGCCACCATCAGTCTCTTTGCGGCGCAGACCGTCTCGTCCGGTGGCACGGCTACCGGAACGATCATCACCGAGGATGGGGCGGAGAACGTTCTGTCCGGCGGTACGGCGAGTGGCGCGGTCGTCCAGCAATATGGTGTGCTCAACGTGTCGGCCGGGGGCACCGCCAATGGTACTGTTATAAGCACCGGCGGCAATGCTAATGTTTATGGTACCGCCAGCGGTACGGTTATCACCGGCAGTTATGCCGGGAGCGTGGTCTTCAGCGCCGGTCTGTATCTGTCCGGTGGCGCCGTTGCCTCGGCGACGACCGTAGGTGGCCAGGGGCTGGAATATGTGGGCACCGGCGCTAAGGCTCTCGGCGGCACCGTGTCCGCTGGCGGGCTGCTGCAGGTTATCGCGGGCGGCACGGCCAGCGGCTTTACCCTGCAGGCGGGCGGCGAAGCCTATGTGATGTCCGGCGCCGTGATCAGCGCGACGACACTCGCGGGTGTGAACGCGGAGTTGACGCTTTTGGCCGGCGGCACGGCGTATGGGACGAAACTGGCCGCGTATTCCTACGACCTTAACGCTGGCACGGCCAGCGGCACGGTGGTGTCGGGCGTGGCCACGGAATATGTCGAGAGCGGCGGCATATCCATCAGCTCGACGGTGTTATCGGCGGGGCTTCAGGCCGTTTCCGCCGGTGGCGTGACGAGCGGGACGATTCTCAATGCCGGGGCCAAGGAAACCGTGACCAGCGGCACGGCCAGCGGCACGGTTGTGAATAGCGGCGCCACACTGGCGGGTAGCGGCGGGGCGAGCATTATTGCCGCTGCCGTCAATGGCGGTGCCGTAACATTGCAGTCCGGCGATACCAGTATTGGCACTGTGTTGAAGACCGGCAGCGAGACCGTGTTCTTGGGCGGTACGGCGAGCGGCACGGTTATCAGCAGCGGCGGCAATGAGATTGTGCACGGGCAGAGCGCGAATGATGTGATCAGTGCGGGCGGCACGGAAACCATCTCGGCCGGCGGTGCTGCCAGCGGCACCAGCATTGACAGCGGCGGGATGGAGGTGGTGCTGAGTGGCGGTGCGGCCAGCAATATCACGGTGAATGCCGGCGGCACGCTGCTGGCGCTCGGCGGCACGGTAACGGGGGTTACTTCGCAGACCGGGGCGGTGGTGCTGCTGAGCGGCGTGGCCGTGGAACAGGCCAATGTTTTCACGTCTTTGGGCGGCACGACGACCGGTACGAATATCGGCAACGGCGTGGTTGAATATGTGCTGCAGGGCGGGGTTGCCAGCGGCTCGGTGATCAGCGGTACCGGGATTGAGCAGGTCTATGCCGGGGGCATCGCCGTCAACGCGAGTGTCATCAGTGGCGGCTATGAGATTTTGTCCGGCGGCACGGCCTCGGGCACCAATGTGCTGGCGCATGGCAATCTGGTGGTAAGCGCCGGAGGTGTTACAAGCGGCGCGCTGGTGGCGGGGGCCGGCCGGGAAACCGTTTCGGCCGGCGGACTTGCGCTGGGCACGGTGCTGGCCGCCGCGGGGACGCTGGCGACCGGCGCCGGCGGGACCGAGAGCGGCACCACCGTGAGCAGCGGTGCGGCCGATGATGTTTATGGCACGGCCAATGCCGCTACCTTGAATGGCGGTTCGCAGGTAGTGTTTGGCGGCGTTGTCAGCGGGACAATTGTGAACAGCGGCGGCACGCAGACCGTCGACGGCGGTGTGGTGAGCGGCACCGTGGTGAACAATGGCGGCACCATCACTGTTTACGATCTCACCGTGGCTGGCACAATGCTCAATAGCGGCGGCACGGGCGTTGTGATTTTTGGCGGCGCCGTGAGCTCGACCGTGGTCAGCAGCGGGGCTTCGCTCACCGTAAACTACGGCGCCATAGCCAGTAATACGCAGCTGCTGTCAGGGGGGAAGGAGACCACTGACGGCAAGGATTATAACGCGGCGATCGATGGCGGGACGCAGACGCTGGCCTATTTATTGCCGGGCTCCGCGGGCATTGCCTATAACGCGACGGTTGAGAATGACGGTATACAGAATGTAGCCTCGGGCACGGTGACGACCGGCACGATGCTCGGCAATGGCGGCACCGAGATTGTGTATGGCGGCGGCGATGCCGTGAACACGGTGGTGAGCAGCGGCGGCATGCTGGTTTTGTTCGGTGGTGCTGCGGCTACCGGCACCACCGTGCTGGATGGCGGCATTGCCGTCTCCACCGGCGTTGTTGTGCAGGATGCTTCAGGCCAGGTCACGGCTTATGCCAATCCGGCGGCGGGGATCGTGCTGACGAGCGGTGCGGTGGAGAGCGTTCTTTCGGGCGGTATTGCCAGCGGCAGCAATGCGGCGAATGCGGCGATCAACGTGCAGGCGGGCGGGCTGACGGCGGGGGCGGTGATCGGCGCCGGTGGTAGCGAAACGGTTTCCACGGGGGCGGCCGCCAGCGGCACGATTTTGAGTGCGGGGGGTGGTTTCAATGTTGCCGCCGGTGGTGTCACCGATGGGCTGCAGATCGAGAGCGGCGTTCTTTTCTACACCTCTGCCGGGATGGTGGAGCGTAACACCGTGGTGCATGCGGGTGGCAGCGAAACCATCGTGACGAATGAAGTGGCCTCTGGTACGGCCGTGCAGTTACAGGGTGGGGTGGAGGTGGAAGGCGGCACCATGAGCGGTGCCGTGATCAGCGGTGTGGTCAATGTCTTCGGCGGCAGTATGGTGGACGCGACGGTTTACCATGAGCTGAACGTTACGAGCAGCTTTAATGGGCTGACCGGCGGCACCGCCAGCGGTACGATTGTGGATGATGGCGGTTACGAGACCATATCCGCCGGCGGGACAGATACCGGCACGGTGATCAATGCCGGCGGGACGGAGGTTGTGTCCTCGGGCGGCGTTGCCGGTAGTGTAACGATTGCCGGTGGCACGTTGAAGATACTGGCCAATGGGGCGGCGACCGGCACGGTTACGTTTGATGGCGCGGGCACGCTGGATGTTGCGGCGGCGAGCCTGGCTGCCACGATTACCGGATTTGGCGCCGGCGATGAGATCGACCTGACGGGGCTGGCATTCTCCAGTACCACAAGCGCGACAGTTACCAATGGCGAGCTGGTTATCGCCCAGGGCGGCGAAAGCTATACGCTGAATTTTGATCCGGCCGCGAATGGTAAGATATTCCACATTAGCAATGATAGTGTGGGTGGCACCGAGCTTGTGCTGTGCTTCTACCCAGGTACGCATATTGCCACGCCGGCGGGCGAGACCTTGGTGGAAGCGTTACAGCCGGGGGATTTGGTGAATACCGAGCATGGGCCCCTGCCCGTACGCTGGATTGGCGAGAGCCATGTCTCGACGCGGTTTGCCGATATGCTCCGTGTGCTACCCATTCGCATTCGGGCGGGGGCACTGGGCGGTGGTTTGCCGGTGCGGGATCTTCGCCTTTCGCCGGACCATGCGATTTTACTGGATGATGTGCTGGTGCAGGCGAGCGCGCTGGTGAATGGCAGTACGATCATCCGCGATGCGATGGTGCCTGAGGTGTTCATCTATTATCATGTTGAATTGGCAACGCATGAGCTGCTGCGCGCGGAGGGTGTGAAGGCGGAGAGTTTTGTCGATAATGCCGAGCGCATGCATTTTCAGAACTGGCAGGAGCGCGAGGTGCCGGCGTTGCCGATTACGGAAATGCCGTACCCGCGTGCGAAGGCCGCGCGGCAGGTGCCGCGGGGCATTATCGAGCGGTTGGCGGGGCGGAAGGCTTCTTAGTTACAGCTTTACCAGTGTGCGGACTGTGGAGAGGCGTTCGGCCACATGTTCCGCGACGGCGTTGGGCTGGGCTGCGACCTGCGGCAGGCCCATCAGCTCGCCATATTGCGCGCGGGCCAGGGGGCCGACGACCAGTAATGTGGGTTCGCTGAGGCCCTGCGCGTTGATGACGTGGCCGTGAGGATCAACCTTGACGCCGAGGCCGAATTCATCGGCGCGCAGCAGCTCCTGCTGGGCCAGACTGGTTAGAACGGGATTGGCGCTGACGACGCTGCCATGCGCGGGGCCGGTGGTGATGACGACATGCTGCACGGTTATTTGCTCCTCACCTGTGCGGCGGCGGGGGCGCAGGGTGATGTTGATGCGATCGCCTTGCCGTTGTGCCGAAGCAAGGGATGCTGCGAGCACGCGCAGGGAGCCGTCGTGCTGTCTGTCTTCCAGTATCTTTTCGATTTGCGGGGCGATGCGATAGCGATGCGCATCCCAGAAGACGCGCAGATGGCGCAGGAGGCGGCGGCGCTCGGTGGCGCTGAAATTTCGCCATAGGGCCTGGCCGTTGGCGCGGATATCGTCGAACACGGCTTGCCAGGGCAGGTTGTTTTCGGCGGCTATGGCGATTTGCGCGCGCACCAGATGGGTCAGGCTTGATACGCTGTGCGGCAGTTCATGCTGTGCCAGCCAGTTGTAGGGCGTTGGCACGGGGATTTTGGCATGGCCGCGCGGCAACAGGCCGCGGCGGGAGAAGGCGGTGATGTGGCCTTGGTGGCCGCCTCGCGTGAGAGACGCTACGACATCGGCCATGCTCAGCCCTGTGCCGATGATGAGCACGGCATCGTCGGGGGCGATGGCCTCCAGCGCGCCGGGCGCCCAGGGGTTGGCGATAAGGGCGGGATCTGTGCCGAGCTGGCTGGTGATGAGGGCCGGTGGATTTGGCGGCGGGTGGCTGGTGGCGAGGACGACGATATCGGCGGTGAGATGGCCGCCTTGGGCGAGCTGGATTGTGTAGCCGGAGGCATTGCGGCGCACGGATTGGGCCGTGTCGCGCACATGCTCGATGGTGACGCCGGGGCGGGCGTTGCGCCGGCTGGCGACGAGCTGCGCCACATAGCGGCCGAAGGCGGCGCGGCGGGGGTAGGCGCTGCCGTCGTGCCATAGCGCATCGGGGTCGGCCGCAAGCTCATCGCCATTGCGGAACCAATCGTCGAAATCATTCGGTTGGTCGGGGAACAGGATCATGCGGCTGGCCGGCACGTTGATGCGATGTGCGGGGTCCGGCGTTGAGTAGGCGACGCCGCCGCCGAGCATGGCCCGCGGTTCGACGACGGAAATGGCGACCGGATGGGCGCTGTGCCGGGCCAGCTGGGCGGCGAAAAATGCGCCGCAGAAGCCGCCGCCGATGATTGTGACGCGGGTGGGGGTGTCGCTCAAATCGCTAACTCAGCCCGCGATGCGGGGCAGATGAAAGGGCACTTAATTGGTCGGTCATCGGGACTTCCTGCGAGTGTGAGCCACAATACTCTATCACGACACTATAGTAAAATTCGCATGGGTGGACGGATAGAATGAATTTATAAAGTATTGTTTAATATATATATTATGGTGGCATTGCCCTCTGGCCATGGCTTTACAGGAGCGGCTACTGTTAGGATATGGCTAGCTTAAGAACTCATATCACTTGTTATATAGAGTTTATGTTATATAAGCGGCACGTCACCCAAGTTCAGGAAGCAGAGTTATAATGAAAGCAAAATTTTTCGCGCGGGCAGCCATCGCGGCCGCTGTTGTTCTCGGTGTTGCCGCCGCCCCTGCCCCGTCCCGCGCCGATGGCGTGAGTACGGTGGGGATTTCCTATGCCTATTACGATCCGGTGAGTCTGGTGCTGAAGGATAAGGGGTATCTTCAGGCAGCACTCGGCCCGAATGTTACCATCAACTGGGTGCTGAGCCAGGGCAGCAACAAGGCGCTTGAGTTTTTGCGCGGCAACTCCATTCAGTTTGGCCAGACGGCGGGTTCCGCGGCATTGCTGGGCAAGGCCAATGGCGCGCCGGTGCAGGCCATCGGCGTGAGCACCAATGCGGAATGGACGGCGATTGTCGTGCCGGCGAATTCGCCGATAAAGACTCTGGCGGATTTGAAGGGCAAGAAAGTGGCGGCGACGCCGGGGACTGATCCGTATATTTTCCTGCTGCGCGCACTGGCGACGGTGGGGCTGACGGGCAATGACATCACTTTGGTGCCGTTGCAGCATCCTTTAGGGCGCCAGGCGCTGAATGCCGGGCAGGTTGATGCCTGGGCCGGGCTAGACCCTTTCATGGCCGAGGCACAGCTGCAGGACCATGATGTGCTGGTCTACCGCAACCCCGCGCTGATAACGCCGGGCGTGCTGCTGACGCGCACGGATTTTGAGGCGGCGCATCCCGAGGTGGTGAAGCAGGTGTTGCAAGCCTATGCCAAGGCGCGTGAATGGGCGGTGGCAAACCCCAAGGAGACAGCTGCGATTCTTGCGAAAGAGTCGAACCTATCCCTGGATGTCGCCGCGTTGCAGCTGAGCCGCTCGCATCTCGCCGGTGAGGCAATTACGCCGGCGGATCAGGAGAAGATTCTGGGGGCCGGTCCGGCGTTGCAGGCCAGCGGTAAATTATCCGCTGGGGCTGATTTGCCGGCGGCCGAGAAGGGGCTGTTCAATACCTCGTTCACCACGGGCCTTGGGCTGAAATAACCCCATGCATTGGCTGGGCAAAACGCAGTGGCTGATCGGGTTGATTGTGCCCGTGATGCTGCTGGCGCTGTGGCAGATCGTAGCCGCAGCGGGGTGGGCGCCGCCTTCGGTGCTGCCCTCGCCGGTGCTGGTGATAAATACGCTGGTGGCCATGGCCACCAGCGATGAGCTGGTGGAGGCCGTGCGCGCCACCGGGTTTCGCATGGCGTCCGGCTTTGCGCTGGGGGCCGGTGTGGCGACGGTGCTGGGCGGGCTGTGCGGTGCGTCGCGGTTTGTGCGGGCGTTGCTTGATCCGCTGATCCAGGCGCTGCGTAGCGTGCCTTCGCTGGCCTGGGTGCCGTTGTTCATTCTGTGGCTGGGGATATTTGAGGCGTCCAAAATAACCTTGGTGGCGGTTGGGGTGTTCTTTCCGGTGTATCTCAATTTGGTGAGCGGTATTGCCAATGTGGACCGCAAGCTGCTCGAAGTCGGGCGGGTGCATGGTTATTCGCCGTTGCGGCGGCTGCTGCGGATTCAATTGCCGGCCGCCCTGCCCTCTTATGTTGTGGGTTTACGCGGCGGGCTGGGGCTGGGCTGGATGTTTGTGGCGGCGGCCGAACTGCTGGGTGCGACCAACGGGCTTGGGTTTATATTGGATGATGGCGAGCAAACCGGCAGGCCGGAGCGTGTGCTGGCGGCGTTGCTGCTGTTCGGCATATGCGGCAAGGCGACCGATTGGGCGCTGGCCGGTGTGGGGCGGGCGGCGGTGTCCTGGCAGGATATTGATGCGCAGGCTGGAAAAAACTGATGGCACATGAAATTCATATCGATGAACTGCGCAAAACCTATGGCGGGAAGCCGGTGCTGGGGCCGGTTAGCCTGACGCTGGAGGCCGGGACCATTACCGCGATTATTGGGCGCAGCGGCTGCGGCAAGACCACGCTGCTGCGCTGCCTAGGCGGGTTGGAAGAGGCCAGTGCGGGACGGATTACCATTGGTGACGGCAGGCTGGCGCGGCGCGAGATCGGCTATGTGTTTCAGGAGCCGCGTTTGATGCCGTGGCTGAATGTGGCGCGGAATACCGGATTTGGCGTTGAAGGTGCCACGAAGCGGCAGGCGGTGGCGGAAGCGTTGGAGATTGTGGGTTTGACGGCGGCGGCTTCTTTGTTGCCCAAGCAGCTTTCCGGCGGCATGGCGCAGCGTGTGGCGCTGGCGCGCGCTTTGGCGCCCCGGCCGGAAGTGCTGTTGCTGGATGAGCCGTTCAGCGCGCTGGACCCATTCAGCCGCGAGCAGATGCAGGAGCATTTGTTGCACCTGCATGCGCATTACGGGGCGACGATGGTTCTTATCACGCATGATATGGATGAGGCGCTGGCGCTGGCGCACCGGATTATTGTGCTGACAGGGCCGCCGGGCATTGTGGCGGGGGATTTGCGGCCGGATCTGCCAAAACCGGTGGACCGCAGCGCGCTGGCGTTTTTCGAATGGAAGCGGCGGTTGACGCGGCTGCTTGCTGGCCAGGTGGATGATTCTCAATTAGTGCTGGACGAAAAGCCCGATCTGGCACGGCAACGGCTGGCGATATGAACAGAACAATGACCATGTTTGCAGCGCCTAATTGGTTCCGTCGTACTGCGACTACGGAAGGTCGGCTTCCCACCGGCCGGCTTATTGCCTTTGCCTCGCTGATGCTGCCGGTGACGGCGGCGCAGATGCCGATTGCGGTTTATGTGCCGGCTTTATATGCGCAGCATTTTGCTTTTCCGCTGGCGATATTGGGGGCGATATTTCTGGGCGAGCGGATTTGGGGAACGTTTACCGACCCGCTCATCGGCATGCTCAGCGATAGGACGAAAAGCAGGTTCGGGCGGCGCAAGGCCTGGATTGTGGCGGGGGCGATTGTCTATGCGCTGGCGACGGTGTTTTTGTTCTTCCCCGGGCTGACATTCATTCCGGTAACGCCGATTTATCTCGGGGTGGTACTATTTGCATTTTATCTGGCCTGGTCGATGATCCAGATCCCTTATCTCGCCTGGTCGGGCGAGGTTTCGGGCGAGTATCATGAGCGCACCAGAATTGCGATGTACCAGGGCGTGGCGGCGGCACTTTCGTTGCTGCTGGTGTTGATGCTGCCAACCATCATCGACCAGATTGCGCCGAAGAATGCGGTGCTGAAGCTGGCGGCGATGGGGGGTGTTATTCTGGTGTCGCTGCCGGTGACATTGCTGCTGACGTTGCGGGCGTTTGACGAGCCGGCACGGCTGGCGGAGGCGAAACCGCATCTGTCGCTGCGCGCTTCACTGCGCGTGGTTGTGAGGGAGAGCGCGCTGCTGCGTGTGCTGTTTTCCGATTTGGCGGTTTCGATGGGCCAAGGTATTCGTGCCACTTTGTTCATTTTCTTCGTCACCATCTACATGGGGCTGCCGAAATGGGGCAGCGGGCTTTTTCTGCTGCAGTTCCTCTTCGGAATCATTGCGGCACCTATATGGGCTGCTGTGGCACGCAGGTTTGGCAAGCATCGTACCGCTGTTGCCGGTGAGCTGACGCAGGTGGTGATCAACCTCGGCCTGTTGCTGGTTGTGCCTGGCCAGCTGCCGCTGTTGCTGGGGCTGACGGTGGCGCAGGGGCTGGCCCAGGGCTCCGGGAATTTAATGCTGCGCTCGATGGTGGCCGATGTCGCCGACCGCCAGAAGTTGGAGACGGGGGAAGACCATACGGCTTTGTTCTTCTCGGTGTTCAGCATTTCCATGAAGGCCGGCATGGCGATCGCCGTTGGTATCGCGCTGCCGCTGGTGGCCTGGTTCGGCTTTAACCCGGCGGCCAAGATCAACACGCCGGCGGCGTTGCATGGGCTGGCTTTGGTGTTCGCTTTAGGCCCGGCGATTGCCCATCTCATCTCCGCGGCACTTGTCTATGGGTTTCCGATTGATGAAGCTCGCCACGCGGAAATCCGTAAAGCCCTTGCGGCGCGTATCAAGAATACTTGAGGAGGCTTGATGTCTGACCGGCCGAATTTTCTGCTCATCGTCGTGGACGATATGGGTTTCTCCGACCTTGGCGCGTTTGGCTCGGAGATCGCGACGCCGCATCTTGATGCTTTGGCTTATGCCGGTGTCCGGCTGACGGATTTTCATTCAGCACCTGCCTGTGCACCGACGCGCGCCATGCTGATGACCGGCACGGATCATCATCTTGCCGGCATCGGTGGAATGGTCGAGACGACACGGCCTGATTTTGCAGGTGCACCAGGCTATGAGGGGTATTTGAACGAGCGCGTGGTGAGCATTGCCGAATTGCTCGGCGAGGGCGGGTACAGGACTTTGCTCTCGGGCAAATGGCATTTGGGGGACAAGCCGGAAACCTGGCCGGCGGCGCGCGGGTTTGAGCGAAGTTTCGCGCTGCTCCCCGCTGCACATGATCATTTCGGGCGGGAGATTACCACCCCGGCCTTTCCGGTGCCGATGTATGCCGAGGATAATGCCTATGTCACTGAATTGCCGGAAGGGTTCTACTCATCCGATTATTTTACCGACCGGCTGATTGGGTTTTTTGAGGAAGGCAAACAGGCTCAGGATGAGCGCCCGTTCTTTGCTTATCTGCCGTTCTCGGCACCGCATTATCCGTTGCAGGCGCCGGATACGGAGATTGCGAAATATCGCGGTGTTTATGATGGCGGGCCGGATGCGCTGCGGGAGGCGCGTTTGCAGCGCTTGATCGCGTTGGGGGTTATCCCGGCCGATACGGTGCCGCATCCCGTTACCACCAAGGACCCGGGTTGGGACGAGTATACCGACGAGCAAAAGGCGCTCTCGGCGCGCACGATGGAAATTTATGCGGCGATGGTGGACCGGCTGGACCAGAATGTCGGCCGGGTTGTGGAATACCTCAAGGCCACGGGGCAGTTTGAGAACACGGTCATCGTGTTCCTCTCCGATAATGGCGCCGAGGGGGCGATTGCCGATGCCATGCCGATCCATGGGGCGCATATCGCCAAGCGGGTGCGCGAGACTTGCGATAACAGCCTGGAGAATCTGGGGCGGCCGAACTCCTATATCTGGTACGGGCCGCGCTGGGCTCAGGCCGCGACCGCGCCGTCGCGGTTGGTGAAGGGGTTTACGACTGAGGGTGGGATTCGGGTGCCGGCGTTTATTCATTGGCCGGGGGCCAAGCGCACGGGTGTTTCCGGCGTGTTCTCCACTGCCATGGATATCGCGCCCACGTTTCTTGATTTCGCAGGCATTGCGCACCCGGCGCCTAGCTACAAAGGGCGGGAGATATTGCCGGTGCGTGGCCGCTCGCTGCGGCCTTGGCTGGAGGGGCAATCCGAGACGGTGCATCCCGAAGGAACCAGCACGGGATGGGAGCTGTGGGGACGGCGCGCGGTGCGCCAGGATGATTGGAAGGCCGTTTATGTGCCCGATGAGGATGGGGTTTCCAAATGGCAGCTGTATGATCTTTCGCGGGACCGCGGCGAGATTGAGGATCTGGCGGACTCACACCCTGAGAAGTTCAAGGAACTGCTCGGTTTGTGGAAGGAATATGTGGAGGAGACCGGCGTTATCGAAGAGGCGATTAGTATTTTCGATGCCGATCCCTCGCATTGGCTGCCCAAGCCGAAGTAGAGCGGGGCTGACAGAGCGGGCCGAGGGTGGCAATGTGCGGGAACGTCGGCTGATTGCAGCCCAATAACCGCAGAGGTTCGCCCCAATGACGCCTATCCAGACCACGGTTTCCTTCGACATGCGCGCGCCTGGGTTTGGTCCGCCGACGCAGGCGCTGTATGCCGCCGCGGTTGAAATGGCGGCCTATGCCGATAAAATCGGGGTGGATCGCATCGGGCTGATGGAGCATCACGGCTCGGAAGATGGCTATCTGCCGCAGCCTTTCGTGCTGGCCGGCGGCATGGCGGCGGTGACGAGGAATATCCGCCTCCTTCTGGGTGCTGTGATTTTACCGCTGCATGATCCGGTGAACATTGCCGAGCAGATTGCCATTGTGGATTTGATGTCCAACGGGCGGCTTGGGGTGATTTTTGGCGCGGGCTACGTGCATGAGGAATTCCGGATGTTCGGCGTGTCGCTGCGCGACCGTGGCCGGCTGCTGGATGAGAGCACCGTGACGATTTTGCGGGCTTTGCGCGGCGAGCGGTTTGCGGTGAATGGAAGGCCGGTTTATGTGCGGCCTTTGCCTGTGCAAAAGCCTGAGGATATCATCTTTATCGGCGGCGGTGTTGCGGCCTCGGCCAAGCGCGCGGCGCGGCTTGGTGTGGGTTTTGGGCCGATGCGGGCCGATATCATTCCGATTTATGAGGCGGAATGCCGGGCGCTGGGGCGGGAGCCGGGGGCGTATTTCCGGCCCTGCCATCGCCTGCCGGGGATCGTCATGCTGTCCGAGGACCCGGACCGTACCTGGTCGATACTGGAGCCGCACGCGTTCCATGTGGTATCCGAATACGCCAAATGGGCGGCGCAAGAGGATAATACCAACTCCCCCTTCAAGGGCCTCACCACGCTCGATGCCTTGCGCAAATCCGGGATGTTCGCGGTTTGGACGCCCGATGAGCTGGTGGCGAACGCGGATAAGGTCGAGGACCGGGGCACTTTCGTGTTCCAGCCGCTGGTGGGCGGTTTCCCCCCGGAAGAGGGTTGGAAGAGCCTGGAATTGCTCAAAGATGTAATCCCGCGCCTTAAGGCGGTTAAACGCTAAGCACTGGGGGGCTGCCGCAGGATATCTGCGGGTTACCGGAAATTAGGTAGCATGATGACGGGCGGGGCATTGCATCCCGCGCGTCACCGCCCACATCTGCCTGCAATCACCTCGGCTCCAAAAGGACGGAAATCGCCCATGCAACATGCTACGCTGCGCGCTAGACACGAGGATGAGGCGCAATTTGCCACGGACAGGCTGCAGGCTGGCGCGGAACTCGCGGCCGGACTTGCCCGGCCCCAGGCGAGCATCTCTCCCAAATATTTCTACGATGCGCAGGGCTCGAAACTATTCGAAGCGATTTGCGCTTTGGATGAATATTATCCGACCCGCACGGAGTACGAGATTTTCCGCCAGCATGGTGCTGCGATCGCGGAGGCGGTGGGACAAGGCGCCACGTTGATCGACCTTGGTGCCGGGAATTGCGAAAAAGCCGCCAGCCTGCTGGGGATTCTGCGCCCGCGCAGCTATGTACCGGTCGATATCTCTACTGCTTTCCTCAACAAAGTCGTGGCACCATTGCGGCAGGCTTTTCCCGGCCTGCCCATCCATCCGGTCGGCACGGATTTTTCCGAGAGCCTGACCCTGCCCGGTTTTGTCCAGGCGCAACCACATAAACTGTTCTTTTATCCTGGCTCCTCCCTGGGCAATTTCGGGCCCCTCCAGGCGGTGCGGTTTTTGCAGAATATCCGCGAGCATGGCGGGGATTTGTTAATCGGGCTCGATCTTGTGAAAGATTTGGGAACGGTGGAAGCCGCTTATGATGATGAGCTCGGAGTTACCGCCGCATTCAATCTGAACATTCTGCGCCATGCCAATCGTATACTGGATGCTGATTTCGCCTTGAATGATTGGGCGCACCATGCGTTTTTTAATGAGGCGCAAAGCCGGATTGAGATGCATCTGCGCGCGCGCCAGGGTTGCCGCGTAACCTGGCCTGGAGGCACGCGGGTGTTTGCCGAGCACGAAACAATCCATACTGAGAACAGCTATAAATTTACCGTGGAATTTGCCACGGAGATGCTGCATCGCGCCGGGTTTACGGGGCTGACATATTGGACTGACCCGGCGAAGAAGTTCCTCGTATGCCATGCTCGAGCAGCCGATGCTTGAGCAGGCCAGGCTTGCAAAGATCGAGTGCCCAGCATCAGTGTTGGCCGAGCGGTTTGCCGCTGTACGTGCTGCATCTGTTGCGCGCGCGGCACCGCTTTCGGACGAGGATTGCGGTGCGCAATCGATGCCGGATGCGAGCCCCGTTAAATGGCATCTCGCGCATATCACCTGGTTTTTCGAGACGTTCATTCTGGAGCGCTTTGAGCCGGGGTTTGTGCCGTTCAACCCTGCGTTCCGTATCCTGTTCAACTCCTATTATAACGGCGTTGGCGATAAACATCCGCGGCCGCAGCGCGGATTGCTAACCCGCCCTTCGCGTGCCGAGGTCATGGCTTATCGCTCCAATGTAGATGCGCGCATGGCGGTTTTATGCGCGCGGCCGATGCCGGCGGAATTTGCCGTGCTCTGCGAGCTTGGATTGCAGCATGAGCAGCAGCACCAGGAGCTGATGCTGACGGATGTGCTGCATCTGCTGGCACAAAACCCGCTTCTTCCTGCCTATAGCGAGGATGTTTCTATCCCGGCATCTGCCCCCTCCCCTGGCTGGCAGGAATTTTCCGCCTCGCTCACGCATATTGGGTATGATGGCACGGCGTTTTGTTTTGATAATGAATTGCCGCGCCACCGGGTGTTTCTGGAATCCTATGCGCTCGCCACTGAACTTGTGAGCAATGCGGAATATTTGGCTTTTGTGGAGGATGGCGGGTATCAGACCCATGAGCTTTGGCTCTCCGAAGGATGGGATTTTATTCGTACACAGAACATTACCGGGCCGCTGAATTGGCATGAGACGAAAGCCGGCTGGAAGCAGTTTACTTTGGCCGGGCTCCGGATGTTGAACTTGGACGCGCCGGTGCTGCATCTCTCGTATTTCGAGGCCAGTGCCTATGCGCAATGGGCCGCAGCACGGCTGCCGACCGAGGCGGAATGGGAACATGCCGCCCGTAGTGCGCCGCATCTGCCGCAGCTGTTTGGGTGCGCCTGGCAGTGGACCAGCAGCAGCTATGCCGCCTACCCTGGGTTTCGCGCGGCGGAGGGGGCTGTTGGCGAGTATAATGGCAAGTTCATGGTCAACCAGTATGTGCTGCGCGGCGGTTCGCTGGCCACACCGGCCGGGCATAGCCGGCCGAGCTATCGCAATTTTTTCCCCGCCACGGCACGCTGGCAACTCACTGGGCTGCGGCTGGCGCGTTAGCCAGGCTCCCAAGCGGTTGCCGCGCCCAGAGCCCGTAAATAACGGCGCTGGAGAGAGAGATGACGCCGCCCAGCATGAAGCCCGGCACGAACGAGCCGGTGCTTTGTACGACGAGGCCGGTGATGAATGGCGCTAATGTGCCGCCGAGCGAACCACCGATATTTTGCACGGCCTCCAGCGTTGCCACCGAGCGGTTGGGCGCGATGAGTGCCGCCAAAGCCCAGCCGCAGCTGGAGGCGACGTTGGCGCCGAACAGACCTGCTGACATCAGCGCGATGGCGGGGCCCATGCCGGAGACAAGTGCGGCGGCGATGGTACAGACGCCGGCGAGCACCATGCCCGCTACAATGGGAGCAAGGCAAGCCGGGCCCGGCGCCATGATGCGCCCCAAAGCGCGGGCAAAGAACCCGCCTGCGACGGCGCCGATGAAGCCTGCGACCATCGGCACGGCGGACCAGAAGCCGGCGCTGGCGACCGAGAGATGGCGCTGTGTTTCGAGATAGCCCGGCAGCCAGGTGGCGTAGAGCCAGGAAATGTAGACCACGCCGAAAAACCCGAAGAACATGGCCCAGGTAGTGCGGAATTGGAGCAGCCAGAGGATGCGCGAGCCTTCAGCAGTATCCTCACGGTCTTCGGAGCGGAGTTGCGCGATTTCCGCGGGCGGGATTCCGGCTTCTTCCGGCGCGCGGTAGAACAGCAGCCATAATATCGCGACGACGAGCCCGGCGAGGCCGGCGATGAGGAACATTACACGCCAGCCGAAGGCGAGCATGAGCACGGTGAGCAGCGGCGGTGCCAGTGCCGGGGCGAGCGCCGAGGAGGCGTTGAAAATGGCGATGGGCAGAGCGCGTTGGCTTAAGCGGTACCAGTCTGCACATACGCGCGTGCCGCCGATGTACATTGGCGATTCACCTAAGCCCAGTGCTACTCTCGCGGCGATGAAGGGGCCGAGGCCGGTGACGAAAGTCGCGCTGATCTGGGCTGCCGACCATAGGACGAGTCCGGCGCCGAGGGCGCGGCGTGGGCCGAATTTGTCGATAAGCGCGCCAGCGGGGAGTTGAGCCAGGCCATAGGCCCAGGCGAAGGCCGAGAGCAGCAGGCCCATCTGCGCGTAGCTCAGGTGCAGGCTTGCGCGGATGGCGGGATTGCCTATGGCAACCGCCGAGCGGTCGAAATAATTCACGCAGCCGGCGAGTACCAGCAGGCTGACGGCCAAAGTCCGGCGCCGCCGTACCGTTGGTGATGTTTGTTGCTGATCTGCCGTCATTTTGACCCTCTACCCAAGTGTAGAGGCATAGGGTGACGTGCTGCAAATCAGGGAGTGGTGTTGGCGCCCGGGACATTCGGGTTGGCACCGGTGGTGCCGGTGCTGGTGTGCGCGGGCACCTGCGGTGCCATGGTGCCCTGTTTATCGGTGTTGCCCGTACCAATGGCGGCACTGCTGGCACCGGTGGACATGTTGCCGGAATCCGATGAGGTCCCTGCCATGCCGGGCGTCTGCGGGGTGGTGGCGACGCCCGTGCCGCCGTCCGGCGCGTTGGATGTGGACTGGGCCAGGACCGGTGCGGCGATGGCGAGACTGAGGATGATGGCCGAGATATAGGCAAAACGTGGCATGCTGCGTTCCTTCCGTGATTGTAGCTATTGCTTAACTGTGAATTAGGCAGCGGGTGCGGGCGTTTTAAGAGATGTTATGAAACATAACGAGAGTTTATGATTCATATTAGCTGCGGGATGCGCCGGCATGACTGGAACAGACGCGCAATATAAAACGGCCGGGAGATTTCTCCCGGCCGTTTTATTGTCTTGCCCGCTTCAGCTTAGAGCTTACCAACCCTGGTAATCATCATGTCAACCTCCGCGGCGACAGCCGTCTGATCGGCCGGCGGACGGTCCTTGTCATCGCGGATTTTCTCAAGCTGTTTGACGAGTTCCGAGCGCTCGAAAACACCTTTGTGAATGAGGGTCTTCGCCAGGGCTTCGGTAAAGAGGAGAAGGCCCGCGGGGCTGTTTGTGATCATATGTGTATCCTCTGCTTGAACGACATATTATAAATGGGCGCAGGAAGATGGCCGTACCAGTGGCCGGCCGCTGAACATTAAGCAACGACACCAGAAGGTTTAGTAAGGCGGTTGCTGTTTTGCGCGCTGTGTTTTTGCTGCTTCGGTCCACCAGGCGAGGTCATCGGCAAATCTGCCGAATGATTTTGTAAGTGCCGCACCTGCATCGCCTTGCGGTGTGCCGTGCTGGTCGAGCGTCTGGCCGATGGGGCCGACCGTGATGGTGCTGGAGATTACCACCATTCCCATTTCCGATAGTACGCCATGCCAGGCGGTGTTGGCGCGTGCACCGGCAATGCGGCCGGCGGAATAACTGGCAATGGCGGCGGGGCGCCAGAACCATTCTTCGAGAAAATGATCGGTGAGGTTTTTAAGGCCGGGTTGGATGCCCCAATTATATTCGCCCGTTACGAAAACAAACGCATCTGCTGCTTTGATTTTTTGCGCCAGTTTTTGCATGGCTTCGGGCGCGCGGCCGGGGGCGAATTCCTTGTACATGCGATCGAGCATGGGCAGGCCTATATCTTTGGCGTCGATCAACTCGGCCTTGTCGCCCCGCGAGGTAAATTGTGTGGTCAGATAATCGGCCAGGCGGATGCCCATTCTATCGGAACGGTATGAGCCGTAGAAAACAAGTATATGCGACATTCCAGCCTCCTGCCTATGCCGGAGCCGGCATGGCGCCGAGCTCTTTAACAACTGCCTCGATGACATCGCTTTTCGCGGCATTGGCATCGCCGGCGGGTGTGAATTTCACCACGAGCTGCAGCGTGTTATCTGTTGGTGAGCGATCCGCTAAAATTAAAGGTGCCGGGGTTTTGGCAACGGCGGGCAGTGCCGCGACCACACCCTGCAGCTGGAGTTTAGCGCTGGATAATGATGTGTCCACGACCGGAAAACGCGCCTCCACCGTTACCGCGGGGGCCGCATAAATGCTGAGATTTTTGACGGCCTGGCCCCAGACCTGGCTGTTGGGGACGATGATCTGAACATTGTCGGCGGTGATAACCTCAGTCCAGAACAAAGTGAGCGCTTTGACGATGCCGTCGTTGCCGCCGACCTGTACATGGTGCCCGAGCCGGAAGGGCCGGAAGATAAGTAGCATGACACCCGCAGCAAGATTGGAGAGCGTGCCCTGCAGCGCCAGGCCGATGGCGAGGCTGGCGGCACCGACGATGGCGACAAGGCTGGTGGTTTGAATCCCGAATTGGGAGAGCACCGTCAGCCCCGTGACCATGAGGACAAAATAGCGGACGATGCTGGCGAAGAAATCCCGCAGCATTTCATCGAAATGGCGCATCCGGGCCAGGAATTTGGCGGCGAGATATTCGCTCTTGCCCGACAGCCAGATGCCGGCGAAGAGGATCAGTATGGCGCCGATCACGCGTGTGGCGGCGGGTATCGCTAAGGGAAGTATCTGGTTGATTTCAGTATGGATATTCCATGCCTGCGCGATTGTCGCCATGCTCACATCCAATTCTCAGTGACGGCCAGGAGCAATCTGGATTTAAGGACCATCACCCTCTTTTACACTGTCCGCCTCGCCGCCGCTATTGCCCGAGCGAGAGGCGATGTCGGCGAAATTAACCTTTAGAGATTTCAATTCCGCCTCGGTCATATCTTCGAGGGTCAGCAGCGCATCGCGCGCGCCGGCATTTGCCCGGATCAGCTCGTCCAACTTCAGATGGAGCGCTGTCATATCACGGTTCTGGGTGTTTTGAATGAGGAACACCATCAAGAACGTCACGATGGTGGTGCTGGTATTGATCACCAGCTGCCAGGTATCCGAATATTTGAAAATCGGCCCCGATGCCCCCCAGATAATCACCAGCGAAATCGCGACAACAAAGCTTGCGGGATGGCCGAGTTTTTGCGAGGCCATCTGCGCGATGTGCCCGAACACACCCGCGATCGTCTGCGGCTTTCTGGTTTTGCCGTTGCCCTCGGGGCAATCTAGCGCGGCATCAGCTTCAATCGCCATCAACAGATCCTTCGTCACGCCATCGCTGACATTTCATTAAATTAATAATCACAACGATGCTGCCATCCCCCTTAAATAGGCGTGAGGCGGTCAAGTTAAAGGATCATTCGCCTCGCGGATCGTGACCTTCTCGTTAGCTGTATCTGTCCCCTAACTGTCACCCGCAAGAATTCGCGGTAACAATGCGATATTCGGAAAACTTGATGCTACATATAATCCATGGCGCCAAAACACCTGCGGATTCTTTGTGTAGAGGATGATGAAATCATCCGGCAAGTCACCGTCGAGGGGCTGCGGGATGCTGGGTATGATGTGGTGGAAGCCAAAGACGGCGATGAGGCAATGAGTTTAATGCGGCGCCCACATGATATTGGTGTCGTATTCACCGATGTGCAGATGCCTGGTCTGCTCGATGGTGTTGGGCTTGTGGAGAAAATCCGGCAGGATAATCCACGCATGCCCGTTATCGTCACGTCCGGCTATGGGCTCCTGCTGACGGAAAGATTGAGCAAGCTTAAATCCCCGATGATTTTCCTGGGTAAACCCTATACGCTGTCCAAAGTGTTGGAGAAGTTGCGGGAAGTGACGAAGTCCGTTGCGCCATAGATCTGGCTATGTCGTTACGGCTTCGGTTCACATAAATACGCCTAACGCCGGGCCGGTGTGAGGGCCGCGAGCGCTTCTTCGGCGGCTCGTTGCCCGCTTAAGAATGCGCCGTGGGCCGTTGAGAAATCGTTGTGGTGTGTTGCCTCGCCGGCGAAGAACAGCCGGTTGTCGTAAGGGCACGCTAAAACCATGCGCGCATCCGCCTGGCCTGGCAGGGCATGGCTGTAGGCGCCGCCGATTGTGGAACTTCCGGCCCAGTTGGAGGCGATGAGCGGGCGCAGGCAGGTCCGTACCGAGGCGCCGAACAATTTTACGAGCTGGTCGATCGCGCGGGCGAAAGCGGCATCGGGCCCGTCCGCCGCCGCGGCGCGGGCACCTGCACCGCCCAGGAAAACCTCGATGACCGGGCGGCCGAAGGGGCGGATGTAGTAGCTGCCCGTTGCGGGGTCGAAGGGGTCGCCCAGGACATGGCTTTCGGGTGCGAAGGGGCTCTTGCCGGTGATCTCGAGGAACAGTTTTTCGTCATTGCCGAGCGGCAAGCGGGTGGCGGCCTCGCGCCATGGGTCCAGCGCGGAGGGAAAGATGATGGTGCTGCCGGCGAGCATGTTGGTTGAGACGGTGACGATGGCGGCACGCGGGCGCAAGGTACCGGCTGGGGTGCGCAGGGCGATGCGTTGCCCGGTCAATTCCACGGCCTCGATGGGCGTGTTCAGGCACAGCTCCACATCCGGCGGCAGGCTGGCGGTGATGAGCGTGCCGTAGCCGGAGGGTAGACGCCAGTTGCAATAGGTTGAGGCGGTGTCGTAGGCGGCATAGTCGCGGGCGGAAATGCGTTCGAGCTCGTCGCCGCTGATGAAGCCGCTCATGGCCTGCAGATAGGCGTTCCATTTTCCGCCGGGCTCTAACGCTTCGGCGGCGATGTCACTGGCGGGTGGGGATGTGGCGATGCGTTCGCTCCATGTGTCGAACGCCTGCTGGGCCTCGGCCCAATCCGCGGCTGAAACGCCGAGATGGTGATATTGGCTGTCCCAGGCGGCGGTGCGGCGGTCTACCGTGAAGCCGGATTGCTCGGCGATCAGCGTCCAGGGGTTGCGATCGCCCGAATGGAGCCAGGCGCAGCCGAGATCGGCTGAGATGCCGTTGACCTCCTGCGTCCAGGCGCGGCCGCCGGTGCGGGGTAGAGCTTCCAGTATGAGCACGGAGAGGCCACTGCCGGCGAGGCGGCGGGCCGCACCTATGCCGGCGGCTCCTGCGCCGATGATGGCGATATCCGGCTCATTCGTCATGCCCATCTCCTTTGCGCCCGGTTTTAGCCTGGTTCCGGAAGTTCCAACGCATCGGTATGTAGTGCGGTATTGAGACTGCCCCAAATTTGTTGGCTTTTTATGTCTTTGGGCGGCAGCTGCGGTATATGGATTGTTATGCAACAGATATCTGACCTGCCTGCCAACGAACAGCTTCCGGGCTTGCCCGCTTCTGCCTTCCACAAAGCTGATATCGCGCCTGATGCGGCGTTCTATGCGCAGCTGCGCTTCGTTAACCATATTGATGACGGTGCCATTGCTGCTGTTACCGCCCTTTATCAAGAGTTGCTGCCTGCGGGTGGCGGTATATTGGATTTGATGAGCAGTTGGGTCAGTCATTTGCCGCAGGCAGTGGAATATCGCAGCGTGACCGGGCTTGGCATGAACGGGCAAGAGCTGGAAGCCAACCCAAGGCTGACCGTGCGTATGGTACAGGACCTTAATGCGAACCCAGCATTGCCGTTCGTGGACAGCACGTTCGATGGCGTCGGGATATGCGTGTCTGTGCAATATCTGCAGCGCCCTGTGGAAGTGTTCCGGGAGGTGTTGCGTGTATTGCGGCCGGGGGCCCCATTTATCGTGACCTTCTCCAACCGCTGCTTTCCGAGCAAGGCGGTGGCTATATGGCAGGCCATGAGCGGGGCGGAGCAGCAGCGGCTGGTCGGGGCCTATATGCAGGCGGCGGGGTTTGAAACCTTAAGCGCCCGCGCCGCCATGCCGCCAAGCGGCGACCCGCTCTGGGCCGTTATTGGGCAGGCGCCGGGGCGCTGAGCGCTGCCTGCGCGCGCCTGTCGCCCAGAACAGCCACCACCCATAGTACCAGGCCGCCAAGCGCCAGGCCGCAGCCAACCCAGCCGCTGGAGCCCCAGCCGTACCCGGCGCCGATGGCCATGCCGGCCAGCCATGGGCCCAGCGCGTTGGCGAAATTGAAGGCGCTATGGTTGAGCGCCGCGGCCAGGGTTTGCGCCCCTTCGGCCACCTGCATCAGCCGCGCTTGCAATGGTGTTGCCAGCCCGCCGCCGCCGCCGATGAGCAGCACCGCCAGCGCCATGCTCCACACCGCATGCGTCATGAACGGGTAGAGGGCCAGTGCTGCCGCCGTCCAGATCAGCACCACGGCCACGGTCGGCATAAGCGCTTTATCGGCGAACCAGGCGCTGATGAGATTGCCCGCCGTGAGGCCGATACCGAATATGCCCAGCATGATGGGCACCATGGTGGCGGAGGTTTGGGTGACCAGCAGCAGGGTTGAGGCGAGATAGGTGTAAACCGCGAACATGCCGCCGAAGCCGATGGCACCCATGCCCAGCGCCAGCCAGACCTGCGGGCGCCGTAATGCCGCCAGCTCGGCCAACGGACTTGCCGCATCATGCAACGTTACACGCATGAGCGGCACGGCGCGCAGCACCATGAGGGAGGTGGCGAGCGCCAGTAGTGCCACCAAAGCAAAGGCCCAGCGCCAGCCGACGATCTGGCCGATGAAATTCGCCATCGGCACGCCGATGATGGTGGCTATTGTGAGCCCCAGCAGCACGCGGGCGATGGCCTGGGCGCGGCGGGCCGGCGGGACGAGTTCGGCCGCGACCAGCGAGGCCACGCCGAAATAGGCGCCATGCGGCAGGCCGGCGGCAAAGCGGAAGGCCAGCATCCAATGGTAGCTTGGCGCAAAGCCGCTCAAGCCGTTGGCGGCGGCAAAGGCTAGCATGAGCCCGACCAGCACGTTGCGGCGCGACAGGCGCGCCAAACACACCGCCAGAACCGGCGCCCCAACCACCACGCCCAGGGCATAGGCGCTGATGACATGCCCCGCCTGTGGCGCGCTGATGCCAAATGAATGCGAGAAATACGGCAGCAGCCCCATGGTGCCGAATTCCGTGGTGCCGATGGCAAAGCCGCCCATGGCCAGAGCCAGTAACGCCAGCCCGGCGCTTTGTGATGATTTAGAGGTCACAGCAATTCCTTGTATTCGCCCTGCTCCGGTATAGGCCCGCGGCAGGCCCGGCAAGCTTGCGGCTAGACTGCTGTTATGCGGTGGGAGCACGCTTGCGGTCTATGCATCCGGTCTTGCGGCGTATTGCGGTCCTTCGGCGGCCTGGTTTTCAATCCGCAGCCTGTCGCGCAGCTCAAGGGCAATGCGCGTTTCACGGTCGAGGCCGGCGAACGCCACGCGGCGGCGGTAGCGCAATACCGGGCTGGCCGCCTGAACCGCTGCCCAGGCCTGGCCGTGGAACGGGGCTTCGAGAATCCGCCGCATCTCGGCCGGGTCTATGAGGAGATCCTGCGCCAGCGCGCCCTCATTCTCCCGCCCCTGCCGCACTTCCCGCAGGCGCGCCCGCGCCGTGGCCCGCCGCAAGGCATCGATGGCCGGTTCGAGTTTTTCATCGGCCAGCACATCCTGCTGGCGCATCCGCCGCCTGGTTGCCTCCACAATGCCCATGCCGCGCGCCGGTTTCCCGGAGACGTTGACGACAATATCCGGCGCATGGCGGATGCGCGCATCAACCAGCCGCAACCGCTCCACCAGCGCCTGGTCCTCAACCGTGGCTTCATGCGGCATGCCGCTGGCCAAATAGAAAATATCCCGGGTTACCGCAATGCTGGCGCCCGATTGCTGCTGATGCCGCGGCCATGGGTCATTTGGGTCGGGGTCCACCAGATGCGCGATCTCGTCGAGAATATCGAGTAAAACCCGCTCGCGCATATGGTCCAGATGCAGCGCATCCTGAAGATTTCCGGCATCCAGCGGATCGGTTTTCGTCATGCCGCAAACCACTTGCGCGCCGTTTTCGATTTCGCGCATATTTTTCTCGATCCATGATCCTTCCAATACCGCATCGGCATCGGTAGTGAGAATAATGCTGTCCGGACCAGGAGCCGCGGCATAATGCAGAGCCAGCCTGCGGGCTTCACCCGCCGAGGCCAGACTGCCGCTGAGGGTTTTTTCGAAAACCTCCACGCCCGGCAGCTGGGCGGCAAACCGATTGCAAACACCCAAGCTTGCATCCGTGCAATTATTCAGCAGCAGCACCAGCCTATCAAATTTTCGCGTTTGCTCACCAAGTGAGTTAAGGCAAGCGCCAAGCTGCGCCTCTGCATTTTTAACCGGAATAGCTACGACAACGGATGCAGGATTCATACTCGATATTTAATCAACTTCAGAGCGCATTCAATCAAGTGAAATGCCCGTCAGGCCAACCATGACAAAGTTTAATCTTGCGATCTGCCAAAAAATTTTGATTGGCGGTGCAGTTTATCCCTGCATGATCATTCTTTGCGGCTTTTCTACCTCTTTCGGGTTATCTAACCAGGTGGCGCCATCGGCGGCGCATACAAGGTCCCGCATATGTTCACCCGACCGGCCCACCCCACGATGTTACACGGACATTAATCGACATTCTATTTTGAATATAATGCCTTGACGCAGCGTAGTCTTTTGCCAATTCTTTATCACCACTAAAAAGGCTGACCATGGAAAAGCCCGAGATTTCCAGATCACTCGATCCCAGCGCCACGCCGTTTGAAACGCCAATGCGCCAGCCGTTCGCGGATACCGTATTTATGTGCAGCAAATGCTGCCGCAAACTCGGTGATGATGGCAAGGCGCTCCGCAAGCGGTTAAAAAATGCTATTCATACTGCCTGCGGGGCGGATGTCGTCTTGGAGAAGAGGGATTGTTTTTCGCTCTGCCCAAAAGGCGGACAGGTTCTTTCAACTTCCAGTAAGCAGCAAGCCCGCCGGTTGGTGATCATCGAGCCGAATTCAGATATTGACCGTGCCCTAGATTATCTACTTAAGCGGTGAGACTATTCTGATTCAGCAATGGAAACGGTAAAATCACTACCGCGCCACTGGCCTGTAGCATTGCGCCAGGTGAAGATGACGAAAGTACCAGGCGGAAGCGCTGCCGTTTGTAAATCAGCAATATAAATTCCCAGCCCGGTATCTTGCGTCGCCGTTTCCTGCATGGTTGCCCAATGATCATGAGACCAACGCACGATGCCGGCAGAATTTAGCGCCACGCGCAATATCTGCCCCGCCGGTATTTGGCTCCGCCGCCAATCCTCACGCCAGTCCAGACAGCGGGGCTGGGTGTTCTCAACGAGATAACGTTGCACCGTCTGCGGCGGCAGGTCGAACACCGCGCCGTCCCGCAGCGAGCGCAGTAATTTCACATACTCGGCATGCGCCCAGACCAGCGGCATGGCCGACCCGCTCGGGCGCCCGCGGAACAATTCGCAACTGGGAATATCCTCGGCATCCCATACTTGCTCAGGCAACAGGCCGCCTTCGCTGCTGCAACCCTCTATGGTTTCCCTCAACCGTTCGGCCTCAAGCATGTTGTTGGCGGCCACGGCATAATGCGCGCGCTCACCGGTGAGCAGCGGCCAGGCGCGGCCATGTCCCGTACCGTCGAAGGGCCGGCCGTCATGATGTTCACCGTAGCCATCGTTATTGTATCGATACCAGACCGGCCCCTGTGGCAGTTCTACTTTCGTCAAATGATCGATGACCTTGATCGTATCGAGAATCCGCGGGTCATCGGCCGCGCGCAGGCCAAATCGCACGAGTGCTAACGCATCGGGGCCCACCAGCGCATCGCTTGGCATATCCGCCTCTCCGGCGGGGCGGTTGCGGACCATGACACGCCCGTGGTCCGGCATGGATAAATCATGCGCCGCCGCACCTGAAAGGCGGAGATAATACCCGGCCACGCCGCAGGTTTTGGCAAGCTCCGTATCCGTAACGTAAATCCAATTTTCGATGCCCGCATTCCAGCCATCGGCGGTCTCGCGCAAATACCTTGCCATATCCAGCGCGCCCATCCGCTCCGCCAGATCAGCCGCGGCCAGCAGACCGGCGATTTCCACCGCGATTGTCGCCGGCGTATAGCCTGCGTTTTCTTCCCACCTGTCCTGGCTTGTCGCCGGCCCGTTATTGATGATGAAGGCGCTGGCGTTTTTCACCATCGGCCAGTATTCCGCCAGCTCCCTTTCCGCCACCGCGCCATGCCGGAACGCCAGATCGAGCAGCAGAATCGGGAACGCCGTTTCGTCCATCTGCGTGCCGCCCCAATAGGCCGAGCCATCGAGCCAGGTGTTCTGCTTCCAATGGCCATCGGCCTCCTGGATCACGCGCAAATAATCCAGCGTGCGCCTGGCATCATCCAACGCCCCGCAAGCCAGCAGGGCACCGGCGGTTTCCGCCAAATCCCGTGGCCAGACCAGATGATATCCACCGAGATCATCATCGCTTTTGGACGCGCCCCAGGGGATTGACAGGCTGGCAATCGAGCCGCCGGGAAACAGCGGGCTTTCATGGCAGCGTAGTATCGTGGTGCTGATGCGGTAATAATTATGCGGCGTGGTCTGCTGCACCGGGTCGAGCGGCTGCAACCCGCTTTGCCAGCCCTGCCAGTTCTCCCTGTAGGCCTGTGCCGCGCGTTCGTAGCCATGCTTTAGGCTGGACGCCGCCTGAAAGCCTGCGGTCGCCGGTGTGCGGCCAAAACCGATCGCCAGCAAAGCCGGTTGGGTTGCGTCAATTTCGGCGGTCAGGGCGATATTACCGTCGGCTGCTCGCGTATATGCTTCGGCCAAAACGCCGTTTTGCCGCAAAATCTGCCAGCCATCGGAGGTGCCGACAAATCCCGTACTTAATGCTGTAAATCCCGTGGAACAGGCAAGGGCGAGCGAGGTGCTGTCGCCACTGGCGAACAGCATCGGCGCGCCTTTGTAATCGCCGGTCCAGCCGGTGTTATGCGCACCGCCATTTACCAAATGTGGTGCCAGCAGCACGAACAGCCGCAAGCCGGTTACCCCAGGTGCTGGTATCAGCCGTATGCGCTGCAACACGCAATCACGCACAGGGTCGGCGATGATCTGTTTTTCGATGACGAAGCGGTTTTCGCGGCATGTGTTGGTGATGGTGAATCCCGGCACGCCATCGGCATCGCGCTGCACCGTGCTTATGGTGTCGCGCTTTTCCTCCGCGAAAAACCCACCGGCGATGCCGTCGGTTACGATCAGCCCGCAATCTCGGGTACAGGCTCTATCGACGGCGGGATAATAAATCTCGTTCAATATGCCATGGCTATGCGTAAACCACACCGCACTGCGGGGCGAGAGCGCGGTACCCACGCCATCCTTGGCGCTGGAGGTCCAGCGGGGGGTTATACCAGGGTAGCCGGGGGCATCATTCATACCTCTTATGTTGGAGCCGCAGCGCCCTCTGGCAAGTACGTCTGATTACGTCCGCTCCATGGTTTCGCGGAAATCGATAGGCGGGTCTGCTGAATATCCCAGGCCCCCATTAGACGCGGCTTTGCAGTACATGGATGAAATTACGTAAGCCCGAGAGGAACATCTCGGGTTTTATCCGCTTCTCTTCATCATGCGCGGCGGCATCCCTGCGCAAGGGCGCCTGCCCCCGTTGCACCAAGGCTTCCAGCCCATGGGCGAGGTCCGGCTGCAGTTTGATAGCGGCAGCAATGGCACCCCTGTCCAGATGGCTCGCCAGAAAATTGCGCTGCGTCTGTTCAATCCCGCCGAACATATCCGATTGCTGCAATAGATCGGCTGGCGACGGAATTGCTGGGGCCGGAACGGGCGTGTTCCCCGGAATGCTCAAGGCGATGCCGGCGAAACGCAATTGGCGATGGATTTCCGTGAAAAGCTCGCGTTTGGCACTGGTCAGCTGGCTGCCACGGAGAAGCTCAGTTCATAAACGGATCCATCACCATTCAGGCTGGTACACGCCACTTTTGGCATGGGGATAGCCAACACGATGGGGCATGACCTTGCAGCCGCCGTTAAAGCCTCGACGCATCGTTCCGGTGAAACAGCCGGGTCCAGCCGCACTTGCAATGTGTCGCCTCTAATCTGCGTCGGCAGCACCGCATGGTCGAATCTGCTGCGTCACTGCCTCAGTGTACATGAAGCCGTGACGCAGCAGCAACACTGCATTACCCGAAGGTGAAGGAGAACACCTGCACGCCGGGGTCCAGGAACTCGATGGTAAAAGTCCGGTCCTGCACCGGGCCGGATTGGCGCACCAGCTGGTAAAGCCGAATGTCCTGGACGGTGCCATAGCCTTGCGCATCCGTATCCGTGCCATGGTTTATGCCGGGGGCGGCACCATCGATAAGCACCCTGAACCGTACCGGGTGATTGCCGGCGGCCGGCCCCAGCACAAGATGCAGGTCCCGTGCATGGAAGCGGAACAGCACGGCACCTGGGGCAGCGTTCAGAACCGCCTCTTCACCGCCGTCATTCCATTGCCCTTGCAGCCCCCAGCTGTTGAGCTGCGGGGCGGTTGGCAAAGTATAATTGGCCACGGCATCCGGCGAAATCGGCTGTGGCGAGGCAAAATTCTGGGCGCGGTTGTAGCCAACATAGGTTTCGGGGGAATCCATGTCCTGCCCGTCCGCCGCCTGTTCCGCACCGCCGGCTGCGGGGTTAACGATGCCGGTGGGCACATTCTTATTGCCGGCCGCTGCGAGCAATTGTTGGATTTTGACTTCGGAGGCCGCGTAATCGCCCTCGCCAAAGCTCTGGCTACGGATGTTGCCGTCGGCGTCGATCAGATATTCCGCCGGCCAATATTCGTTATTGAACGCCTGCCAGATCGCCAGCTTGCTATCCACAGCGACCGGATAGGTGATGCCGAGTTGCTTGACTGCCGTGGCGACATTGGCGGGGTCTTTCTCGAAGACAAATTCCGGCGAATGCACGCCAATCACCACCAGGCCATGGTCGTGATATTTCGCGTTCCAAGCCATGACATAGGGCAGCGAACGCAGGCAGTTGATGCAGGAATAGGTCCAGAAATCCACCAGCACGACTTTGCCCCGGAGTTCCTGCGGCGTCAGCGGCGGGGAGTTAAGCCAGGTGACGGCGCCATCCAGCGGCGGGAACTGCGGATAATTACCGGCGGTCGTAGGCGGCACGGCGGGCTTGGGCGTTTCGCCAAAACGGTTGAGCAGGGATTGCTCGATCTTGTTGGTGCTGACGGCCGAGTATTTTGTCAGGAAGCCCTGGTCCAGGTTCAATGCTATAATCGCGACCGCGGCAAGCACCACGGCGCCAAGTACGCGGCGAACCCATTCGCCGATGGGAATGGAGCGTTTTAGCGCTTTGAAAACCCGTCCGCCGGCGAGCAAAGCCACGGCCAAGGATGTGGCGGCGCCGGCGGCGTAGCTGAGCAACAGTAGAGAGGTATGGGCGCTGGCACCTTCCAACGCAGCACCCGTGAGCACGAGGCCGAGAATGGGCCCGGCGCATGGGGCCCATAAAAACCCCAAAGCAATGCCCAAAAGTGCCGCACCAACAACTTCGCTACGCTGGCCCTGATCGGCCGAGGCTGAGAGACGGTTGCCGATGGCGACCACCGGGCGTGTAAGGATGTTGGATAGTGCCGGGAACAGAAGTGTCAGCCCAAACACCGCCAACAGTGCCAGCGATGCGATCCGCCCGTACTCATTGGCGCGCACAACCCAGCCGCCGCCGACGGCCGCCAGTGTCGCGATGGCTGCGAACATCACCGTCATGCCGGCCAGCATGGGCAATGTGCTGGTGAGAAACGGACGCCCCGTGCGGGAGAAAACGAAAGGCAGAATTGGCAGGATGCATGGGCTGAGGATGGTCAGCACGCCACCAAGAAAGGTTACAAACAGCAGTGTCACGATTGTCTCCCCATACGCTTGTCGCGTCTTAGACCATGTTTAGCGGGCGGCTTCTAATGCTGGTTGGGCATCATATCCATGCCGGGGGCAGCACACTCCCAAATGGGAATATACCCCGCCAGCCCGCTGGGGGATGGTTGCCGGGCAATACCGCGCCTCTCAAAGGGCGGGGCTCACGTTAAAGGGTAGGAACAAAATGGATTTACAGCTCAAGGGCCGGCGCGCCCTCGTTACCGGCAGCAGCAGCGGCATTGGCGAGGGCATTGCCCGCATGCTGGCAGGCGAAGGCTGCGCCGTGGTGGTGCATGGCCGCAACCGCGAACGTGCGGAGAAGGTCGCGGCGGACATCAAGGCTGCCGGGGTCGCCATTGGCGATCTCTCGACGGATGAAGGCACTGCTTCTGTTCATGATCAGGCGCGGGCCGCACTCGGCGGCAATATCGAGATCCTCATCAACAATGCCGGCGGCAGTTCGACGGGCAATACAACGAAGTCGCCTATCGAAATCAGCATCGAGGATTATGTTTCCAATTACCACGCCAACGCCCTCTCTTCAGTGCGGCTGTGCCGGCTGGCCGTGCCGGATATGGTAGCCGCCAAATTTGGCCGGGTCATCAATGTTTCGAGCGCTGTTGCCGTGCAGCCCAACAATCTGGGCGCGGATTACTCAGGGGCCAAATCCGCGTTGAATAATTTCACCGTCAGCCTGGCCGGTTCACTCAAAGGGGTCGGCGTTACGGTCAACACAGTCTCGCCCGGCGTTATCGCGGTGGACGGGCTGGTCCGGTTTGGCCGCAAAAAATATGGCAATGAGAACCTAACTGTTGAGGAAGTCACGCAGCGCCTGGCTGCCGAGAAGGTGTTCGATCTGCCGCCGGCCGGCCGGCTTGGGCTGCCGGAGGATCTGGCGCTCATTATCTGCACGCTGGCCAGTCCACGGTCAGGCTTCGTTACCGGTGCGAATTATCGCGTCGATGGCGGGCTGGTCCGCGGCCTTAACTAAAAATAACAGGATGAATCATTATGTCCGAGAAAACCTATCGCGTTATTCAATGGGCCACCGGCACCGTCGGCAAGGCAGCTCTTAAGTATTTTATCGAGAATCCCGTGCTCGATCTGGTCGGCGTCTATGTCACCAATCCTGAGAAAATCGGCAAAGATGCAGGCGATCTCGCCGGTCTTCCTAAAACCGGCATCATCGCGACAAATGACGCGGAAGCACTCATAGCGCTCGATGCCGATTGCGTTCTTTTCGCGGCCACCGCAGGTCCTGGGGCTCTTGACCCCATTTGCCGGCTGCTGGCCTCGGGCAAAAATGTCATTTCGACGGCTGGCCCGTTCCTGCCGAACAAATGGTTCCCGGAAGATGCGACGAAGATCGAGGCGGCCTGCCGCGCGGGCAACAGCACCTTCCATGGCGCCGGCATTCATCCGGGCTTCTCCGGCGACATATTGCCGCTTACCCTCGCCCGGCTGATGAACCGGATCGACTGCATCGAGGTCACCGAAATCATCGATAAACTTCGCAACCCGATGATCTATACCGAGATCATGGGTTTCGGCGCCGATCCGGAAGAGCTTCTGGCCAACCCGCGCCGCTCGCCCGATACGTATAAGTACTTTTACTCCTCCATGGAGATGATCGCCACGGGGCTGGGCAAGACGATCGAGAAGGTTACGACCAGGCTGGAGGTCTCGAAGGCCAAGAACGACATCATCCACCCGCATGGCGTGGTGAAGAAAGGCATGGTCGGCGGCCAGCATTATGAATGGACCGCCTGGGTCGAGGGCGCACCATTGATCGTCTATCATTTCTACTGGCAGTTGGGGGAGGAGCTGGAACCTCTATGGGAGCAGGGCGAAGCCCGCTACCGCGTGGTCATCAAGGGCGACCCGCCGCTTGAATGCCATCTGATGGGCGGCAAGGATGCAGACGGCCGCCATCCCTTCCTTGGCCTGCCCTGGACCGGGCTGGTCGGCTGCACTTCCGTGCCGGCGGTCTGCGATGCCACACCAGGGGTGGTTACTCATCTTGATTTCGGTGTTGTCCAGCCACGCGGGTTGGTGCGGCGGTGAGGTGAGGGCCGGGGCTCCTGCCCCGGCCCTCACTTTAAACCGCGTGGACCACCGCCTCGCGTTCCCAAAACCGCAGCTCGCCGCAGGCCGCGATGAAGGTCTCGGCATCGGCTGGCGACGTCAGTTCGACAAATCCGGCATCCATATCCGCCGCGATGTTCGCCTTGTCGAACAGGGGCATGGCATCGGCACAATAGGCGATGAATTTGGCATGGGCGAAGGCATCATTCACGAAGTCCTTGGCCGTCGCCTCATTCGCCAGCAGCGCCGCGCCGGCGGCCGAGGGGATAATCGCCACGGCGTCGTAGAGCACGGACGGGCCGCCGTTGATCTTCTGCTTGACCGGCAGAACCATGCCTTTGGTGCAGGTAACGCCGCCGATTTTCGGCCCCACCAACTCATAAACACCCCCCGCCGCTTCAACGGCATTCTGAAGTGCTGCGAGCAGTTTCGCATCCACACCGTCCGTTACCAATATGCCGAGCTTGCGCCCCTCAAACCGCTTCGGGCCGTTGGCGATGATGGACAATGCGGCGGAAGGCGGCAAATCCTTGATGACCGGCCGCGCCGGCGTTGCCGGCTTCGGCAGTTCAGCCAGGCCCAGACCATCCGCGACAAGCTTGGCGAGCGTTTTGTCGACGTTCAGCAAGTGGGAGACCATGCGGGCGCGAATGGCCGGCGTTTCCACCTTGCTGAGTTCGAACACGAAGGCGTCTTTAATGTGGGTTTGCTCAATCGGCGTCTGGCTGACGAAAAATTGCCGAGCCTGGCTGTAATGGTCGGCAAATTTTTCACCCTTGGCCTGCAATTTATCACCCGTGATCTGCTCAGCCGCGGGCTTGTAGCCAAGTGTGGGGGATTCGCGGGGCCCACCGATTTCCGGCCCCCAGGAATTGGGCTCATAATTCGCGCGGCCTTTTGGGTTGATCATCGCCATATGCCCGTCCTGCTGGAAGGTATGGAAAGGGCATTTCGGCGCGTTGATCGGCAGATGCGTGAAATTGGTGCTGCCCAAACGCTTCAGCTGCGTATCCAGATACGAGAAATTACGGCCTTGCAGCAGCGGGTCGTTGGTGAAGCCGACGCCGGGCGGCACGTTGCCGGTGGAAAACGCAACCTGCTCGGTTTCGGCGAAGAAATTATCGACGACCCGGTTCAGTACCAGCCGGCCGACAATTTTAACCGGCACCAGCTCCTCGGGAATGAACTTGGTCGCATCGAGCACATCGAAGTCAAATGATTCGGCAAACGCCTCGTCAAACAACTGCACGCCGAACTCCCATTCAGCCGGGGTGCCGGCCTGGATCGCATCCCACAAATCACGGCGGTGGAAATCTGGATCGGCCCCGTTGAGTTTTACGGCTTCATTCCATACCACGGATTGCAACCCGAGTTTCGGCTTCCAATGGAATTTCACGAAGGTGGTTTTGCCGGCGGCGTCGATCAACCGGAAGGTGTGAACACCGAACCCTTCCATGAACCGAAAACTGCGCGGCAGCGTACGGTCAGACATGATCCACATCGCCATATGCATCGCTTCCGGTGACAATGAGATGAAGTCCCAGAAATTGTCATGCGCTGTTTGTGCCTGGGGAAAGCCCCGGTCGGGCTCCTGTTTGGCGGCATGAATAAGATCCGGGAACTTGATCGCGTCCTGAATGAAAAACACCGGGATGTTGTTGCCGACAATATCCCAATTGCCTTGCTGCGTGTAGATTTTTACCGCAAAGCCGCGCACATCGCGCGCCACATCGGGCGAACCTTTATTGCCGGCTACCGTGGAGAAGCGCACAAATGCCGGGGTTTGTTCACCCGCGCGCTGGAACACATCTGCCGTGGAGAGCCCGGCCAAGGTCGTGTCCGTCATTTCAAAAAAACCATGCGCGCCAAAACCGCGTGCATGCACGACGCGTTCCGGAATACGTTCATGGTCAAAATGAAAGATTTTTTCACGTAGATGAAAATCTTCGAGCAGCACCGGTCCGCGCGGTCCGATTTTTAGTGAATTCTGATCGTCGGCTACTGGAATGCCCTGGGCCGTGGTCAGCACCGGTGTGTCGCCATCCGCGATCTGATGTGTCTCGCCACCCTGGCCACGGAGGAATTTTTCCGCACCGATATTAGCTTCGGCCAGTTTACCGGGGCCGGATTTAGATTTCGCCACTGAGTTCCTCCATGTGATCAGACGTTGCCGTGTGATTTGGGAACCCACGAACGATCCGGCGCCATTCTGGCGGTAAATTAAGATGACATTAGATTAAGCCGTCCCGATTAAGCCCTGCCTATCCCGTTATCGCGATTGCCGCTGCAATAGTTTTCAAACGCCCATAGTTATTGTATGGGCTGGGCCAGCTGGCATTTGCTTTGAGTGTTGGCCTTGATTTTCAATAAGGAATGCCGAAACATGGCGAAAGCCGCACCGAAAAAAGCCGCCAAACTTGCAACCAAGCCGGGCCGCCCGGCCGCCGCCAAGACCGCCAAGCCGGTTAAGGCCGCAGCGCCCGTGAAAAAGCCCGCTGCTGTGAAAGCTCCGGTGGTCAGCAAGGATGAATTGCGCGCCCAGCTTGAGAAAGCACAGAACACCATCGCCACATTGCGCACGAAGAGCCGCGAGGCCGTTCGCGCCGCCAAGACATCCGCGGCACAGATTGGCGAGCTTGAAGCCAAGCTTGCGCAGTTGGAGAAAAAGCTGGCTGCCCAGCCGAAGCCGGCTAAGGCCGCCCCCGCTGAAGTGAAAGCCGAAGTGAAACCGCGTGGCCGCAAGGCTGCTGCGAAGCCTGACGCACCGGTTGAATCCCATGACGCGCCAGACGAATCGTTCGATCCGGCACCGGCAGACGGCGAAACCACCGAGGATTAAATCCTACAGAACGCCGGTGCGGCTGAACAAAGCCCGCACCGGCAAACCGTTCACACCAAATCTGCCGCGAAGCGTTTCAAATCCGCCAGCGCGCAATACTCCAAGGCGCTTATCTCCGTCGCCCGCAGAAAAACCCGTGGCGCCGCGCCAGCCAGAAACGCCTCCTGCCAGCGCGGGGCGCACAGGCACCAGCGGTCACCCGGCTTTAGCCCAGCAAAGCCGAACTCCAGCCTGGGCGTGCTGAGGTCATTGCCCTGCACCTTGCTCAGCTCCAAAAACGCCGCCGTCATCTCGACGCAAACCGTATGGCTGCCCGCATCTTCCGGCCCGGTGGTGCAGCATCCGTCGCGGTAGAAGCCGGTGATAGGGTCGTAGGAACAGGGTTCCAGCACGGTACTCAGCACGTTTAACGAGCTTTCCCGCCGCCCACCGCCGCCGCCGCTATCCAATGGCATTTTCCGCTCCCTTGCTGCTCGCCGTTCGTTAGGTCATCTTCAAGCGGGGCCATCTTCAGACGGCCATCAAATTTACGGTTTACTTACGGGAGCACGTTTTGTCGAATTTAACGGGGCCTAGCTGGGGCCCGGCGTCCAAGGGCGCGCCCAAACAACTGGTGGTCCTCTGCCATGGCGTAGGCTCGGACGGCAATGATTTAATCAGCCTTGGGTGGGTTCAACTGATGAGCGCAACATGATTGATTTCATGATGTTCTTTGGAGGTTGTTATGGCACGTACTGGTCGGCCTGGTTTATCGGCGGCGCAGAAGAAGGAGCTTTGGGCGCGGTGGCGGGA
>JAMFRU010000049.1 GCA_026224875.1 Acidocella sp.
AAATTCGTGATCTCAATCGGCCGACCCATACCCACCTCCCGCACCCGAATCGGCGCGCCTCAGTGAATCACAGCCAAACAAAATTGGGAATCGCCCAAAGAGTCAGTGACCGCGATGACTGGTATAATAGACGGTGCGATGACCAAGCCACTGGCGGGCGGGTTTGTCGAAAGGTTCGATCACCTCCTCGCGGTGCAATGCGCCTGATGCGACGTGACGTTCAAAAGCGTCTTCGTAGAGGAATTTCATGGGCGGATAGGCATCGCTCATGCGCGCGAGTTTTTTCTGGCCGTTGAGGAGGAGCAAAAGCTCGTAACCGCTGTGAATGAGATAAGGGGCTTTGGAAAGCGAGTGCAGCCGGCTCAGGGTGACGGTGATATCACGGCCTTCCAGCCCTGCCGTGTCGAAGGAGATGGTGAAGGAGTCCACGATCATGCGCCAGTTGGCATCGTCGAGTTCGTAGTACCGGCTCCATAGAAGTGAATCTTCCTCGTCCGCATCCGGTATCATGGCGACCAATCGCTGCGGGTCGCTGACGAAAAAACGCCCTTGTAAAACCGAACAGGCGAGGTTGTGATCCTCGGCGGAGATGATCAATTCCATCGGTGCGGTTGCTGGGTTTTTCATGCTGCCAGCGTAGCATTATCCCAGTGCGACGGCATTGAGTTTGTTGCCATCAGGGTCCCGAAAATACGAGGCATAAAACCCATTCGGCCGCAGGCCCGGGGCCCCCTCATCGCTGCCGCCGTTTGCCATCGCCAGCGCGTGGATTTTATCCACCTGGGCAGCGTTGGCGGCACCGATTGACGCCATGGTGCCGTTGCCGACGGTCGCCGGGTTGCCGTCGTAGGGCAGGGTAATGGCCAGGCCGATGCCCAGCGCAGCATTGCGCCAGCCGATGGCTTTTTCGGTTTCCATGTAGCGGACCAGGCCGAGTTCGGCGGCGATGGCATCGTAGAAGGCGGCGCCGCGCGCCAGATTTTTGGTGCCCATGCAGACGTTGATGATCATTTTTGTTCTCCCCCGTTTGTCGGCAGCTTCAAGCGCAATGGCGTGTGGCGTCAAGCGGGCGGCGCTGGAGCGGTTAGGCTGGGGGCATGATGTTGCAATTGCCTCAGCCGCAGGGTGATGAAGTTTTGCCGCTGGACCTCGATGTGCCGCAGGCGCTGCTGGATGATTTGGCTGAGCGTCTGCGCCGCACGCGCTGGCCGGAGCGGGAGACGGATGTGCGCCAGGGTGTCTCGCTAGGCGTGGCGCAAGAGGTTTGCGCCTATTGGGCGCAACACTACGATTGGCGGCGGTGCGAGGCGATGCTCAATGGCTTCGGGCAGTTTCGTACTGCTATCGATGGGCTGGCGATCCATTTTCTGCATGTACGCTCGGCCGTGCCGGGGGCGATGCCGCTGCTGCTGACGCATGGCTGGCCGGGGTCGGTGATTGAATTCCATAAGGTGATTGGGCCGTTGACGGACCCAGTGCGGTATGGCGGGAAGGCGGAGGATGCGTTTCATGTGATTGCGCCGTCGCTGCCGGGCTATGGGTTTTCGGACAGGCCGGCGGGGCCGGGATGGGGTTTGGAGCGGATTGCGGCGGCTTGGGTCACGCTGATGCGGCGGTTGGGTTACGAGGATTTTGTGGCACAGGGCGGGGATTGGGGTGCCGGGGTGACCAATGCCATTGCCACGCTTAATCCGCCGGGGTTGCGGGGTATCCATTTGAACCTGGTGCTGGCCAATCTGGCGCCGGAGGATATGGCGGATTTGACGGTGGCGGAGAAAAACGCGCTGGCGGCGCAGAAACGCTACATTAAAGACGGCAATGCCTATGCCAGGCAGCAGATGACCAGGCCGCAAACTTTGGGCTATGGGCTGACCGATTCTCCCGTGGGCCAGGCGATGTGGATTTATGAGAAATTTGCGGAATGGGCCGATTGCGATGGCGATCCGCGCAATGTGCTGAGCCTGGATGAGATGCTGGACAACATCATGCTGTACTGGCTGCCTGGTAATGCGGCGTCGTCGGCGCGGTTGTATTGGGAGAGTTTCCGGAAGTTTGCCGCAAATCCGGTGGATGTGCCGGTGGGATGCAGTATTTTCCCGAAAGAGATTTTTACGCCGTCGCGGCGGTGGGTGGAGCGGAAATTTTCGAAGCTGATCCATTGGAATGAGTTGGAGAAAGGCGGGCATTTTGCGGCGTTTGAGCAGCCGGAGCTGTTTGTGAGGGAACTGCGCGATACGTTCCGGTCGGTGCGGTAGCATCGCGCAGGCGCTTCTTGTTGTGGGGGTGTGGCGGGTGCAAGGCGGTACGGGTAATCTCAGTGCATGACGAATATTGATGAACCCAGCTCGCATTATTTCACCTCGCAAGGGGTAAAAATTCATTATCTCGATTGGGGGAATGCCGCGGCACCCACGCTGCTGCTGATCCACGGTACGCGCGACCATGCGCGCAGCTGGGATTGGACGGCGCGCGCTCTGCGCGACCGCTGGCATGTGGTGGCGATGGATTTGCGTGGCCATGGCGATAGCGAATGGTCGCCGGATGGGGGGTATTTGTTGCCGTACCATCTGCTGGACATGCTGGAGATGGTGGAGCTGCTGGGGCCTGATCCGGTGACGGTGGTGGCGCATAGTTTCGGCGGCAATGTGATGGCGCGTTATGCCGGGATTTATCCGGAACGCATCCGCAAAATTGTGTTTGTGGATAGTCTGGGGCCGACGCCGGATAATTACAGTAACTGGGATGGCCAAGGCCCGGTGGCGCGGAGCCGCGAGTGGATTGCGCAGCGGCGCGATGCGAAATTGATGCAGCCGCGGCATTTTGCTTCTGTCGAGGATGGGGCGGCGCGGATGCAGAAGACCAATCCGATGCTCTCGGCCGCACAGGCGCTGCATCTGGCAACGCATGGGATGCGGCGTGCGGAAGGCGGGCTGGTGTGGAAGTTCGATCCGCGCGTGAGCATGTTCGCGCCGGAGGATTTTGCCGTGCAGGGCTCGTTCTACTGGCGTGAGATTACGGCGCCAGCGCTGATTTTATACGGGAAGAAGAGCTGGACGTCCGATCCGGTGGTGGATGGGCGGGCGGCGTTCTTCCAGAATGCGCGCTGCGTGACGTTCGAGAATGCCGGGCATTGGATACATCATGACGAGTTGGGGGCGTTCCTGGTGCTGCTGGAAGAGTTTCTGTAAGGCGCGGCAGCCATGATGTGAGCCCTGTGTTCAATGGTTTCGAGAAGGCGCATGTTGCGGTCTGACAATTTTAGGACCGGACCTATGCAGAACCTCACTCCCGCGGGGCAGACGGCCGTGAATGACCTCGCCTATCGCTATGGCATAAGCCAGGATGCGGTGGTGACGATGCTCGTGGCCGTGAACAATGGTAGCGGCTCGATGGCGCAGTTTTACTGCCCTGAGCTGGGCGGGGGCGGGCAGTGGATGCGCGGCAGCATGACCATGGTGGGCGATATGTTCAACCATGGGCTGAAGGCGACGGTCGATAATTTATGCAATGAATTGTCCAACGCGCTGGCCAATACACAGATGTTTCCGGTGGCACCTGCGGGGACACGCGGTAGCAACCAGTGGTGGCCGGGCGATCTGGGCGTGTCGTTCAGCAGTGGCGGGCAGAATAATATACGCTACGCGGTGTTCCCGCAGCGTCTGGCGGTTGAGAGCCATGGCCAGGTGACGGTGTATGATACGCTGAACCACAGCATTGGCGGTGTGAGCCAGCAGCAGGGCGGCGATAGCTCGCTTACGTTCAGCAGCCAGTTTGGAACGATTGCGGTGAACAGCCTGCCTGTGGTGTCGGGCCCTGGCTTAAGCGGGGGGCTGGGTGGACCGCCGCCTGCGAATTTTGCGGTGCCCGCTTATAACCAGCCGGCTTATGAGCCGCCGGTCTATGCCCCGCCATCTTACGCCCCGGCGCCTGTCGGGCAGGGTTCGGATCGGTTGGCGATTGATGATATTGTCGGGCTGATTGAGAAGCTCGCCCGGCTGCGCGATGCCGGGGCGCTGACGGAGTCTGAGTTTAACGCGAAGAAGAATGAGTTGTTGAGCCGGATTTAGGGTGGAAATCTGGGTACAGTGAAGGGGTAGAGGCTGCTCTCTATTCCAATGATGAACCTGCCGGATGATGCGCAAGACCAACCCAGGATGGCGATGCATGGCCGGCAATGGTGACTTGAGAGACCAACCCGTTCTGGCGGCCGTCTAGCGGCGATTTTCTGCGTGCCCCCCGCTTTCGCGAGGGCAGGCTTACTCACGCACAAGCGTGCGCTGCGCTCCAGTGCTCCGTGGCCGATGGTTTTTCACTGCTGCTCTCCCTGGTTCTGCTGCTCTTGTTGCTCCTGCTGTTCCTGCTCCTGCTGTTGTTGTTCCTGCTGTTCCTGTTCTTGTTGTTCCTGTTCCTGCTGCTGTTGGTCCGCCGCGGCATTATCCTGTTCTTGCTGCTGTTGCGCGGCGGCGGCCGCGTTCTGCTGGTCCCACCATTGCCGCTGCTGATCTTGCTGTTGCTGTTGTTGCAACTGGTACTGCTCCTCTTGGATCTGCCGCTGCTGGTCGTCGTCACTATCCTGTTGACCCTGCGAAGATTGCGAGCCGGCATTATTCTGAGGCTCATTGCCGTTCGGAGAAGGCGCTGCGTTATTGCCGGGCGCCGGGCTGTCCAATGAGGCCAGCATTTTTTGTGCCTGGTCGTTGCCCTGCGCGGCCGATTTGTGAATGAGGGTTAGGCCGGCCGCAGTATCTGTCGCCACCCCTTGGCCCTGGATGTACATAAGGCCGAGCGTATATTCGGCGTTGGCCTCACCCTGGGCGGCGGATTTCTGGTACCATGAGGCTGCGGTTTTATAATCCTGAGCTACACCCTGACCGTTGTAATATTTGTTCCCCACAGCGTCTTCGGAATCAGCATCGCCGTAGGCGGCAGCTTTTTGATACCAGAATATAGACCTCGTATAATCTTGAGGCACACCTTGACCTTTTGCGAACAGAACGCCCAAATTATAATACGCATCAACATATCCCTGGTCGGCGGCTTTTTGATACCAGTAGGCTGCAGAGGCATAGTCTACTGGCACACCTTGCCCCTCATAATACGAATCTCCCAAGGCAAATTCTGCTTTGTCAAATCCCTGGTCAGCGGCCTTTTGATACCATGAGGCCGCGGTGGCATAATTTTGTGTTTCACCTTGACCGTATTGATATGATTCACCCAGATTATATTGAGATTTTGCGTTGCCTTGATTGGCGGCCTTGAGGAACCAGGAATTGGCCTCGACATAGTCTTTTTTATAACAATAATATCTGCCCAATTGATGCTGCGATTCGGCATTTCCGTTTTGCGCTGTGCTTTGCAGCGTAGCGAGCGTTTGAGCGTCAGGCGGGGTGTATGCGGCGGACCCGGAATTGCTCTGGCTTGCGGTGGAAGTATTTGCTGCGGCTTGACCGGCTACCGTGGTGAAAGAGATTACGCTGGCGATGCCGGATATTAAAATCAGTTTACGCACGACTGTCTCCTCAACGTCTTTCCGTATTTGCGTTATTTACCCGGTATAAAAGAGGACTCTGCTCGTGACGAGGTAGGTTAAGGTAATTGTTTGATTTCACTGGGGTTACCGGTCTGTAACACACGCAATTAATAGCTGCCATAAGCACGCAGCAATCGGCCCGAAATTTCCTTTTGGGTCTTTGGCGGGTTTAGCCGTTCTGCGCCCGGTGCCGCAGCAAATGGTCGGCCAGCACGCAGGCCAGCATGGCTTCGCCCACGGGCACGGCGCGGATGCCCACACATGGGTCGTGGCGGCCTTTGGTGAAGACCTCCACGTCTTCACCGGCGGCGCTGACCGATTGTTTGGGCGTTAGGATGGAACTGGTGGGTTTTACGGCGAAGCGGGCGACGATGGGCTGGCCGGTGGCGATGCCGCCGAGGACGCCGCCGGCGTGGTTGGAGAGGAACTCGATCTTGCCATTCTCCATGCGCATCTCATCGGCGTTGTCCTCGCCGCGCAGGGAGGCTGCGGCAAAACCGTCGCCGATTTCCACACCTTTGACGGCGTTGATGCTCATCAGGGCGGCGGCGATGTCGGCGTCCAGTTTTCCGTAGAGCGGGGCGCCGAGGCCGGGGGGGACGCCCTCGGCTTCGATTTGCAGCGTGGCACCTATGGAGGAGCCGTCCTTGCGGATGGTGTCCAGAATGGCTTCCCAGGCGGAGGCGGCGATGGCGTCAGGGCAGAAGAACGGGTTTTGGTCCACCTCGGCCCAATCCCACCGCGCGGGAGCGACGGCGTGCGGGCCCATGGCCACCATGGCGCCGCGGATGACCACCCCTGCGCCTAAGATTTTGCGGGCGATAGCGCCGGCGGCGACGCGCATGGCAGTCTCACGGGCCGAGGAACGGCCGCCGCCGCGCGGGTCGCGATGGCCGTATTTCATGTCATACGCCACATCGGCATGGCCGGGGCGGTATTGGGCGGCGATGTTGGCGTAGTCCTTGGAGCGCTGGTCGGTATTTTCGATGAACAGGGAAATGGGCGTGCCGGTGGTGCGGCCCTCGTACACGCCGGAAAGGATGCGAACCTGGTCCGCCTCCTGCCGCTGGGTGGTGAAGCGCGAGGTGCCGGGGCGGCGTTTGTCCAGGAACGGCTGGATGTCGGCTTCCGAAAGCTCAATGCCGGGCGGGCAGCCATCGACCACGGCGCCGATGGACGGGCCATGGCTCTCGCCCCAGGTGGTGACACGGAAGAGATGACCAAACGTATTGTGCGACATACCCGCCGGATAGCGCCGAATAACGAAAAAGGCGAGGGCTTTGCCCCTCGACCCCGCTGGGGCCTGTGGCCCTTAGCGGGTCCGGGGCGGAGCCCTGGCCTTTTTACTCAGTGGCGATCGTCAGGTCCGGCGCATCGGGGTTTTTCATGCCGTTGATGTTGTAGCCGCAGTCGACGTGGTGGATTTCGCCGGTGACACCTCGGGAGAGGTCGGAGAGCATGTAGAGGCCGGCGCCGCCGACTTCCTCCAGCTCGACGTTGCGGCGGAGGGGTGAGTTATATTTGTTCCATTTGAGGATGTAGCTGAAATCGCCGATGCCGCTGGCCGCCAGAGTTTTGATGGGGCCGGCGGAGATGCCGTTGACGCGGATGTTGTCGGGGCCGAGGTCGGCGGCCATGTAGCGGACGGAAGCTTCCAGCGCGGCTTTGGCGACGCCCATGACGTTGTAATGCGGTATCCAGCGTTCGGCGCCGAGGTAGGAGAGGGTCAGCAGGGAGCCGCCGTCGGGCATGATCGCGGCGGCGCGCTGGCCGACGGCTGTGAAGGAGAAGCAGGAGATATCAAGGGCTTGCAGGAATACATCCCGGGGCGTGTCCACATAACGCCCGCGCAGGTAGTTTTTGTCCGCGAAGCCGATGGCGTGAACGAGGAAGTCGATTTTGCCCCATTTTTTCTGCAGGGCGGCGAAGGCATCGTCCATGGCGGTGTCGTCGGAGACATCGCAGGGGACGAGGAAGTCCGAGCCTATGGAAGCGGCCAGCGGGCGGACGCGTTTTTCCAGCGCCTCGCCCTGGTAGGTAAAGGCGACCTCGCCGCCTTGGGCGGCGACGGCCTGGGCGATGGCCCAGGCGATGGAGCGGTTGTTGGCGACGCCCATGATGAGCCCGCGCTTGCCGGCCATCAGCGTACCGCGTGGCAGGGCGATCTGGGCTTCTGTGTCAGGCATGGGGGTATTCTCCGTAGGGCTATCGATCGTAGGCTGGCACGCTTAGGCTGGCGCTTAGGCAGGGTGGTGACATAAACTCTACCACGCGATCAAGTGCGGTTGCACCCCGGAGCCTGAGTGATGAGTGAATCCCCCTTTAAAAAGTTCGGTGAGTGGCTGGCTGCGGCCGAGGGCAGCGAGCCAAATGACCCCAATGCGATGACTGCAGCGACGGTGGGGGCGGACGGGCGCCCGGCTGCGCGGGTGGTGCTGCTGAAGCGCTGGGATGAGCGCGGGTTTGTGTTTTTCAGCCATTTGCCGTCGCGTAAAGGGCGGGAGATGGCGGGCAACCCGCAGGTGGCGCTGCTGTTTCACTGGAAGAGTTTGCAGCGGCAGGTCCGCATAGAGGGTGTGGTGGCGCAGGTGAGCGATGCGGAGGCGGATGATTATTTCGCAACCCGGCCGCGCCAGAGCCAGATTGGGGCTTGGGCGTCGGCGCAGTCGCAGCCTTTGCCTTCGCGCGAGGTGTTCGAGGCGCGGATTGAGCAGGCTGAGGCGCGATTCGCCGGGGTTGCGGTGACGCGGCCGGATTATTGGTCCGGCTGGCGGCTGGCGCCGGATTATTTCGAGTTCTGGCAGGGGGTGGATTTTAGGCTGCATGACCGGCTGGTGTTTACCAAGGCGGCCGAGGGATGGGAGACGGGGCGGCTGTTTCCTTGAGCTGGGAGCGAGGGTGGCGGATGGCTGCGCTTTTCCGCCCTTTAGAGACTTCTGAAACAGTCTCTTAGCGCCTTTGGCACGGAAGATGATAATGCAAATCACGCATTTGTAAGGTGGCAGTTCGGCGATATTTTTATTTATGTTTTCTGGGGTATTGTGGTTTTTGGAGGGCCTGAAGCTCAGCCCGGCGTGCCGTCTTTTGCTTCCCGGCCCAGTTCCCCGCTCAACGCCAACGCGCGCTGGTAAACTTGTTTTTTGGGCAGGCCGGTGGCGGTGGCGACCGCTGCTGCTGCGTCTTTCACGCTCATGCTGGACAGAGCCGTGCGCAAGGCGGTGTCGAGATCCGCGGAAGTGGCGGCCTCGGCGGGAGCGGGGGCGATGATGATGCAGATTTCGCCGCGGGCCTGGTTGGTGGCGTAATGGGTGGCAAGCTCGTCCAGCGTGCCGCGGCGGATTTCCTCGAAATATTTGGTCAGCTCGCGGCAGACGGCGGCCTGGCGGGGGCCGAGCACGGTGGCGGCGTCGGCCAGGAATTCCGCGGTGCGGTGGGGAGCTTCGTAGAAGACATGGGTGGCGCTGAGTCCGGCCATTTCGGCGGCCCGGAGGGTTTGGAAGGCGGCCTGGCGGGCGCCGGATTTGGGCGGCAGGAAGCCTGTGAACATGAAGGGGTGCGGGGGCAGGCCCGAGAGGGTGAGGGCCAGCAAAGCGGCGTTGGGGCCGGGGATGCCGGAGATTTTTAAGCCGGCCTCGATGGCGGCGCGGACCAGACGGTAGCCGGGGTCCGAGACCAGAGGCGTGCCGGCGTCCGAGATGAGGGCGTAGTGTTTGCCTTCGCGCATCGAGTCGATAAGCCCGGCGATGCGCGATTGCTCGTTATGCTCGTGCAGCGCCTGGGTGCGAGTCGCGATGCCGTGGGCGCGCAGGAGTGTGGCACTCGTCCGCGTATCTTCACACAAAACCACGTCCGCCCCGGCTAGAGCCTCCTTGGCGCGGGGGGAAAAATCTTGAAGGTTGCCGATGGGCGTGGAAACCAGCACAAGAGCGGGCATTGCCGATTTATCGCCGGCAGAGGAGGGGTGTTGTTGTGAAGGATTGTTTTGGCCACCGGCCGGGTCTTCGTTCATATCTTCGTTCATACCTGATTCTGAGCAGTACGCTGGCGCTTGCGGGCTGCGCTGGTCAAGTGCTGTCGCCGTCGCTGAACCCGGGTGTGCCGCAGACGCTGACGCCCTCGGCAAGCCAGGCGGTGCCCGGGGTGTCTGGAGGGTACGGGAAGACCAGCGGCAATATTCTGGTGTTGCTGCCGCTGACCGGGCCACTCGCCCCGGTGGGGCAGGCGTTGCAGAACGCGGCCAAACTGGCGGCGCCGGACGGCGGTGCGCAGCCGCTGGATATTCGCGATACCGGGGGCAATCCGGCGGGTGCGGCTGCTGCTGCCCAGGCCGGGATTGCGGCGGGGGATGGCATTATCGTCGGCCCGCTGACCTCGGCGGAGACGCAGGCCGTGGCACCTCTGGCCAAGGCCGCTGGGGTGAACATGCTGGCCTTTACCAATGACGCCGCGGTGGCGCAGCCGGGGGTGTGGCCCTTGGGCATTACCCCGGCGCAGTCTGTGCAGCGCGTGCTGCAGGTGGCGGCCGACGCCGGGCGTACACAGCTGGCGGCACTGCTGCCGGATAATGTGTTCGGGCATCATTTGGGCGACGCGATTCTCGCCGAGACGCAGACGCTGAGCGAGCCTGCGCCGCAGATTGCGTTTTACACGCCGGGGTTCTCTAGCGTGAACCAGGCGGTGGACCAGATTTCGGATTTTGGTACGCGTGGCCAGGGGCTGATGGATCAGATAAAGGCGGCGAGGGCCCTGGGCACGCCGGCAGGCCGGGCCAAGGCGCGCGATTTGCAGCACCAGCAGATCCCGCCGCCCAGTTTCAATGCGCTGTTCATTGGCGAGACCGATGAGAACACGCTGGCGGAGCTGGCCAACTTCCTGCCCTATTACGATGTGTCGGCGCCGCAGGTGCAGTTTCTGGGGCCGGCACCGTGGGCGAATATTGCCACTGATATGGCGCATCAGAGTGTGTTTGTGGGGGCGATGTATGCGGCTCCCGATCCAGCAGCGGCGCAGGCGTTCGATGCCAAGTATCAGACGGCTTATGGCTCGGCCCCGCCCTCGATTGCCGATGTGGCGTTCGATGCGGTGGCACTGGCGCGGGTGGCGGCGGCCTCGGGCGGTTATACCAGTAATGTGCTGGCTGCCCCGGCCGGGTTTACCGGCACGGATGGGCTGGTGGTGCTGAACCCGGATGGCAGCGTGAAGCGGGGGCTGGCGGTGTTCTCCATTGAGCCCGGCGCGCCCACCATAAGCTCCCCGGCGCCGGCCACGCTGAACCAGCCGTGACGTGATGCCCGCGTGATACAAGCGTGATGCCCGAAACGCTGCCCGAGAAGGCCGTGCCCGCCGCCGTGGTGTTTTTCGTGGCGCTGGCGCTGTTGCCGGCGGTGATGTTCGGGCTGCTGAGCGGGATGGGGGGGTTAACGCCCGGCCATGCGCTGCTGGCCTGGGGCATTTACGGCGTTGTGGCGGCGTTGTTTGGCATGGCTTTGGGGCGCGATCTGGTGGTGATGACGCGGTTGCTGCGCGCGTTGCGGACCAGCCCTGAAGTGCTGCCGAGTGTATCGGGCCTGTTTGTGCCTGGTATGCGGGCCTTGGGCGAGGAGGCGGTGCGGCTGGTGCAGGCCGAGCGCCTGGGCCGCGCCCGTGGCCAGGCGCAGGCAGCCGAGGACCGTGCGCTGGTGGAGCGTCTGCCGGACCCGCTGCTGAAGCTGGACGGTGCGGGCAATATGCTGTGGCGTAATGACAGTGCGGTGAGCGCGTTTGGCAACGAGACGGCAGCGCTGTTGCGCCACCCGGATATGCGCGCGGCCTTTGCCGAGGCGGTGGCGGCAGGGTTGCCGGTGCGCCGCGAGATGGTGCTGACGGCACCGATGGCGCGGGATTTGGAAGTGACGATGATCCCCGTGGGCGGGCCGGTGTATATGCTGGTGAACGACCGCACCCGCGAGCGGGCGCTGGAGAAGACGCGCGCCGATTTTGTTGCCAATTCCAGCCATGAATTGCGCACGCCGCTGGCCAGTTTGATCGGGTTTATCGAGACCCTGCGCGGGCCGGCGGCCGATGATGTGGAGGCGCAGCAGCGGTTCCTCGGCATCATGGCCGAGCAGGCCGGGCGCATGCAGCGGGTGATCGCGGATTTATTGTCGCTGTCGCGGATCGAGATTTCCGAGCACTCGCCGCCGAAAGAGATTTTGCTGCTGCCGCCGGTGTTTGAACGCATCGCCGCGGGGATGGAGCCGATGCTGAAGGATGCGGCGGTGACATTGCGCATGGATGTGCCGGTGAATTTGCCCAGGATCCCAGCCGATGCCGACCAGCTGGCCCAGCTGTTTACGAATTTGCTGGATAACGCCTTGAAGTATGGGAAACGCGGCGGCGAGATCAAGCTGACGGCATCCGCCGCACCTGATCTGCGTTTTGAGCCGGGTGGGGTGGTGATTTCGGTGGCCGATGATGGCGCGGGGATACCGCGTGAGCATATACCGCGGCTTACGGAACGGTTTTACCGCGTGGATAAGGGGCGCTCACGTGCTGTGGGCGGCACCGGGCTGGGGCTGGCGATTGTGAAGCATGTGGTGAACCGGCATCGCGGGCGGTTGGTGGTGGATAGTGAGATGGGCAAGGGCACGATTTTCACCATATGGCTGCCGGGGGTGGCTAAATAATATGGGCCGGCGTCTGGTGCTTGGTTTTGTGTTTCTCTGGTTCTTCATCGGCGGCATCGGGCATTTTTTTCTGACCGATTTTTTTGCCGGAATCATCCCCCCGGTTTTTCCGGACCACCGCCTGCTGGTGCAGGTGAGCGGCGTGTTCGAGCTGCTGGGGGCCGTTGGGATATTGGTGGCGCGGACGCGCAGTGCGGCCGGCTGGGGGCTGGTGGCGCTCACGATTGCCGTGACCCCGGCGAATGTTTTCATGTGGCAGCATGCGGCGGATTTCCCCGCTATCCCGTATTGGTCGCTTACGTTGCGGCTGCCGTTTCAATTGGTGCTGTTGGCTGGCATTTGGTGGTCGACGCGTCCGGCGGGACGTTAGGGGTAGAGTGTGATGCCGATAACAGGGGCTTGCCGTTGTGGGGGCGTGACATATCAGCTGGCCTGAGAGCCCTACGCCGCAAGAGTTCGGTGAAGCGCTTCGCCAGGCGCAGGCATAATCGGATCTCGGCCGCGGCGCATTGGCCGATCACTACAAATTGATGCTGATCTGGCCTGATCTTTCAGTATCATGAGGTGACGATCAATGCGGGCTTCATGGGGTTCGGCAATACGACGACAGCGAGCACGGATGCGGTGATGATTGTTAATCATGCCTGGGCGCATGATCCGGCGAATGCGCATGAAGTGGGCGTGCTGGGCGTGGCTGCGGATAAGGCTGGTGCGGCGATCCGCGTGGCGACGAACACCCCAAGTGACTGGACTGGCGACAGCACCGCGCTGGGTACGGTTAACTATGTTGTTCTGGCGCAATCCGCGCCGACCTCGCAGCAGTTGATCGCCCAGTTGAAGCCAGCCACCCCGGCTACCACGCCTGCCGTGGCTACAGCCACCCCGCCGGTGACCTTGGCGGCAGTGGCAGCACCGGCTGTGCCCGCGCCGGCATTGGCCTCTTGATATCGACTTTACTCTTGGCTCAGCCGAGCTGCTGCCGGATGATCAGGCCGCCCTTGATGGGCTTGGCGAAGCGTTGAGCAGCGCCCAGCTGGCTGGGTATAACTTCAAAATCGTCGGGCATACCGATACGTTTGGCGATCCAGCTACTAACCAGGCGCTGTCCTTGCAACGTGCGGCGGCCGTGAAAGCCTATCTCGATGCAAAATATGGGGTTGCTGATGCGCGGCTGCAGGTTGAGGGCGTCGGCGAGAATGATCTGCTGGTCGATACCCCGGCGCAGACGGCTAACCAGAGCAACCGGCGGGTGGAAATCATCACCACCGGGAGTTCCTCGTAAGGCTTACGAATAGGCGAGATTGATCTCCCGTCCTCGGCCCTCCGCGCGTATTTCCGTCACCCAGTTGGGGTCGCGCTCGATCTGGGTGCGGTAGAGGGTGCGCAGCGCTGAGATCATCGTGCCGTTGCGGCCGAGTTTTGCGTCGCCCATTTCAATGATGCGCAGGTTGGGCCAGATTTGCGGGCGGATTTTTAGCAGTTCGGTGAAAATCTCGCCGGGTTCCATGGCGGGAGCGGCTTGGGCTACCAGCAACGCGGTGGAGGACGTGCTGCGTGAGATGCCCATATGGCAATGTACCAGCAGATGCGCGTCCGGCTCGCGCTCCAGCCCGGCGCCGAATGCCAGTAGGGCGTCCACATGCTTGGGCTGCGGGGCTTTGAGCTTGTCCTGCTCGTTGACGATATCATCGAAGCGCAATTCGAGTTTTTTATGCGCCCCATAATCGGCAAAGGCCGTGGGCGCGGGAAATTCGGGGTCAAGGATGGAAAGCACATGAGTAACGCGAGCGTTGCGATGCTGACGCAGCTCGGCCAGGCCGCAAATGGTAATTTTAAATGGCAAGGTCATGGCCCCACATTAGCCGCGCTGCAGGCGTCCGCAAAGCCAGGGTCGGGGTGTTTCCACGGAAAAAGGCCAGGGCTCTGCCCTGGACCCGCTAAGGGCCACAGGCCCTTAGGATCCCGTAACTTAAGGGTTTGAAAGGGGCTTGCCCGTGCTGTTTCAACAGCTGGATGGGAGGCCCCTTTCAAACCCTTAAAAGCTAAT